>JBBQJG010000086.1:0-18887 GCA_038325725.1 Polyangia bacterium | reverse complement strand
CCGAGCTCTACGCGAGCACGCCGGCGACGGGTGCGGACTTCGGCAAGCCCGGGGCCTCTCCCGTCGAGGTGCTCTTCGGACTGCACCTGGCCGTCGCGCGCGATTGGTCGCTCGGCCTCGGCGCGGCGCCGGGGCTCACCGACGGCGCGGGCTCGCCGGCGTGGCGCTTCGTCACGTCGTTGCAGTTCTTCCCCGCGTTCGCGCCTCCCGCGCCGCGGGTCGTCGAGCCCCCGCCCCCTGCGCTCCCAGCGCCGCCGCCACCAAAGCCGCGTCCTCCCGCGCCACCGCCGCGGCCGCCTGTGCCCCCACCTCCGCCACCACCTCCTCCGCCTCCGCCCCCCACGGACCGCGACGGCGACGGGATCTTCGATCCCGACGACGCGTGCCCTGACGCTCCCGGTCCGCGTCACGAAGACCCGAAACGCAACGGCTGTCCCATCGTCGTCATCCAGGGCGGGCAGATCCGCATCCGCGAGCAGGTGAAGTTCAAGACCAACAGCGCCGTGATCTTGCAGGAGAGCGACTACATCCTCACGGGCATCGTGAAGCTTTTGGACGAAAATCCCGAGATCAAGAAGTTGAGGATCGAGGGCCACACCGACACGCAGGGGAAGGCCCGCGCCAACAAGAAACTCAGTCAGCGCCGAGCGGCGTCCGTCATGAAGTGGTTGACCAAGCACGGGATCGGCAAGAAGCGCCTCACGAGCGCCGGGTACGGACAGGAACGCCCGATCGCAACCAACCAGACGGACGAGGGCCGTACGGAGAACCGGCGCGTCGAGATCCACATCGTCGAGGGCCCCGGTGCCGAGCCTTAGTCCGCGGGCGCGCCGGGCGCTCGCGGCCTGGGCCGTCGCTTTCGTGGGCGTCTTCGCGTGCGTGGGCGTCGCGCGCGCGGCGGCGCTGCGCTTTCAGGTCGATCAGAAAGGCAACTTCGTCCTTCTCGGCAACACGCTGGGACAGAACTGCGGCGCCGGGGTTCCCGCGCCCGTCTTTGGAACGGTGGGCGCTTGCGGGACGAACACGACGGACACGGCGCCGGACGTTTTTTGGCGTTCCGAGGACGCCACGCCGGCCGCCAACGCGGACACCTCGATCGCGCTCGCGAACGCCCGCAGCACGGCCGTCCTTGCGATCCCGGCGGGCGCGACGATCACGTACGCGCGCCTGTACTGGAGCGCCGTCCGCGCGACGGCCGACACGACGGTCACGGTCGATCGTGTCGGCACCGGCGCCTTCACGTCGACCGTCACGGCTGACGCGTCGGCGACGGCGACGTCGTCGACGCCGCAGACGTACTACCAGTCGACGGCCGACGTGACCGCGCTCGTGCAGACGAACGGCGTCGGCCAGTACCGCATCAGCGGCGTCGACGGCATCAACCTCATCAACCTCAACAACGACACGGTCTACACGGGCTGGTCGATGGTCGTCTTCTACTCGTTGCCGACCGATCCGCCGCGCAACCTGACTATCTTTGACGGGCTCGATCTCATCAACTCGAACGGGCCCTCGGTCACCGTGTCACTCACGGGGTTCCTCGTGCCCATCGCCGGCTTCGACGCCAAGTTGGGCGTCATCACCTACGAGGGCGACGATCAGCTCACGGGCGATTCGTTGTCGTTCAACGGGGTCCAGCTCTCGAACGCGCTCAATCCGGTCAACAACTTCTTCAACGGCACGCGCTCGTTCTTGGGCGCCGCCGTCTCGAACGCCGGCGATCTGCCGCGTCTCACGGGCGGCGCGCGCAGCGTGTCGGGCATGGACCTCGACGTCGTCGATGTGACGGCGCGCCTGGCGCAAGGTCAGTCGAGCGCGACGATCACGGCGTCGACGAACCAGGATTTCTATCTGCTCGGCGCCTTCATCACTTCGATCTCGACGTACAAGCCCGATTTCGGTGGGGCGACGAAGACGGTGACCGATCTCGCGTCGCACCCGGGCGGCGCGGTGCTGCCCGGCGACACGGTCGAGTACACGATTTCAGCGACGAACAACGGCAACGACGGCGCGACGAACACGATCCTCAACGACCAGTTGCCCGCCGGGCTGACCTTCGTGCCCGGATCGATCCGCGTGACGGCGGGTCCCAATACGGGCGTGAAGACCGACGCGACGGGCGATGACCAGGGCGAGTACATCTCGGGCACGCGCACGGTGCGCGTCCGGCTCGGCACGGGGGCGACGGCCGCGGTGGGCGGCGCGATGGGCATCGGCGCGCAGACGACGGTCGCGTTTCGCGTCGTCGTGAACTCCTTGGTGACGGGCCTCATCGAGAACCAGGCGATCATCACGGCGTCCGGTCAGGCGGGCGCGCCCGCGACCGACTACCAGTCCAACGGAAGCGGAAACGGCGGCACGCCGACGCCGACGCCCATCATCATCGATGCGTGCGCGCAGAACTCCGACTGCTCCGGGGCGACGCCGTTCTGCCTCACGACGGTGTCGCCGCACGCCTGCGTGGGATGTCTGTTGGACACGAACTGCTCGGGGACGAAGCCGCGTTGTGACTCGAGCTCGCACACGTGTCGCGCGTGCGCCGCCGACGCCGAGTGCGCCTCGACGACGCCCGTGTGCTTGGCGAGCGGCGCGTGTGGCGAGTGCTCGGCGACGAACGCCGCCCACTGCGGAGGCACGACGCCCGCCTGCGATACGGGCACCGCGACGTGCGTCGGCTGCGTCACGAACGCCACGTGCGGCGGCGCGACGCCCGACTGCAACCCCACGACGAAGACGTGCGTCGGCTGTCTCGCGAACGGTGACTGCGCCGGCGCGTCGCCCATCTGCGATCCGGCGTTCCTGACCTGTCGCGGGTGCGGCGGCGACGGCGAGTGCGGGGGCGTGACACCTGCCTGCGAGCCTTCGGGCGCGTGCGGCCAGTGCTCGCTCGGAAACGGGACGGCGTGTGTCGGGGGGACGCCCGTGTGCGAGACGACGACGGGGACGTGCGTGCGGTGCACGGCGAACGCGGACTGCAGCGGGACGACGCCGATCTGCAACGGTCTGACGCACACGTGCGGCGGCTGCGCGAACGACGGTCAGTGCGGCGGCGCGACGCCGGCCTGTGAGGCGTCGGGCGCGTGTGGCCAATGCTCGTCGACGAACACGACGAAGTGCTCGGGGGGGACGCCCGTGTGCGAGACGACGACGGGCACGTGCGTGCGGTGCACGGCGAACGCGGACTGCAGCGGCACGACGCCGATCTGCAACGGGACGACGCACACGTGCGCGGGCTGCGCGAGCGACGGTCAGTGCGGGGGCGTGACGCCGGCCTGTGAGGCGTCGGGGGCTTGCGGTCAGTGCTCGTCGACGAACGCGAGCGCGTGCGGCGGGACGACGCCCGTCTGCAACACGACGACGAGCACGTGCCGCACGTGCGCGGGCGACGTCGACTGCCACGGCGCGACCCCCGCGTGCGAGCCCACGGGCGCCTGCGGCGTTTGCTCGGCGACGAACAACACGCAGTGCACGGGCGCGACGCCCGTGTGCAGCACGTCGACCGGCACCTGCGCTTCGTGCGTGACCAACGCTCAGTGCGGCGGCGGGACGCCGGTGTGCAACACGACGACGCACGTGTGCCGCGGCTGCGGCGGCGACGGCGAGTGCGGGGGCACGACGCCGGCCTGCGAGCCGTCGGGTGCGTGCGGCCAGTGCTCGACGACGAACGGCAACGCCTGCGGGGGCGCGACGCCCGTGTGCAATACGACGTTGCAGACGTGCGTGGGATGCCTCACGAGCGCCACCTGCGGGGGCGCGACGCCCATTTGCAACGGGGCCTCGCAGACGTGCCGCGGGTGCGCGGGCGACGGCGAGTGCGGCGGCGCGACGCCCGCGTGCGAGCTGAACGGCGCCTGCGGGCAGTGCTCGGCGACGAACGCGAGCAAGTGCGGGGGCGCGACGCCCGTCTGCGACGCGGCGGCCGGGACGTGCGTGCCATGCGTGACGAACGCGCAGTGCGCAGGCGCGACGCCCGTGTGCAACACGGCGACGCACACCTGCCGCGCGTGCGGCGGCGACGGGGAGTGCGGGGGCACGACGCCGGCCTGCGAGCCGACGGGTGCGTGTGGCCAATGCTCGTCGACGAACACGACGGCCTGTGGCGGTGCGACGGTCGTGTGTCAAACGACGACGGGGACGTGCGTGGGCTGTCTCGCGAGCGTCGACTGCGGGGGCGGGACTCCCCTGTGCAACACGACGACGCACGTATGCCGCGGGTGCGCGGGGGACGTCGACTGCGGAGGCGCGACGCCGGCGTGCGAGCCGACGGGCGCGTGCGGCGCGTGCTCGGCCACGAACGCGTCGAAGTGCACGGGCTCGACCGCGGTGTGCAACGTCGGGACGGGCGCGTGCGTGGGCTGCGTCGCGAACGCCGACTGCGGGGGCGCGACGCCGGTCTGCAACACGACGACGCATTCCTGTCGCGGGTGCGCGGGGGACGTCGACTGCGGAGGCGCGACGCCGGCGTGCGAGCCGACGGGCGCGTGCGGCGCGTGCTCGGCCACGAACGTCAGCAAATGCTCGGGCGGGACGCCTTCGTGCGACACGACCGCCGGGACGTGCGTCGCGTGTACGACGAACGCGACGTGCGGCGGCGCGACGCCCGTGTGCAACCTCGCGACGCACGTGTGTCGTGGGTGCGCCGCCGATGGCGAGTGCGGCAGCAACGCGCCGGCCTGCGAGCCCTCGGGGTCGTGTGGTCAGTGCTCGGCGACGAACACGACGCTGTGCGCGGGCGCGACGACGGTGTGCGACACCGTCGGCGCCACCTGCGTCGCCTGCGTGCTCAACGCCGACTGTGCGGGCGGGACGCCGACCTGCAACCCGGCGACGCACACCTGTCGTGCGTGCGCCGTCGACGCCGACTGCGGCGGCTCGGCGCCCGCTTGCCAAGCGGGCGGCGCGTGCGGCATCTGCTCGGCGACGAACGGGTCCTTGTGTACGGGCGCGACGCCTGCGTGCGACGCCACGTCGGCGACGTGCGTCGCCTGCATCGCGAACACGACGTGCGCGGGCACGACGCCCACCTGCAACACGACGACGCACTCTTGCCGCGCGTGCGCCGCCGACGCGGACTGCGGCGGTACGACGCCGGCGTGCCAGCCGAACGGCGCCTGCGGCGCCTGCTCGGCGACGAACGCCGCGACCTGCGCGGGCACGACGCCCGTGTGCAACGCCGTGAGCGGCGTGTGCGTCGGCTGCCTCGGGTCGGGGCAGTGCGGGGGGGCGTCGCCCATCTGCGATTTTACGACGCACGCGTGTCGCGCGTGCTCGGGCGACGGCGAGTGCGGCGGCGGCACGCCGGCCTGCCAGCCCTCGGGCGCGTGCGCCGAATGCTCGGCGGCGAACAAGAGCCAGTGCGCGGGGCCGACCTCGATCTGCCAGACGACGACGGGAATCTGCGTTGGCTGCGTCGCCTCCGCGGACTGCGCGGGCGGGATCCCGTTCTGCGACGGTACGACGCACACCTGCCGGGCGTGCACGACCGACGGTGAGTGTGGCGGCGGCGCGCCCGCCTGCCAGCCTTCCGGCACGTGTGGAGCCTGCTCCGCGACGAACAAGACCCAATGCGCCGGAGCGACCGGCGTCTGCAACGTCGCGACGGGCAGCTGCGTCGCCTGCCTCGCGAGCCCCGACTGCGCGGGCGCGACGCCGACGTGCAACACGACGACGCACACCTGTCGCGCGTGCGCGGGCGACGTCGACTGCGCGGGCGCGACGCCGGCCTGTCAGGCGGGCGGCGCTTGCGGTCAGTGCTCTGCGACGAACAGCTCGCGCTGCGTGGGCGCGACGTCGGTGTGCGATGTCGCGACGGCGACCTGCGTGGGTTGTCTCACGAACGCTCAATGCGGCGGCGGCAAACCGACCTGCGACACGACGACCCACGTGTGCCGCGGCTGCGCGGGCGACGGCGAGTGCGGCGGCGCCGCACCCGCTTGCCAGCCCTCGGGCACGTGCGGCGTCTGCTCGACGACGAACACGACCTTGTGCACGGGCGCTGTCACGACCTGCGACGCCGCCTCGGGAACCTGCACCGTCTGCACGACGGCTACTCAATGCGGTGGCACCAAGCCCGTCTGCGACGCCGGCACGAGCACCTGCCGCGCGTGCGGCGCCGACGCGGACTGTGGCGGCGCGACGCCGGCCTGCCAGCCCTCGGGCGCGTGCGGCGCGTGCTCGGTCACGAACGCGACGGCGTGCGTGACGACGAAGCCCACGTGCGATTCGGCGACGGGAACCTGCGTCGCGTGCCTCGCGGCCACGCAGTGCCAGTCGACGAGCCCCGTGTGCGACGGCACGACGCATGTCTGCCGCGGCTGCGTCGCCGACGGCGAGTGCTCCGGCGCGACCGCCGCCTGCCAGCCGAGCGGGACCTGTGGCGCGTGCTCGGCGACGAACAAGGTGGCGTGCACGGGCGCGACTCCGCTTTGCGATGTGACGGGCGGCGTTTGCGCGGCGTGCCTCGCGTCGGCCGACTGCAGCGGCGCGACGCCCGTGTGCAACGGCACGACGCACACGTGTCGCGCGTGCGTCACCGACGGAGACTGCGGCGTCGCGGCGCCCGTCTGCGCCGCGGGCGGCGTGTGCCAGCCCTGCGCCGCCGGCAAGCCAGGCGTGTGCGCCGCAGCCGGCAAGGTCTGCGATACGACGACCGACGCTTGCGTCGAGTGCGTCGCGAGCACCGACTGCGCCGGCACGCGGCCCCTCTGCGACACCGGCCTTCACACGTGCGGCGCCTGCGGGTCGAGCGCCGACTGCGATCCGAAGTTCCCCGTGTGCCTCAACACGGGCGCGTGCGCCGTGTGCACGCCCACCGACACGAGCCGCTGCGCCGCCTCGACGCCCCTGTGTGACACGACGGGTGGCGGCGGCGTCTGCGTGGGTTGCCTCGCGAACGCCGACTGCGGCGGCACGACGCCCGTCTGCTCGGGGACGACGAACACGTGCGTCGGCTGCGCGGCCGACGGCGCGCCGAGCTGCCCCGATCCCGCGCACCCCGCCTGCCAGACGACGGGGCCGCTCGCGGGCGCCTGCACGGAGTGCTCGTCGACGAGCGCCGCGTCCTGTGGCGGTCCGCAGCCGCAGTGCCTCCCGTCGACCGGCCTGTGCGGCTGCGCGGGGGCCGCGGGCGACGTGGCGTGCGGCGCGGTCGACTCGGGCGTCGTCTGCAGCGGGCCGAACGGGTTCTGCGTCGCGGGCTGCGGGCCCGGACGGAATGGCTGCCCCACGGGGCAGAGCTGCGTCGGCGTCGTCGCTGGCCTGGGCCACTGCGAGGCGGCGACGGCATGCACGGCCGACGCCGACTGCGCGTCGCCGACCAGCCATTGCGACACGATGGAGGGCTTCACCCGGTGCGTGCAGTGCCTCGTCGACACCGACTGCGGCGCGCCGTTCGTCTGCTCGGGGGACACGAAGACCTGCGTCGAGTGCACGCCGACCAATCAGAGCGCGTGCCGCACGGATCTCGGCGGCGCCCGCTGTGTCGCGGGTGATTCCTGCGGCTGCGCGACGGACGCGGACTGCGGCGGCACGACGTCGGGGCGCGTGTGTGACGCGACGACGGACCGCTGCGTCCCGGGCTGCCGAGAGACGGGCGGCAACGGATGCCCGGCGTCACTCGTCTGCGCGACGACGGGCGCGGACATCGGCACGTGTGGTCCGGCGGGCGATGGAGGCATCGACGGGGGCTCGGACGCCGCCGTCGACGCCACGTCCGATGGGCGGTCCGACGCCGGCGTCGACGCCACGGATGCGCCCGCGCAAACCGACGTGAGCGGGGACGTCCCCGTCGACGCGGCGAGCTCCGATGCCGTCGCGGACGCGACGCCCGAGGCCCCCGACGCCGATGTCGACGCTGACGCCGACGGCGCGGGAGGCGCGGGCGGCACCGACGGATCCGGAGGAAAAGGCGGCACGCCGGGGGTCAACGTCAACAATCCGGGTGGCTACATCGCCGGCGGCGGCTGCCACTGCAACGCCGCTGGTGGAAACAGCTCGGGCGGCGCGCTGCTCCTCCTCGCGCTGACGGCAGTCGTCGTGCGCCGCCGCCGCAAGTCCCGCTGAGCGCGCGGGGCGGGCGCGCGTGCCGCTCCAACCCAACGAGGGCGGGGACCGCGCGGCTCTAACCTTCCTTGAGATCGTCGGCGTCGAGCTCGACGACCCCCGGGGGCGGCGGCGGACGGCTCGTGTCGGTGACGGCGAGGACCTTCACGCGAAACGCGAGGTCGCGCCCCACGAGGGGGTGGAGGAGCCTCGTTTTGACGACGTCTCCCGTCGCCGAGACGATCTTCAAGCGGAGGGGCGCGCCCCCCGGACCCTTGGCCTCGAACACGGAGCCCGCCTCCAGCTTCGCGTCCTTCGGGAAGTCCTTGCGCGCCATCTCCTTGACCGGCATCGACTCCTCGGTGCCGAAGGCCTCGCGCGCGGGGATCTCGCCGCGCTTCTCGTCGCCGGGAGACAGCCCGACGAGTCGGCTCTCGAGCGCGGGCAGCATGCGGCCTTGCCCGTGGACGTAGGTGAGCGGTCCGCTGCGCGTCGACGATTCGATGACGTCGCCGCCTTTGACGGACAGCTCGTAGTCGATGCGAATGCTGAGACCGGCGGCGACCTTCATGACCTGCTCAGCGTAGCCGCCCGCGCGCCGATTTTGAAGGGCTAGCAGCCCGGTTAGAAACGACCCGAAATGACGGCCTCGCCACCGCCCGCCGTAGGGACGAACGAGGGGACGAACGAGGGGACGAACGACACCTGGGTCTCTGGCGGCGCCGTCTCGTCGCTCGTCCTGGCCGAGGGCCACAAGAGCAGCACGAGGCTCGTCGCGCCGAGCGCGCCGCCCGCGGCGAACAGCGCGTACGAGCCGTAGGCGAAGGGCTTCGCTTCGTCGCAGCGGTCGAGGGCCGCCGCCTCCGCGGTCGCGCCCCACTGTCGATAGCACTCGTCGACCTTTGAGCGCGCGATGAGATTCAGGGCGAGCCCGGTGCTCGCTGTCGTCGCGGCCGTCACGAGCAGGATCCAGCCGGCGACGTGTCGACCGTGCGCGCTGGCGTTCGCGGGGGGCGGCGCGGGGAACGGCAATGGCGGCGCCGTCGCAACGGGGGGCGCCGCCGGCGCGGGCGCGCCCGGGACCATCGATGGCGTGCCCGGGGCGTTCGCATTTGCGCTCTTGGCCGTCAGGTCCTTGCGCAGCTCGGCGAGCTTCGCCTCGAGCGCGACGACGCGCGCTTCGATGGTGGGGCGATCGGGGGCCTCGGGCGAAAGCTTCAGGTAGGCGCGAAAGCCCTCGATCGCCATCGACCAGTCGCCGCTCTTCTCGGCGACCGTGCCGAGGTTGTATGCCGTCGAAGGGTGGGGCGTCAGGTTCAGCGAGCAAGCGTACCGGCGCACGGCCGCCGGCTTGTCGCCGCCCGCCTCGGACTCCTCCGCCTTGGCGAACCACTCCTTGGCCATCGAGCGGCGCAGGCCACTCTCTTCCGCCGGGATCTCCGGGCACGTCTCGGCGCGGGCCACGGCACCGAGACCGAGCATGAGCGCGACGGCGACGGCCACAGGACGAACAAGCGGAAGGGAGCGCATCTGCGGGCGGAGAGTTTAGTCGAAGGGGTTCGGTCTGTGATCGGCCGGAACGCTGGCGCCTTGAGCGCGTCGCGTCCCACGCGCGTGGGGCCGCGCCTTGTCACCGCGCTCCGCGCGCGGGGGCGCCACGGCCGGCGAGCCCGTCGCTGTGGACGCGGCGGACGGGGGCGCGGTCGCCTCCGCCGAGGCGGTCGTCGAGGGAACCGCCCTCGCTTCGGGGACCGGGGCCGTCGTCGAAGTCGGCGTTGGCGTCATTGTGGCCGCGATGCCCGGGGCCGCAGCTTGGCTCGGAGGCTCGGCCGGCGGCGGTGGCGCGCGCCAGCGCGTGGACGTCGCCCCGACGACGGCCGGCGGCGGCAGCAGCTGTCGTGGCCGCGACAGCACGAACGCGCCCGCGAGCACCATGAGGGCCGTCGCCGCGACGCCGCCGTAGACCCAGAGACGATCCTGGCGCGTCGGCACGCTCGACCGGAGATCGCCCGACCGAGGATCAGTCGACGGCTCGCGCCCGAACCCGGGATCGCTGCCGGACGGCCCACGCAGCGCGACCGTCGGGCCGCGCGTCTGCAGGTCGGGCTTCACGACGGGGAAGCGCGTGCCCGACTGCCCGCTCGGCTTGACCTCGAGATCGAGCGCCGACGTCACCGTCTTCTTCCACTGCGCGAACTCGGTGTCGAAGATCTGCTTGATGTAGCTGCCGAGCTGGAGCGGCGAGAACCCCTCGCTCGAGAACGCGTAGCGCTCGAGCGCGAGCGCCATCTCCTGCGCCGACTGGAAGCGATCTTCGCGGCGCTTCTGCAGCGCGCGCGTCACGATCGCGTCGAGCTCGGGCGCGATCGGCATGACATCGGAGACGCGCTGGATCGGCTCGTCGACGATCGCGCGCATCGTCGCCAGCTCGGTCTCGCGGCGAAACAGGTGCTTGCCCGTGATCGCCTCCCACAGCACGACACCCAGCGCGAACACGTCGGCGCGGCGATCGACGTCTTCGGACGACGCCTGCTCGGGCGACATGTACTCGATCTTGCCCTTGAGGCCGCCGGGGTTCGTCTGCGACACGCGGCCGAGTGCGCGCGCGATGCCGAAGTCGATCATCTTCACGGCGCCCTCGAACGACACGAGGATGTTCTGCGGCGAGACGTCGCGGTGGACGACGCCGAGCGGACGTCCGTCGGCGTCGACGAGGTCGTGGGCGTAGCCGAGGCCGTTCGCCGCCTGCGCGATCACGTACGCCGCGAGCGCGGGCGTGAGCGGGGTGCCTTCCTTGGCCGCCTTGCGCACGATCGCCGACAGCGGCTTGCCCTGCACCAGCTCCATGACGAGGAAGTACTCGTCGCGCTCGTGTCCGACCTCGATGATGCGCACGACGTTCGGGTGATCGAGGAGCGCGGCGATGCGCGCCTCGTCGAGGAACATCCGGATGAAGTCGTTGTTCGACGCGAGGTGCGGCAGGATGCGCTTGACGACGACGAGCGTGCGAAATCCCGACAGCTCTCCAGAGAGCGCCAGATACACCTCGGCCATCCCACCCGTCGCGAGCTTGCCGATGACTTGATAGCGGCCAAGCCGTCCAACGCCTTCGCCAGGGCCAGACGGTGCCTGGCCCATGTACGAATCCAGCGCCACGATACCAAGTCCAGCAGCTTCTCCCTGCAAGATCAAGGGCCTGGACGTCGATCAGCGATCTGTTGGGAGGCGCTGTCTCACACATCTCCACATGTGAGGAGAGAAAGTTACACACGACATGATATGAGGGTGACGTTTCAACTGGCTCGCGGTGTCGAGCTGGGAAAATAGCTTGGAAAGTAGCTCGAAAAGTTCGGCGGCGTCCCCTCCCGCGAGTGCGGCGCCGATTCCCGTCGCTCCGGTTCATTCGATGGCCCACGGCGCCCACGGCCGCGACCTTTGGAAACTGTCCCTCGGCGCCCTCGGCGTCGTCTATGGCGACATCGGCACCTCGCCCCTGTATGCGCTCAAAGAATGCGTCACGGCGCCACACGGCGTCGGCCCCGGGCCGGAGAACATCCTGGGCGTGTTGTCGCTGTTCTTCTGGTCGCTGACCTTCGTCGTGACGCTCAAGTACCTGGCGTTCGTCATGCGCGCCGACAACGACGGCGAGGGCGGCGTGCTCGCGTTGCTCGCGCTCGCGGTGGCGCAGAAGGACAAGAAGACGGACAAGCCGTACCCCCGCACCCAGATGCTCGTCGTGTTTGGCCTCTTCGGCGCGGCGCTTCTTTACGGCGACGGCGTCATCACGCCGGCGATCTCGGTGCTGTCGGCGGTCGAGGGCCTCAACGTCGCGACGACGGCGTTCAGCTCGTTCGTCGTGCCCATCACCTGCGGGATCCTCATCCTGCTCTTCATCGCCCAGCGGCGCGGCACGGGCGGCATCGGCGCCGTCTTCGGGCCCATCACACTCCTGTGGTTCATCGCGATCGGCGTCGCGGGCGCGCCGTGGATCCTTCGCCACCCCGCGATCCTCGGCGCCGTGAACCCCCTCCACGCCGCGCGCTTCTTCCTCGAGCATCGGCTGCACGGCTTCCTCGTCCTGGGCTCGGTCGTCCTGTGCATCACGGGCGGCGAGGCGCTCTACGCCGACATGGGCCACTTCGGGATCAAGCCCATCCGCAGGGCCTGGTCGCTCTGCGTGTTTCCTGCGCTGCTGCTCAACTACTTCGGTCAGGGGGCGCTGCTGCTCGAGCGGCCCGAGGCGGCGTCGAACCCGTTCTACGCGCTCGTGCCGGGACCGTGGCTGTACCCGATGGTCGTGCTCGCGACTCTCGCGACGGTCGTCGCGTCGCAGGCGCTCATCTCGGGCGCGTTCTCGCTCACGCGGCAGGCGGTGCAGCTGGGTTACTTGCCGCGCGTCACGATCGTCCACACGTCGGGCAAGACGGAGGGGCAGATCTACATCCCCGAGGTCAACGGCCTACTCATGTTCGCGTGCCTCGCGCTCGTGGTCGGGTTCAAAGAGTCGAGCGGCCTCGCCGACGCGTACGGCATCGCCGTCACGGGCACGATGGCGATCACGTCGATTCTCTTTTACACGGTGGCGCGGCGCCGCTGGAATTGGAGCCGCGCCCGAGCGGGGACGGTGCTCGCGCTGTTCCTCACGTTCGATCTCGCGTTCTTCACGGCGTGCTCGGCGAAGATCGCGCACGGCGGCTGGTTCCCGCTGCTCGTCGCGGGCGGCATCCTCGTTGTCATGCTCACGTGGAAGAAGGGGCGGACTCTGCTGGGCGAGAAGATCGCCGCCGAGGCGCTGCCGCTCGAGGTCTTCCTCGAGGACATCGACCTGACGAACCCCGTGCGCGTGCCGGGGACGGCGGTCTTCCTGACGTCGACGCGACGAGGAACGCCGGCCGTGCTCCTGCACCACTTCAAGCACAACAAGGTGCTGCACCAGCAGGTCATCATCCTCTCGATCGTCACGGACGCCGTGCCCGAGGTGCCGCCGGCGGACTTCGTGCACCTCAAGTTCTTCGACCGCGGCTTCTGGGGCGTCACGGCCCACTACGGGTTCATGCAGACGCCCGACATCGTGCAGGTGCTGCGCGCGTGCGCGTCGCAGGGCCTGTACCTCAACGAGGCCGACACGAGCTTCTACCTCGGGCGCGAGACGCTGCTCGACGGCAAGGGGCGCGGCATGGCGTCGTGGCGCAAGCGCCTGTTTCGCTATCTGTCGCGCAACGCGCGGTCGGCGACGGACTTCTTTTCGATCCCCCCGAACCGCGTCGTCGAAATCGGGACCCAGATCGAGCTGTAGGTTACCGGCTCGCGGCCGCATCAAAGGCCTCGCGCCAGACGGGCTCGCTGGGAAAGACCATACGGGTTCTCATGGACCAGATCGCTCCGCCCAGCTCGATGCCGTTCCCTTGGCTCTGTTGGGCCAGGAGCGCGTCGAGCTTCGGCTTCAAGGGAGTGTCCAGATAGATCGAGTGCTGCCCGTCATGGCGCGCGAAGTTCCGGTCCGACTTGAGGCCGGGCCAGCTAGAGGGCCAGTGAGCCGCGGCCCTCGCCTCTTTGTAGGGCGCCAACATCACCTCGATGTACCGCGGTTGCCAATCCGAGCTGCCAGCCTCGGAGAGGGTGGCTAGAAGTCGATGGAGTTCGTGCACCTCCTTGGGAACCGGCCCGTAGGCCGAGGCGGAGAGCTTGCCATCCTCCGCCCTGACGCCATAGATCCGCGTTGCCATCTCGCGTACCGACGAGCGCGCGTACAGGAGAGTCTCGGGTTGATCCGTCATCTCCGTGAGCACGTAGTTACCTCGCACGCCGCTCAGATCGGCCACCGATGCGATGCGGAGCTTGAAGGCGTCGAGCTCAGCCGGGCCCAGCTTGCGGTGCCGGAAGACAATGTCCTGCCGACCGCGGACCTTGGCGAAGACGAGCTCACCATCCTCATAGAGGACGGCGCGTGGTGAATCGGAGCCGATGACCGACAACCACGGATCGGTTTGGACCCAGACGGCAATGGGTCTAGGTCCTTCGTAGGGATGGAACGTCGGGCTCGCGCTGATCGCGGTGAGCGCGGCGATCACGAGCGGGATAGCGCGCATCGCGCGACTGTAGCCCAGGCCCGACGGCGTCACGCTCGCTCCCGCCATACCGCGGGCGCCCCGTGGCGACTGATGCGCGTGAAGGCAGCACGCCTACGACTATCGCCGATTCAAGTTGGCGCTCTCGAGGAGGCTTCGTTCAAAGCGACGGGGCCACCCGCCCGATGGTCCCGAGCCACGTCCGACACCGCGCGACGGGTCCGACACCGTCATCGAAACTTGAATCGGCGATAGTTGGATCGGAGATAGATCGTTGAAGAGGGAAGTCGTAGACATCGCCACGAAACCCGATCAAACGGACGGGCTCGATGAGACGCCACGAATCGTGAGAGGATGAGCCGGTGTCCCGGCGACTTTCGATCGCAGTCGCGCTCATGGTGGGTCTGTCGACGATGACCGCCGGGGCGGCCGAGCTCGGACCGTGGACGTTCCGCGAGGTCAACGTCGCCGCGCGGCTCAAGGACTGGATGCCCGCCGTCGTGCCGGGCTGCGTGCACACGGATCTGCTGCGCAACAAGAAGATCCCGGATCCTTTCGTCGGAACGAACGAGAAGGACCTGCAGTGGATCGAGAAGAGCGACTGGGAGTACCGGTCGTCCTTCGTCGCCGACGAGGCGCTGCTCGCCCACGAACGCGTCGAGCTCGTGTGGAAGGGCCTCGACACGTTCGCCGAGGTGTTCGTCAACGGCGTGTCGGTGCTGTGGGCCGACAACATGTTCCGCACGTGGCGCATCGACGTGCGCTCGCGGCTCGTCAAAGGCGCCAACAACGTGTTCGTGCGCTTTCGGTCGCCCATCAACTTCGTGAGGCCGGCGTACGACAAGCTCGGCTACCGGCTGCCCGCCATCAACGACCAGGCGACCGACATGGTCAGCATGTTCGCGCGCAAGGCGCCGTATCACTACGGATGGGATTGGGGGCCGCGCTTCGTCACGAGCGGCATCTGGCGCCCCGTCGTGATCGAGCCGTGGGACGCCGCGCGCCTCGACGACGTGCAGGTCGTGCAGCGGGAGCTCACGGACGCGCGCGCGCGCCTCTCCGTCGTCGCGACCGTGCAGGCGACGCGCGCGGGGAAAGCCAAGCTCACGGTGACGTCCGTCGACGGCGCCGCGCCGCCCGTCACCGTCGAGGCGGCGCTCGTGCCTGGCCCCAACCGCGTCACGGCGGAGGTCGTCGTCGACAAGCCGCAGCGCTGGTGGCCCCATGGCCTCGGCGCCCAGAAGCTGTACACGTTCGAGACGGCGCTCGCCGTCGTGGACGGTGCGGGCGCCGTCCAGCCGCGCGGCGCGCTCAAGACGCGCATCGGCCTGCGGACGCTCGAGGTCGTGCACGTCAAGGACAAGGACGGCAAGACCTTCACGATCAAGGTCAACGGCGCGCCTGTTTTCATGAAGGGCGCGAACTACATTCCGTCTGACAGCTTCGTCGATCGCGTGACGCCCGAGCGGTATCGCACGCTGCTGCAGTCCGCGGCCGACGCGAACATGAACATGTTGCGCGTGTGGGGCGGGGGCATCTACGAAGACGATCGCTTCTACGACCTCGCCGACGAGTTGGGGCTGCTCGTCTGGCAGGACTTCATGTTCGCCTGCAGCATGTACCCCGGCGACGACGCCTTCCTCGAGAACGTACGCCGCGAGGCGCTCGACAACGTGCGCCGCCTGCGCAACCACGCGAGCCTCGCGCTCTGGTCGGGCAACAACGAAATCGAGGCGGCCTGGGCGCAGTGGGGCTGGCAGTGGAAGTTCCACCTCGGCAAGGCGGCGCAGGACGCAATCCAACGCGCCTACGATCGCATTTTTCGCGAGATCCTCCCGCGCGTCGTCGCCGACGAAGACGCGGGCCGCTTCTACACGTCGAGCTCGCCGTCGGCGAACGAGCCGGGCGTGCCGCCCAACAAGCTCGGGTGGGGCGACAACCATTACTGGGGCGTGTGGCACGCCGAGGCGCCGTACTCCGACTACGCGACGCACACGTCGCGATTCATGAGCGAGTACGGCTTCCAATCGTTCCCGACGCTCGACTCCGTCGCGCGCTACGCGCCGCCGACCGAGTGGCGCATCGATTCGCCCGTCATGCTGTCGCACCAGCGGCACCCGCGCGGCAACCAGCTCGTGCGCACATACATGGAGCGCGACTTCCACGTGCCCAAGGACTTCGGCGCGTTCTTGTACCTGTCGCAGGTGCTCCAGGCCACCGTCATCAAGTACGGCGCCGAGGCGCACCGCCGTCGGTGGCCCTACAACGCGGGCAGCCTGTATTGGCAGCTCGACGACTGCTGGCCCGTCGCGTCCTGGTCGGGCATCGACTACTACGGGCGCTGGAAGGCGCTGCACTACGCCGCGCGAAAGTTCTTCGCCCCCGTGCTCGTGAGCCCGGTCGAAGACGACGGCAACCTGCGCGTCTACGTCGTGTCCGATCGCCGCGCCGACACGCGGATGAAGCTCGTCGTTCGTCTCGTCGACTTCGAGGGCAAGGAGCTCTGGCGCCACCAACAGGACGTCGTCGCGAAGGCCAACACGAGCGCCGTCGTGTGGTCCACGTGGAAGAAGGACGCCCTGCGCGGCGCCGATCCCGCCCACGTCGTCCTCGTGACCGAGCTGTTCGAGGGCGCGACGTCGTTGTCGCGGAATCTGTTTTCCTTCGTCAAGACGCGCGACCTCGAGCTGCCCGCGCCCGAGCTCCAGATCGCCGTCGACGCGCGCCCCACGGGCGCCGCGGTCCGCGTGACGGCGAAGCGCTTCGCGCGGGCCGTGTACCTGAGCGCGAAGGACGCCGGGGCCGAAGGGGGCGCCAGCAACGGAACCTTTTCGGAGAACTTCTTCGACCTGCTCCCCGGCGAGTCGATCACCGTCGACTGGAAGGCGGCCCCGGGCACGCCCGTCCCGGACGCCGCGCGACTTTCTGCTTCGCTCCGCGTGATGAGCGTGCGCGACACCTACTGACGCGACGAGCGCGCCGGGACGCGGCGCGGAAACACGAGCTCGCGCCACGCCGAGCGGCGATACCAAAGCACGGCCGCGCCGACGGCGCCCACGGCGACGAGCCAGAGCGGCGCTTGCGGCCACACTTGGTAACGACGTGTGTTGTAGAACGCCGGGACGAACGCCGCGAGAAGCGCCGCATTGATGACGAAGTTGAGCTTCGCATAGCGGCCCGACGGACCCCGGAAGGGCTCCGTCGACGCCCAGAGCAAGGCGGACACAGAGATTGACGCCAGGCGTATCGCCTAGGTCGGAGAGTGGTACAGGGCGATGAGCGCGGCGGCCGGGAGCAGGATTGCGACCGTCGCGGGAAGCATCGTCGCCGCCAGGATTCGCCAACGTCCAAACGGCCGCGCGCGGAGAAAGTCGAGGCTGGGACGGGCACTCGAGCTCACGAGCGCAAAAGAAAAGATCAAGAGGTTCGGCGTGAAGGCGATGAGGAGGACGTTGCCGTCGCTTTCTGATTTGAAGGCGAGCTTCCAATCCGCCAGCGCGAGCAGGCTCCCATAAGATCCAAACATGACGACAGACGCCCAAGACCCCGTCCAATGGGCGGTCTCCGCGAGGAGCTTCCAGATGCGCAGCGGGTTGACCGTTCCGGGAGCCGCGCGCACGGGCGCCAGAACCGTCGTCGCCGTCCGACGGACGCTCGCCTCTTGAAGGGCCGCCGACCGCGCCGCGGTCGGCGACATCGGGGCGTTGGCTTTTCTTCCGAGCGCGCTTCCCGTCGAGTGACGCGGAGAGATCAGCCAGCCGAGGAGCGCCGCCAAGAGCGCGACGATGGCGGAGCGGACCCACCGTTCGTCGCCCGGCGCCTCGTGCGCCATGCTCGTGAGGAGGCCGGGCACGGCTCCGCCGATTGTCAACCACACGAGGAGTCGCCGCCAAGCGAGTCCAGGGAAGCAGCGGCCGACCGCGAGCGCCCAGCACGACCAGCCCCAGATGGTGAGTCCCAGCCCGAGGGGCGCGTGGTGATGGAGGCCGAGCGCCGCGATCAACGCCCCGTTGAACGCGAAGAGGGGCGGCAGCACGAGCGCCTTGCCGGAAACGCGGAGGGGGCGGACCTGAAGGAAGGCCAGCGCGGGGGCGGCGCCATGGTCGATCCCGGCGGCCGCCGAGGTCGACCAGCCGACGAACAAAACCGAGACGGCGCCGAACATCGCGGCTTCGACGGGGCGGATGACCATGATGACGAAAATCGCCGGCAGGCCGAAGCTCACCCCCACGGTTCGTCCCGGTAGGTTTCCGTAAAGCAGGCGCACGCCCGCGGCCCACTCGCTCAACATGTTGCTCGACGCGCGCGTGTTCATTTTTCGCCCTATGCCGCCTTGCGGTTGACGAGCGCGTGGTCGCCCACGAGATCGATGAATAGCTCCTCGAGCCCGAGGGCCTGCGCCTCGACGGCCGCGCCGAGCTCCGCGGCGAGCCTCGCCGTGCGCGCCTCGTCGTAGCCGATGATCGTCGCCAGCAGCTCGCGCCCCGCGCGGCGCACGGACACGATCCCCGGCAGCGCGACCGACTCGGGCGCCGCACCAGCGAACGAGAAGCGGACCCGACGCGTGCGCTCCTTCAAGTCGTCGAGCGGGCTCGTGAGCAGCACCTGACCCGCGTGGATGACGGCGATCTGATCGGCGATGCGCTCGACGTCGCCGAGGATGTGGCTCGAGAACACGACAGTGCGGTTCATCTCGCCGAGGAGGCCAATGACCTCCTCGAGGAATTCGCGGCGTACGACGGTGTCGAGGTTCGCGGCAGGCTCGTCGAGGACGAGCAA
>JBBQJG010000085.1:0-18897 GCA_038325725.1 Polyangia bacterium | reverse complement strand
CGGCGGCGGCGCGGTCGGCGAGATCTACGTCGTCCCCAACGTCGAGTCCTACCTGGTCTTCGGGATCGGCCCGCGCCTCTCGTTCGACGATTCGTACCGGCGGTTCCTCGAACAGCTGAGCGCCCACCTTCAGCTCGCGAGGACGCGCGTCGACGAGTCCCAGCGCCGGACCGTCGTCGAGCTCGAGCGCCGCAATCTCCTCGAGCAAGCGCCCGTCGCGACCGCCTTGCTCTCGGGACCCGACCATATCTTCGAATTGGCGAACCCGGCGTATCGCCAGATGGTGTCGAAGGCCGACCTGGTGGGGAAGCGCTATCTCGAAGCGTTCCCCGAGGTCGCAGGGTCGCCTTTCGCCGAAATCATCTCTCGCGTCTACCGGACGGGCGAGCCCTTCTCGACGAACGAGCTCCACGTGCGGCTCGATCGCGGGTCCGGCCCCGAAGACGCGTACTTCATGTTCAACCTCGAGCCCATTCGCAACCAGGCCGGCGCCGTGCACGCGATGATGGTCGTCGCCGTCGACATCACGAGCCAGGTCGTCGCGCGCCGCTCGCTGGAAAAGGCCCAGGTCGAACGCGAAGGCCTCCTGCGCGAGATCGAAGCGGCGAGCCGCGCCAAGGACGAATTCCTCGCCATGCTCGGCCACGAGCTGCGAAATCCGTTGTCGCCAATCGTGACGGCGTTGCGCCTCATGCGCCTCAAGAGCGGCGGGGTCGAGACGCGCGAGCAGGAGATCATGGAGCGGCAGGTCCAGCACCTCGTGCGGCTCGTCGACGATCTGCTCGACGTCGCGAAGATCGCGCGCGGCCAGATCGAGCTTCGCCGCGAGCTGGTCGACGTCGCTGACATCGTCAGCAAGGCGGTCGAGATGGCGAGCGATCTGTTGGAACGCCGCCATCACCGCCTCATCGTGAAGTGCGAGCGCGGCCGCTTCCTGTGCGACGCCGATGCGATTCGCCTCGCGCAGGTCGTCGCGAACCTCCTGACGAACGCCGCGAAGTACACCGACCCCCACGGACACATCCGCGTCGACGTCTCACGCGCGGGGAACAAGGAGGACGAGATCGCCATCGCTGTCTCGGATGACGGCATCGGCATCAGCGGCGAGATGCTCCCGCGCGTCTTCAACCTGTTCGAGCAAGCGGACCGGTCGAGCGATCGCGCGCAGGGCGGACTCGGCATCGGCCTCGCGCTGGTCAAGAGCCTGGTCGCGCTCCACGGCGGCTCGGTCTCCGTGCAGAGCAAGGGCTCCGGCGAAGGCAGCGTCTTTACCGTGAACCTCCCCGCGGCCCTCGCGACCACCGTCGCCGCGCCGGACGGCCGAAAGGAAGGCGCCCCGCAGGCCTCCCGCGCGCGGCGCATCCTGGTCGTCGACGACAACGTCGACGCGGCCGAGGTGCTCAAGGAGTCGCTCGAGCTCGTCGGTCACGACGTCGTCATGGCGATCGACCCGGTCGCCGCGCTCGAGCTCGCCGCGGGGTTTCTCCCCGAGATCGCCGTCCTCGACATCGGCCTGCCGGTGATCGACGGGTACGAGCTGGCGATCCGCCTGCGGGCGCTGCCGGGGTGCGAAGGCTGTCAGATGATCGCGTTGACCGGCTACGGCCAAGATCATGACCGCCAGCGCAGCCGGCAAGCCGGTTTCGAGCGCCACCTCGTCAAGCCGGTCGACCTCGACCGCCTCATCGCGCTCGTCGAGGATCAGCCGCCGCGGACGTAAGCAACGCCATGTTCCGGCGTCGAACCTCGGTAGGGTACGAGGAACATTCGTCGGGGATCCCATCGCGGCTGACCTCCTGGGTCAGCTCTCACTCGGGGACGCGGACGCGGCGGCCTGACGAACTCACACCCCGCGACCCTTCGTCGTCGTCCCCGGGTCCAGCTCGGTGCCGACCCTTAGGCGGTCGAGATAGCCCTGGTACACGAACGCCCGATCCCGTTTTCTGCCCGTGGTCTCCATCAGCACGCCCGTCGCCAGGAGCAGCTCGATCGCTCGGCCCGCCGTCGGCTTCGTCGTCTCCACGAGCTTCATGACCGACGCGACGGTCACCACAGGATGCCGCGGCAGCAGCTCGAACAGTCGAAAACCCACGACCGACACCCTTCGTGTTCCAGCACGCGCGCCCTGTCCGTCGCCACGAGCCCGAACAGCTCTCGCGCCGAAGCGACCGCCTCGTCGGCAATGGTCGCCACGCCGTCGAGAAAGAAGTCGAGCCACCCTTCCCAGTCACCCTCGACGCGAACGGCGTTGAGGCGCCGGTAGTACTCCTCGCGATGCCGTTTGAAGAAGAGGCTCAGGTACAGGAGCGGCTTCGTTAGAAGCTTCCATTCCTCGAGCAGCAACGTGACGAGTAGACGTCCTATGCGTCCATTGCCGTCGAGATAGGGGTGGATGGTCTCGAACTGCACGTGCAGGAGCCCCGCGCGCACCAGGGGTGGCAGCGCGTCTCGACCGTGGAGATATTTCTCGAAGGCGCCAAGTACCTTGCCGAGCGCGTGCGGAGGAGGCGGCACGTAGGCGGCGTTCCCAGGTCGGCTACCGCCGATCCAATTCTGGCTGCTTCGCACCTCGCCGGGCCGCTTCGCCGCGCCTCGCACGCCGCGCATGAGGCGCTTGTGCGTCTCGCTGAGAAGGCGCATCGACAGCGGCAGGCCCTTCGGATCGGCCAGCTGGGCACGAGCGAATACGAGCGCGTCGAGATAATTGCAAACCTCCTCGACGTCGGCATTCGGCGACCTGCTGTGCCGGCCTCGCGCGCCGGTGCCCTCCCCATCACCCTCCTGCGCTTCGAACGTGAGGAGGTCAAACAGCGTGGCCTGGGTGCCCTCGATTTGGGACGAGAGCACGGCTTCCTTGCGCACGAAGGCGTAAATGAACCAATCGAGGGACGGGACCATCTCGCCAGCCAGCTCGAGGCGCACCAGCGCCTGCTCGGCTGCGCGGATGCGCTCGGTCAGTCCGCCGCCCAGGACGATCTTCGGGGCCGTGGGCGGCAACGCGTGCGGGACAAACGCCGCGACCTCTTCGCCCCCCACGTTCGTGCGCTCGTATCGACCTGTGGTTCGCTTGGTCATCGCTGCTCGCCAGGAGGGAACGCCAGCGTGACTGGGGCCGACGCCTAGGCACGAAGTCTTACCTAACGACCGGCGCTAGTAAAGGCCGCGTTACTAGCGGCTAGATCGGCCGGCTCAGCCCGGGAACTCCTTCATCGAGCCGGTCCAAGAGCCTCGGCTCACCGACTCGTGGCTCATGGCGGCGGCTTCGTCCTTCGCAGTCGAGGGCGTCAGCTTGATTTGATCGATCGGTTGGTGCGGACCTTCGGCTTCGCGCGACAGGACGCCGCGCGCGGTGTCGACCGCTCGACCCTTCGAGTCGCGCGAGAGGATGTCCGTCAAGCTGATCACGCCCGCGGGCCTGCCGTCTCCGTCGAGGACGACGATCCGGGCCACCTTGATCGCGACCATGCTCGCCTCGGCGACCGCGAGGTCGTCCTGCGCCGCGCACGTCAGGACCTCGGGCGTGGCCACGTCTGCCACGGAGGTCTTGTCGGACGGCTTGTTCTCGGCGCAAACGCGGAGCGCGAGGTCCCGATCCGTCACGACGCCGCTCAGGCGGTTCAGCTTCGGATCGAACACGACGAGGAACCCCATCGATCGGTCGCGCATGACTTGCGCGGCCTGTTGCACCGTCGCCTCGCCCGAAATCCACTGGACGTCGACACTCATCAAATCAGCGCATTTCATCCCCCTCACGTAAGACTCGATGAGACCGGCCGCAAGGTAGGCAAGACGCGCCGGCCATTTAAAATCAAAAGCGGCACCTGGCGCGCGGGCTACCGACCGAGGAAACCGCGAGCCCGACCTTGCGCGAAGCGCATCTTGCCGGAGACGGTGCCGACGGGCCGCTTACGTTTGCCATGCGGCGTTTCGCCTCACCCCGACGACGAGACGCCTCTTTGATGCATCCTCCAACGACTTCGCGCTACGGTTCGGCGGACGCGCAATTTAGAGTCGCGACTCAATGAGCAGCTCAAACCCGCGGTGGTTCGGAATCGGAGCGTCGGCGTGCGTGCTGATGACGTTCGCGGCTTGTGGCGGCCACGAGCACAACGCGACGGGCGACGCGAGCGCGGACGCTCCACGCGAAGCCGCGGCCGAGGCGCCACCCACGAGCGGCGAGGACGCGGCGGCCGACGCGCGGCTCGAGCCGAGCGGTGACGCGGCGGCTGACGCGCCCGGCGCCGACGCTCTCTTCGCCGACGGAGGAGCGGACCTCGCCGCCGACGTCGTCGCGACGAGGACCTGCGGCGTCGACGCGCCCGTGTCGTTCTCCGCGCTGTTCTCCGCGGACGACGCCAAGAACCCACCGATTGTTTTCAAACGAGCCGACGGCGCGATCATCACGCGCGCCGCGGGACGGTTTCGCGGGCGGCACGAAAAGGAAGGAAGCTTCGGCCAATATTTGGAGAACACCTTCTTGGACGGCGGCTTCGGCCTCACGTTCGAGGACTTCTCGGTCCTCGGCCAACAGCGCATTCGCGTGACTTACCTGCCGGCTTACAAACCAATGCCCATTGGAAATCGCATAACGAATTTTCGGCATTGGAAGATTCAAGGCAACAACGCAACGTTCGCACTGAACGACTACCTGGTCGACGTCACCACCCCACCCGTCGCGGCCACGGCGCCCTTCGGAGGCGTCCAGCAGTTCGACGAGATGAAGGTGGGCCCTGGGCGAACGATGACCGTGGGCGAGAACTACGAGATCGAGTTCGGCGCCTTCCTGCCTCCGACCGGCCGTCGCGATACCTGGTACACGGACACGTTCCGCTACCGGATCGGCCTGGGCGGCCTCACGCCCAACAACCGCGACTATGACAAGTTGGCCGGCCCGCTCCCGGACGCGCAGCTGGGTGGGGACACGACGATCGCGTGGCTGGTCGCCGAGCCGTACATGTACTTCGAACAGAACGCCCTCAACATGCAGGCCGAAAACATCCAGAGCTTCCTCGACGGGCGGCGGCTGTTCTACACGGACTTCTCGACCGGCTATCACCTGGAGAGGGGCAACGTCGCCTTCCCCGAGCAGGCGGGCAAGGCCGGTCCGCTGTCGAACGCGGCGAGCTGCGAGTCGTGCCACTTCCGGAACAGCTCCGGCACATGGATCCCCGACCCCTTGAGCTACCTGAGCGGCATGGGGGCCAAGGCGTCCTTCGAGGCCAAGCTCTTCGGCGCCGGCGCGCTTGGCGGAACGCTGCAGCAGCAGGAAGGAACCGTGGCCGTCGCGGGCACGGACACGAAGACCGTCGTCCTGAACGACGCGACGACCGTCGAATTGCACAGGCCGAAGCTCACCGTGACCACCACGGACGGCGCCAACGTAACGCGTTTCTCGGCGCGCGTCGCGCGGCCGCTCGTGGGGCTCGGCCTGCTCGAGGCGGTGGACGAGCGAACCCTCGTCGCGCTCGCGGATCCCCTCGACTGCGACCAGAACGGCATCTCGGGGCGGCCGAGCCTCGTCAAGGATCCGGCGACGGGCGCGACGCGCATCGGGCGCTTCGGTTGGAAGGCCGAGACGGTCAGCGTCGCGCATCAGATCGCCGACGACGCGTCGGAGCACCTGGGCGTCACGACGACCCTCTTGCCCGACCGGCAGGGCAAGGCGGAGCTCTCCGACGTCGACCTCGCGAAGCTGACGACGTACATGCGCCTCATCGGCGTCCCTCCGCAGCGCACCGCCGACGATCCCCAGGTCAAAAGCGGCGCGCACCTCTTCCTGACGATCGGGTGCGCCGACTGCCACCGGACCGATCTGATGACGAGCGCCAACCATCCCTTCTCGGAGCTGCGCAGCCAAGCCATCAAGCCCTTCACGGACCTGTTGCTTCACGACATGGGCCCCGATCTGGCCGACGATGGCGGCGTCGCGACCGGCGGTGGCGACGACGCCCCGGCCTCCGCGTCGGAGTGGCGCACGCCGCCCCTGTGGGGCGTGGGCCTCGCGAAGATCGTCAATCCCACCGTCGGCTTCCTCCACGACGGCCGCGCCGCCGACCTGCAGGAGGCCATCCTGTGGCACGGCGGCGAGGCGCAAAACACCAAGGTCGCCTACGTCTTCCTGTCCGCGGCCGATCGCGCCGCCGTGCTGGCCTTTCTTCAGTCGCTCTGACTACTGCGACAACCCCGGCAGGACGGGCGTCAGCTCGGTCCGCACCGCGCTGAGCGCGTTCGGATCGAGGCCCAGCGCCTGAAGGATCGTCGGCGCGACCTGCGACGTCAGCACGGGCGTCTTCAAGAGACGGCGCGTCAGGCGCGGGTTCGAGACGATGAGGCCGACGTTCGTGTCGGCGAAGCTAAAGCCGCCGTGCTCGGCGTTCTTCTTCGCCGAGGTCGTATACATCGTGCCGTACGTCGGCTGCACGATGATGTTCGGCGTGCGGCTGTCCTTGTCGGGGTTGTTGAAACGCAGGCGCAGCTCGCGCCCCGCCATCACCTCTTCGATCGACAGCGCGCTCGCGTTCGCGTTCAGGTACGCGGCCACGGCGGGCGTCTGCGTGGGATCCTGGAGCCAGATCAGCGCGACGTCGTCATCGACGATGATCCCACACGGTCCCGTCGCGCAGCCCGCCGCGCTCACGAGCGCCTGGGCCGCGGGATCGGTCGCGGCGCCCGGCAGCGCGCCGACGAGATCGCCGAGGTGGCCGGGCTTGTTGAGCTTCACGGGATTGATCGGCGATTGCCCGTGCTTCGCACTGACGACGAACAGCGTGCGCTCGTAGAGGCCCTCTTTCTTGAGCGCGTCGATCATGCTGTCGAGCGCGGCGTCAGTCTGCTCGAGCGCGTAGGTCAGGACGGCGCTGGGCGTGCCCGAGCCGTCGACGTAGCCGCCCGGCTGACCGTTGAGGCGCGGATCCGTGTCCGCGGCGCAGCTCCCGTCGCGGTTGTCCTTGGCCAGCTTCTGACCGACCGACACCGCTTGGAAGTTCATGCCGAACAGCGCCGGGACGCCCGGGCTCTTCGTGGCGTCGTGGTTCCGTCCGTGGATCTGGTTGAGGATCGCGGCGACCTTCTTGCGATCGTTCTGGACGGTGCACACGACGCTCGCCGTGGCGTCGAACCCGTCGACGTTCGTGATTTCCGGCGTGTAAAGATCCGCGACGCCCTTGCCCGAGGGACCGTTCACCAGATCGTAGGCCGGGTGCTTGTCCGCCCACGCCGTTTGCCCGCCGGCGGCGCGAACGACCTCGAAGAGCGTGTTCGA
Organism: Polyangia bacterium; assembly: GCA_038325725.1. Classification (GTDB taxonomy): domain Bacteria; phylum Myxococcota_A; class Polyangia; order Fen-1088; family Fen-1088; genus DASZFV01. The sequence goes on along the minus strand of JBBQJG010000085.1, from coordinate 11,636 downwards.
CTTCACGAAGTCGTGGGGATACACGGGTACGCAGTGTCCGTGGCCGTCGAGGCGGCGCGGCAGCTTCTTCGGATCGATCACGTCCTGCGAGACGTTCGCGGCGTCGTACAGGTCGATGCTCTCGTCGAAGACGACCGTGTTGCCGGGCAGTCCGCTGCAGGTCGTGTTCGTCGGATCGAACAGCGCGCGATCGTAGCTGACGTCATAGAAGACGCCGTGACTCACGGGCGAGCCGCCCGTGACGAGGGCGAGCAGGCCCGGAAACGAGTCGGTGTGGGCCGGCGTCCGCGCGCCGCTGTAGGTGACGCCGTGCCCGGCGAGCTCGGCGAGCGCCGAGTGCGGGTGGCTCTCGATGAAGCGAGCGACGTCGAGCGCGTGGAGACCGTCGACGCTCACGAGGAGCACGTGGTCGGCGAGCTCGTCTCGCTTCGGGCCGTCTTTCGCGAGCAAGGGTGAAGGAATCAGGAGCAATGACAGAGCGAGTGCCTTGGACGTAGGTGACGTGAGCATGCGACCTCCGGGTGGTGACGAATCGTGGGCGGGTCCGCCGTGACGGGCGAGAAAGTGGCACGCGCGAGGGACGCCTCGAGGAACCGTTCGTCAACGGCTTCGTGTCTTGCGCGTGAACTCGCGGGCAACGTGTGCCGAGGCTTACGCGTCGTGAGCTCGCTTCGTCTCGCGTGAAGGATCATCTGCCCATCGGCCCGAAGACGCCGAGGCCATTCGTCGGGAGATCCCGCTCGTCTAAGCCGTCGCCGAGAACTTCGACGGCAGCGCTCAAATCGTCTACGGCCGCCGCCACTGGAACGCCCGCTGGCGGGGCCTGCGCAACGAATAGGCGGCTCCACACGTTGCGGCTTGACAGACCACCCGCCGACCGGCCATGGTGAGCTTATTGAAAATGACTTTCAAAATTGATTGGGTCGCCGCCGCCCTTGGCGTGATGGTCCTGCTCGACGCGACCGCGGCGCGCGCCGATCGCCGCGCCTACGCGACGACGTACGAAGCCGTGACCGCGCCGAAGGGCGAGCTCGACGTCGAAATGTGGAGCACCTACGCCCGCGACAGCGAGGTGCTCGACGGTCCGCCGTCCAAGGGCTTCCGCAACATGCTCGAGCTCGAATACGGCCTGACCGATCGCTGGGACGTCGCGCTTTACAACCTCTTGGACATCGACACGGTCTCGGGCGACACGGGCTACGGCGGCCTCAAGCTCGAGACCCGCTACCGCTTGCTGCCCGCGGGGAGCTGGATCGTCGACCCGATCATCTACTTCGAGTTTCAATACCTCCGCCACGGTGACGCCCGCGAAAAGGGCGAGGTGAAATTGATCCTCGCTCGTGATCTGGGGCCGTGGAACATCGCCTTGAACATTGCCGGCGAGGCCGAGCACCTCCGCGAGGGTGGTGAGTACATTCCCGAGGCCGAATATGCGCTCGGCGTGAGCCGCGAGCTGGCCGGCCCGGCCGTCAAGCTGGGCTACGAGATCTTCGGCAAGGCCGAGAAGCCGCCGGGCGGGAACGTCGAAGCGTTCGCGTGGACCGGCCCCGCCCTCTCGTGGGCGACGCGCTTCCCCGACAGCCGCATGCAGGGGGTGTGGGCAACGGTCGGCGTCGGTCGCGGCCTGACGAGCCACTCCGAGACGTGGTACGGCCGCGCGATCGTCGGCCTCCAGTTCTGAGGCCTCGCGCCGCGGTGATGGTCTTACGCCAGCAGACGGCGCCCGACCAAGACCGTCGAGAGCACGAGCGCGCTCAAGCCCAATCCGACCATCGCGAGCCTTCGTTGCGGCGTCGCCAACAACGCGGCCACTCCGCGGCGCACCCACGCGCCCACGCTCTGCCGCGGCTCGCTTTTTATTTCCAGCCTTCGCGTGGGCCCGGCCTGGCGTGGCGCCGCCGCGTTCCAGAGCTTGGCGAGCGGCAACCGCGAGACGCGGTGTTCAGCCGCTGCGCTGACGACCGCGTACAGCTCGTCGACGGATACGGGCTTCTTCATCGTGCGGTACGCCCCCGGCAAGCCGGCGGCGGCTTGAACCCCGTCGGCCGTCAAGACGATGACGGGCACGCGTTCGTCTCGCGAGCGCGCGCGCGCGAGGAACTCGCGGCCGTCCATGACCGGCATCTGCAGGTCGGTGATGACGAGCAGCGGGTGCAAGCGCTCGAGCTCATCCAAGGCGCACGCCCCGTTCTCGGCGGTCGACACCGAGTACCCTCCGTCCTCGAGGACCTCGGTGACGACCTCCAACCAATCGAGGTCGTCGTCGACGAGCAGAATCTTGAATGCCATGACCGTGGTCACTGCAAGCGCAGGGCCGCGCGAACATCGTTCAAGCGCCGCGAGTTTCCGCGAAAACGCGCCCCTGCGCGGGCCATTGGCCGTTACCAGCTCGTGCGACGTTACATTCTCCGCCGAACGAACCTGCCGCGTCGTTCACCCGACGTGGCCGATCGGCCCCAGTTTCGTCAACGAGCCGGAAGCGTGAAGCGGATGATGGCTCCGGCGCCTGGAGGGCTCTCCGCCGCGATGCGCCCGCCGTGCGCCTCGACGATGCCGCGCGCGATCGCGAGGCCGAGGCCGACGCCGCGCACCCGCGACTTGGGCCGCCAAAACCTGTCGAAAACGCGCGGCAGGTGATCGGGCGCGATGCCCGGCCCGCTGTCGGCGACTTCGAATTCGACGAACGAGGCATCGCCGCCGGCGCGGGCGGCGATGCGGATCGTGCCTCCCACGGGCGTGAACTTGATGGCGTTGCCAACGACATTGGCCAGCACCTGCGTGATGCGATCGGTGTCGGCGCGCAAAGCCAGGCCGTCGTTACACGCGACGACGAGCCGCAGCTCGCGCTCGTCGGCCAGCGGGCGCAGCAGATCGACGGCCGCGTCGAGCAACGCGCGCGCGCCACAGTCGACGGGCTCGACGTGCAGCGCGCCCGCGTCGATCGCGCCCACGTCGAGCAGGTCCCCGATGAGGCGGTTCATGGACGACAGCGTGCGCTGCAAGCGGTGCGCGATGTTGCCGAGGTTGCCGGGGCCGGCCTTCGAGGCCAGCGTCGTCAGCGAGCTCGCCGAGAGCGAGAGCGTATTGAGCTGGTTGCGCAGATCATGAGACACGGCGGCCAGCACCTCGTCGCGCGCGCGCACCGCCTGTTCGGCGGCGGCCTTCGCGGCGGTCGTCTCGGCGAGCAGGCGTTCGATCTGCCGGCCCGCCGTCATGCGCGCCACGCCCTGCGCGACGTGCGAGCCGACGGCGAGCGCGATGCGCACGTCCCGCGGTGGAAAGCCGCGCGGCGCCGCCCCATAGACCATGAACTTCCCGATGAGCCGCCCGCCGTGCACGAGAGGAAAGAACCCCAACGTCCGGATGCCCTCGGCGCGGAAGACCGGGCGATAGTCTTTCATCGTCGGATCCGTCTCGGCGTCCTGCACGAGCACGGGGTGCGGCGCGACGTCGTCGGGCGTCCACGGCGAATGGCCGTCGACGGCGCGTCGGTAGTCCTCCGACAGCCCGCGCCAGGCTCGGAAGCGCATGACGCCCGCGTCGTCAAAGAGCAGGATCGACGCCCGCTCGGTGTGCAGCCCCGCCGTGATCGTTTCGAGCGCCGTCGCGAACACCTGTTCAATCGTCTCGGCCCGCGCCACGGAGTCCGTCAGGTGGTACAGGAGCTCCGTGTCGGCGTGGGCCGCCTTGAGCGCGACCTCGAGCTGCTTGAAGGACGTGACGTCGGCGAAGACCGAGATCGCGCCCGCGATGGCGCCGTCCTCGCCGAAGATGGGCGCGCAGCTGCCCAGCAGCACACCGCATGAATCGTCGAATTTGAGGACGTCGATCTCGTGCGGCTGGATCGTCTCGCCGTGGCTCAAGCAACGGGCCATGGCCCAATCTCCGGCGGCGTAGGGACGACCGTCTGCGTGGAAAGCCCGGTAGGCGCCCCACCCCGCGACCGATTCGGGAGAAGCGCTGCCGGCCCAGATGCGCTCGGCGGCGCGGTTCTGCAGGGTCATCTTGCCCGCGGCGTCGCAGACGAGCACGCCGTGTGGGCTGTTGTTGACGATGGCCTCGACGAGCCCACGCTCGCTGCGCGCCAGCACGCTCAGTCGCTCGACCTCGCGGCGCAGCGCCTCGATCTCCGCGACCGCGTCTCGCCGGGCCAGCGTCCCCTCCGCGGTCACCTCCCCCAAGCTCACGCGCGAGCCCCGTCAGACAGCGCAGCCTCGACGGCCTGCTGAAGCTCGCCCAGATTGACCGGCTTGGTCAGGATCGTCTGGACGCGGGCCGCGTGGACGCCCAGATCCTCGACGGCCTTCGGCTTGCCTGAGCCCGTCACGAGGATGATGGGGATGCCCTCGAGCCGCGCGTCCTCATCGATGCGGCGGACGAGCTCAGCGCCCCCCATCTCGTCCATTATGAGGTCGGTGATGATGACATCGGGGCGGATCTCCTGCAGCCGCGCCAGCGCTTCCCGGCCGTTCCTCGCCATGATCGAGTGATACCCGAGATGCACGAAGAGCTCCGCCAGGACCTCTCGCGTGTCGTCGAGGTCGTCCACGATGAGGACGCCGCGCTTGGCCCCGAGGCGCATGGCGCCCAGCTTAAGCCCCGACGGACCTCGCGCAAGGGGGCAAGGGGGAATGACGCGTCCCGCGCGGTGTGCCCCCTACGCTGAGTAGACGCCGCCGTTGATGTCGAGCGTGGCGCCCGTGATGAAGCCGTCGTATTCGGACGCCAGGTAGACGACGGGACGCGCGATGTCCTCTGCGGTGCCGCCGCGCCCGAGCGGGATGCCACGAACGGTTTCGTCGGCGGATTCCTTGGTCGTGTGGGTGTCGTGAAACCGAGTGCCGAGGATCAACCCCGGCGCGACGCAGTTGACCCGCACGCCCTTGGGACCGAGCTCGCCGGCGAGGGCCCGCGTCCAGGTGATCATCGCGCCCTTGGCGCTCGAGTAGACGAGCGAGCCGCCATGTCCGCCCTTGCGCCCCGCGAGGGAGGCGATGTTGACGATGCTCGAGGCGCCCGTCGCGACGAGCGCGGGGACCGCGGCCTTCGTAACGAACATCATCGTCGTGAGGTTGATGCGAATGACCTCTTCCCAATAGACGAGGTCCACCTCTTCGAGCTTGCGGCGCGCGACCAGGGAGCCGGCGTTGTTGACCAGGACGTCCAGGCCTCCGAGGAACGCGGTGGCCTTCTTGACGACGTCGGTCGCCTCTGACTCCACGCGCAGATCCGCTTGCAGCACGAGCGCCCGCTGACCGAGGGATTCAGCCTTCTTGGCGAGCGCGCGCGGCGTGGCGTCGCTTTGGAAGTAGTGCAGGCAGACGTCCGCGCCCGCGTCGATGAGCCCCTCGGCGATGGCGGCCCCGATGCCCTGCGAGGCGCCCGTGAGGAAGGCCCGCTTCCCTTTTAGATTTCCCATGAGTTCTTGGCGGCCTATTTACCACGCCGGCCGTCGCGCCCGCTGGTCTGGGGCGTCGACACTGGGTAAGCTCGTCGCCTCGTGAGCACGGCCAAGTCGGAAGCCCCGCGGACGCTGGACGAGCTGCTGCGCGCGCGTGCGTCGACGATCCCCGACGTCCCGATCGCCGCCTACCCGACGAGCGCCGAGCCGGACAGCTACGAGCTCCACACGGCGCGCCAGCTCGACCGGTACGCGACGGCGGCCGCTCATCACTATCGAGCGGTGTTCGGCAACCGAACGCGCAACGCTCCCGAGCGCGTCATCGCGTTGCTCGCGCTCAGCGACCTCGACTACCTCGTGGCTCAGTTCGCGCTCGGGCGCCTCGGCTTCACGGTGCTCCTGCTGTCGACCCGCCTCAGCCCCGAGGCCGTGTGCAGCCTGCTCGACAAGACGAATTGCCGCGACGTCGTGTACTCGGCCGCGTTGAAAGAAAAGGTCGACGCCGTCTCCGCCGTGGTGCCGCTGCGCTCCGCGCTGCTGCTCAGCGACTATCGCGGCGAGCCCGGCCCCGAGATCGAGCTCGATCTGGACCCCGAATTCGAGACGAGCACGAGCTGCCACATCATGCACTCGTCGGGCTCGACGGGCTTTCCGAAGCCCATTCGCAACATCCACAAGAGCTACCTCTACAACGCGGCCAACAACTTCGGGCTGCGCGGGTTCATCACCCTGCCGCTGTATCACAACCATGGCATGTCCTCGTTCTACCGAGCGCTGCACGCCGGCAAGGTCCTCTACTTTTACAACCCCACTCTGCCGCTGAGCGCGCGGCAGCTCACGGCCGTCTTCAAACACCTCGGCGACGAGCTGGAGATCTTCTACGGCGTGCCCTACGCGCTCAAGCTCCTCGCGACGCCGGAGGGCCTCGGGCTCCTCGAGAAGTTCAAGATGGTCATGTTCGGCGGCTCGGCTTGCCCCGACGATCTGGGCGACCTGCTCGTCGCGAACGGCGTGAACCTCGTCGCGCACTACGGCGCGACCGAGGTCGGCCAGCTCATGACGAGCTTCCGCGAGCCGGGCGACAACGAATGGAACTGGCTGCGGCCCACGGCGGCCTTGCTCCCCTACCTGCGCTGGGCCCCGCACGGAGACGCGTTCGAAGTGGTCATCGCCGACGGTTGGAAGAGCAAGGTGATGTCCAACCAACCCGACGGCAGCTACGCGACGCGGGACCTCTTCGTTCGTCACCCTTCGAAGACCGATCGCTTCAAGTACGTCGGGCGGCTCGACGACTGGCTCGTCCTCGTCAACGGCGAGAAGGTCAACCCGATCCAGTTCGAGCACACGCTCCAATCAGATCCGCACGTGGCCGAAGCTGTTGTTTTCGGCGCGGGACAAATCGCGGCCGGGCTCGTCATCGTCCCCGCCAAGGGTCACGAATCGCTGTCGGAGGACCAATTCCTCGAGCTCGTGCAGCCGACCATCGACGCGGCCAACGCCCACGCCGAGAGCTACGCGCGGATCGCGCGCGAGCACATTCGCGTGCTGAAGGCCGACGCGATCGAAGATTGCCCGAAGACGGACAAAGGCACGGTGATTCGGTCGGCCTTCTACAAGAAGTTCGAGGCGCTCATCCAAGCCGTCTACGAGGACGCCGAGGCGGCGACGGGCGGCGACCTGAAGCTCGACGCCGATGAAACCCGCGCGTGGCTCCGTGGGCTATTGCTCGAGATCCTCAAGCCTTCGTCCGAACACGTGGCCCGCGAAAACGTGGCCCGCGAAAACGTGGCCCGCGTGACGGACGACGCCGACTTCTTCGCGCTCGGCCTCGATTCGCTCGGCGCCTACCGGATGTTTTCGCGCATCGTGCAAACGCTGGATCTCGGCTCGAGGGCTTCCGAGGTCCCCGGCAACGTCTGCTTCGAGTATCCGAGCCTCAAGGCGCTCGGGTCCTATTTATTCGCAATGCGCTCGGGCGAGTCCTACAGCAAGCGCTCCGAGACGGACGAGATGCAGGCCTTGATCACCGAATACGGGGCCTTCGCCGCGCGATCGCCGAAGGACGTCGGCCCGCCACAGGTTGTGTTGCTCACGGGCGCGACGGGCTCGCTCGGCGCCCATCTCATCGCCGCGTTGCTTCGCGTCCCGAGCATCGAGAAGATCTATTGCTTGAACCGCGGCGCGGACCCGCGCGCGCGGACGCTCGAATCGCTTGCCGCCAGGAAGCTCCAGGTCCCCCTCGATCGCGTCGAGTCGTTGAGCGCGGATCTCACGCGCCCCGATCTCGGGTTGGTGCGAAAGCTCGAGCGCGTCAACCTCGTGATTCACAACGCGTGGAGCGTGAACTTCAACATGGGCGTGGCCTCGTTCGAGGGCCAGATCCAGAGCGTGCGCAACCTCCTCGATTTCAGCTTTCAATCGAACGACGCGAACAACGCGCGCTTCTTCTTCGTGTCGTCGGTGTCGTCGGCCGTGCGTTCAGGCAAGGTCGTTCACGAGACGCACGTCGAGCACCTCACCGACGCGCAAGAGACGGGCTACGCCCGCTCGAAGCTCGTCGGCGAGCGGCTCTGTTTGAACGCGAGGCGCGCCGGTCTCGACGCGCGCGTCCTTCGTGTCGGGCAGATCGTGGGCGACACGCAGCACGGCGCGTGGAACGCCACCGAGGCGATCCCGCTCATGCTCCGCTCGGCCACGACCATCGGCGCGTTGCCGACGCTGAACGACACGCTCTCGTGGCTCCCCGTCGACGACGTCGCGCGCGCGATCGTCGAGATCTGTCACTCTCCCGAGCGGCACGACGTCTATCACGTCGTCAATCCGCGGTTGTTCAATTGGACCCGAGACCTGCTGCCCATGCTTGCCAGCGCGGGACTCGCGTTCGAGCAAGTCTCCCCACAGGCGTGGCTGGAACGCCTCTCGACGAGCAACCCCGATCCCGCCGTCAACCCGACCATCAAGCTGGTCGATTTCTTCAAATCGAAGTACACGACCCCTTCAACCGGCCCCGCCGTCTTCTACGAGACGCAGATCGCCGAAGCCGTTAGCAAGACCTTGAAGGCAGTCCAGGCTCCCGACGCCGCGCTCGTGCGCAAGATGGTCGACTACTGGACGTCTGAGAGTTGGCAGTAGCGGGCGTTCCCTGCACGGCTACCACCCGGCGCCGGCGAACACGATCTGGAAGTGCCTATCGCGCGGATCGTCCGCGGCCACCATCCATCCCAGCGCCGGCTTGCAGATGATGGCCGAGAACGAAATCTGACCGCCGACGTACGTCGTGCGGCGCCAGCTCGTGGGGCCATACATCCGCTCGAGCCGTCCTTCCAGGCTGAGCACCCCGCTGCCGATGAAGTCAGTCGCGCTCCAACCTTGAGTGGAGGGGGACAGCCCTAACACATTGGTCGCGAGCCCGATCCCCGCGCTGGAGCCGCCCAGGCCGACCTCGCCGCGAAGGACCACCGCGGCCAACCGGCGGGGCACGGGCTGACCGAGGACGAGAATGCCCAGTCCATCGACGGCAACCCAATCGCCGTTGCGAACGCTGAACCCTGGGACGGCGGCGAACACGCCGGGCGTCTCTGCCGCGGCGGCCGATTCTGTGACGGCAACGACCGCGAGCGCGACGCCGAGGACGCACGAGGACCAGCCAGCGAGACGGCGCGACGCGGCGGAACGGCGCGTGTTTGTTTCCATAGCCGCTCACTTTGCCCCTTGGAAGTAGGTTCTCACACGAATTAATCGAAGACGTTATGATAAGTATTACTTATCGATGCAAATCGCTCGTCTCGAAGGCTTTTACTGGGTGGCCCGCACGGGTGGCTATGCGGCGGCGGCGCGCGCGTTCCCCTACCCTTTGACCCAACCCGCGGTGTTCCAGCAGGTGCGCAAGCTCGAAGACGAGCTGGGTGTTCGCCTCTTCGAGCGGGTGGGCAAGGCCCAGGTCCGGCTCACCGGAGCGGGACGACAGCTTCACGACCACGTCGCCCCGTTCTTCGAACGACTGCCGGCCGTCGAGAGAGCGCTCAAAGCCGCGACGCCAGCGCGCGAGCTGCGCCTCGCGGCCGAGGCGTTGATCCTGCAGCAAGTGTTGCCGCGCTGGATCCGAGGACTGCAGCGCCGCGAGCCCGAGCTGCGCGTCGAAGTGCGCGAGCTGGTGGCGCCCGATCCCGACGTGGTGCGCACCGGCGACGTCGACCTGGCGGTTGCTTACTTCCCGAAGGCGCTTCCAGCAGGACTGGCGAGCCGCGTGGTCGCCACCCTGAACGCCTTTTTGATCGTCCCTGCGGGTGGCGAGCTCGCGCGCCATCCACGCCGCGGGTTGCGCCAACTGGCGGGAGAGACGTTCGTGACCTACAACGCGGGGACGATCCACCACGAGCTGCAGCTCCGCGCTCTCGCGCGAAGCGGCGTCGCGACCGCTCGGGTCGTCTCCGCGAGCACGACCGAAGCCATCCTGGGTCTGGTCGCCGCGGGCGTCGGCTGGTCGCTCGTCCCTTCGATTGACGAGTCCCTGTTACGCCGCCGCGGGGTGGTCGCGCGTCCCTTCGCCCCGGGGCGAGGTCGCTTTCCAGTTCGGGCCGTGTGGCGCGACAGCGGGCCCGTGAACCCGGCGATCGACGCCGCGCTCGGCGCTCTCGAGGACACACGCCGCTAGGCCACCTTCGCCCGCGCGCGCGCCCCAGAGTCCGGACCCGCCTCGGTGCGGCGCTCCTCGTGTCGCTGTTGCCGTCGATCATCCAGTGCGCGGCGTCGAGCGGCTCACGACGCTGATGCGGCTCACTGAGGCACCCGAGGGCCGCGCGTTACCGCGGCCGCGTTCCCGATCGTGTTATGAAAACCCGCATGGCGAGCCGAACAGGGATGTTGTGGGCGGTAATGGTCGCTGGCGTTCTGGCGGGGGTTGCCGCGCTACCGGCGTGCTCAAGCGGCGGAGGCAAGAGCGGCGCGGCCGGCACGACCGGGGCCGCGGGCACGGGCGGCAGCGGAACGGCGGGTGTCGCTGGCGGGACCGCGGGCACGGCGGGCCAAGCTGCCGGCACGGCGGGAACGGGAACTGCCGGAGCGGGCGCGGCGGGAACCGGGGGCGCGAGCGGCGCCGCGGGCTCGTCCGCGACCGACGCGGGCACCGCGCAGGATAGACCCGCGGACTCCGTCGCGACGACGAGCGACGCGCACGAGGCGGGCGCCTCGAGCTGCTCGCACGGCGCGATCTCTCTCGCCGCGAACGGCACCGGCAGCGACAGCGACGCCGCGCGCGCGCGCGTCATCATCGACTTGATGGCGGACATGCCGATCGGCAACGCGTCGCGCACGATCGAGTTCTGGTTCTACGTAAAGCCCACCGACTGGATCGCGGAGAAGAACGAGATCCTCTTCTACGGCGCCTTAACGGGCAGCACGAGGCAGGTGATCGGCCTCGACTTCGGCCTGCCCGCCGTCAAAGGGATGCCGGGCAACCACGCGACGCTCAACCCGTGGACCGACGGCGTCTACGATGATGACAGCGGCAAGGACCTCGGCATCACGTCGACGGTCAGCCAGTGGGTGCACATCGCGATCGTGTGGGACGCCCTCGCGTTTCGCACCTACGTCAACGGCGTCGAGCGCATCACGACGCTCGCGCCCGCCAACCAGCCGCTCGCGACGCTGGCGGGGCTCTTTTATGTTGGGTGCCTCCCGCTCAACTTCAGCTGCTTCAACGGACTCTTCGACGAGCTGCGCGTCTGGAGCGTCGCGCGCACAACCGAGGAGATCTTCACGAACTACACCAAGAGCCTCGTCGGGAATGAGACCGGCCTCGTCGGGTACTGGAAGTTCGACGACGCGCCGGGCTCGGCCACGGCGTCCGACTCGGTGACGACGGCGGGCCACACGGCGCACCCGGGCGTGCTCACGTCCGCGACCGACGCGGGCGCACCCGTCTTCGTAACGCCTACCCCGCCGTCCCCCGTCGCGTGCCCTTAGACCGGAGCGTCGATCGCGCGGTGGCCCCCTGGGCCGAGTCGCAAGCGGTGGCCCCCTGGGCCGAGTCGCAAAGAGACCGCTGAGTCGAGACGGTGAACGTCGACCGGCGGTGAGGAGAATGACGGCGGAGGAAGGACATCGCGCGGCCGTGCGATGCACGGGCACGCGCGGAAGGATGTGGTTCGATCTGGGCATGCGCGGGCACGTCGGTCTCTCCTTCATCGTCGCGGGATGCGCGTGGGCACTCGTCGGCGGCTGCGGCCATCGGGCC
>JBBQJG010000084.1:0-19310 GCA_038325725.1 Polyangia bacterium | reverse complement strand
CCCGGCCTGGTTGCTCTCGCGCGCCGCGCGCGACGTCGTCTCGCGTGCCGGCTTCGATTTCTACGAGCTCTTCGCGGGCATCTTCGAAGGCCCGTCGCGAGACGGTGCGCGTCCCCGCGCGCCGCGCGTGATCGGCTGGGGCTCCCTCAACGGCGTCGAGGCCGTGGCGACTGACGCCTACGCACGTCTCCAGACGCTCTTGCCCGTCGACGACACCCGCGTCGCCGTGCACCCCGCCGACATGCGCCGTCCCGCGCAGCGCCGCTCAATCGCCGCCGCGCTCGCGCGGCTCACTTCGCGCGCGCGCCCGCAGAGCTACGCCAGTTACCTGGGCGCGTAGACGGGAGCGCGCTCGCCTCGACAAGGTTGGTCGGTTTCGACGAGACTCCCCGCGATGAAGACGCGCAGGTTCGGTCGTATGGATGTACCCGTGAGCGAGATCGGTGCGGGGATGTGGGGAATGGTCGACTGGTCCGGCGCCGACGAGGCCGAAGGCGGGAGCGCGCTCCAGCGCGCCGTCGAGCTCGGGTGCACGTTCTTCGACACGGCGTTCGCCTATGGCGACGGGCGCAGCGAGCAGATGCTGGGCGCGCTCGTGCGCGCAAATCCCGACCGCCGCCTATTCACGGCGACGAAGGTGCCGCCAAAGAACCGGCAGTGGCCGGCCAAGCCCGAGCACACGCTCGACGACAGTTACCCGCCCGAGCACATCGAGAGCTACCTGCACCGCAGTCTCGAAAACCTCGGGTTGCCGCGCGTCGATCTGCTTCAGTTGCACACCTGGCAAGACGCGTGGCTCGAGGACGCGCGCTTGCCGCGCGCGCTCGAGTCGCTGCGCAAGAATGGCCTCGTGGGTGGCGTCGGCATCAGCGTCAACCGTTGGGAGCCGTGGAACGGCGTCGAGGCCGTCAAGACGGGGCTCATCGACGCCGTGCAGGTCATCTACAACATCTTCGACCAGAATCCCGAGGACCAGCTCTTCCCGACGTGCGCGGCCGCCGACGTCGCCATCATCGCGCGCGTTCCCTTCGATGAAGGGTCGCTCACCGACACGTTGACCCGCGAATCACGCTGGCCGCGCGGCGACTGGAGGAACCTTTACTTTTGCGCCGAGAACCTCGGCCCCACGATCGAGCGGGTGGAGCGTCTGCGGCCGTTCGTCCCGGCGGGGCAAACGATGGCCTCGACCGCGTTGCGGTTCATCCTCGACAACCCGAGCGTGAGCACGGTGATTCCCGGAATGCGCAAGCCCGCCCACGTCGAGGCCAACCTCGCCGTCAGCGGGGCGGGGCCGCTGACCGAACGCCTCCACGCCGAGCTGCGGCAACACCGCTGGGACCGGTTGCCGACGGCTTGGTCTCACTAGCCCCGCGACAGTGAGGAGACCCTCAGGAATTTTCCGCACGGCTTCGTTTGTTACCAGGCTCGAACAGACGAACGGGGCGAACTGTTCGACGGCGCGCGGGCATCTCGTCCTCTTGACGGCTCATCCAAGGTGTACAAAGGACTCGACATGGACGCACACAAGAACCACGAAGGACCGTCGGCTGCGGGACGACTTGGCTCGGCTGCGAAGCTCGTCGGCTTGGGCGCCGGCCTCGCAACGGTCGGTTTCCTCGCGTTCGGCCGCGGCGGGCCGGTCACCGTACCCTCGCTCGTATCGCCGGCGGTCGCCGCTCCGCCAGCCGCCACCTCCGTGACACCCAAGACCGAGGTTCCGAACGAGGCCAAGGCGCTCTCGCACGCGTTCTCTTCCGTCGCGAAGGCGCTCGGTCCTTCGGTGGTGCGCATCGAGGTCGAAGTGGGCGGCGGCGCCGCCGGCGCGCCGCGCGGCGCCCCGGGTCGTCGCCCCGCCCCGGACGACGTGCCGCCCATGTTTCGCCACTTCTTCGAGTTCGGCCCCGGGGGCGACGACGGCCCCGCGCCGGGTCCCCAGCACGGCGTCGGCTCGGGCTTCATCATCGATTCGAGCGGCGACATTGTCACGAACCGTCACGTCGTCCAGGGGGCGACGAAGGTGACCGTCACGATGAACGACGGCAACGAATACGCCGCGCGCGTCGTCGGCAAGGACGCGCAGACCGACGTCGCCGTCGTGCGCCTCGAAAAGCCGCCGGCCAAGCTCGCCGTCGCGCGCCTCGGCGACTCCGAGAAGCTCGAGGTCGGCGAGTGGGTCGTCGCCGTGGGCAGTCCGCTCGGGCTCGAGCAGACGGTCACGGCGGGCATCGTCAGCGGCAAGGGTCGGGCCGGCAAGCATGTGCAGATGTCCGGCAACCGCGTGCGTGGCTACATCCAGACCGACGCCAAGATCAACCCGGGCAACTCGGGCGGACCGCTCGTCAACCTCGAGGGCGAGGTCGTGGGCGTCAACACGTTGATCCAGGTGGGCGCGGGCGGCGCCTATGGCTTCGCGATTCCTGTGAACGAGGTTCGTCGCGTCGCGCAGACGCTCATCAAGGACGGCCGTGTGCGCTACGCGTTTCTCGGCCTCATGCTCACGAGCGCCAAGGATCTCGACGACGCGCAGAAGGCGAAGCTCGGACGCAACATCCCGAGCGCGGGCGCGTTCGTGGCCGAGGTGACGCCCGGCGGACCGGCCGGCAACTCGGCGATTCGCCCCGGCGACGTCATCCAACAGGTCGACGGCCAGAAGATCGCGTCCGCGTCGGACGTCGTCGACTACGTGAGCGGGCGCGACATCGGCGCGATCGTGACACTGCACTACGCACGGGACGGGAAGCCGTCGCAAACCCAGGTGACGCTCGGCGAGCTGCCCAACGAGGATGCGCGCCAACCCGAGCAGCAGGGCCGCGTCGGTGTTGCGCTACAAACGCTGACGCCCGAGCTCGCCGACTCGCTCGGCATCGATCGCGGGACGAAGGGCGCCGTCATCACCGACGTCGTCGCTGGCAGCCCCGCCGAGCGCGCGGGCCTCAAGCCCGGTGACGTCATCGTCGAGGTCGATCGCAAGGCCGTCGCGACGAGCGAGCAGGCCGCGGAAGTGCTGCGCGCCTCCGGCAAGAGCGGTCACCTCTTGCGCGTGCGCGGCGCGGGCGGCACCCGCTTCGTTACCATTCCTTAGCGGCCGACCGGTGGCCCGGCCTCTGTGGCCCGTTTTTCGTATCCGGTCTCGCAATGACGGGCCACGCGTCTCGAGGAAGGACGGCTACGCCCGCCGAAGAATGATTTGAGTGATTTCGGCCGGCGCTCCGAGGCGCATGGGTGGCCCCCAATAGCCGGTCCCGCGGCTCACGTAGATCTGAGACTCACCCCGTCGGTGGAGGCCGGCGACGAAGGGCTGGACCAGGCGCACGAAGAAGGTGAAAGGCCACATCTGTCCGCCGTGCGTGTGCCCCGAGAGTTGGAGCCCGACGCGGTGGCGTGTGGCCTCCGCGAACTGCCTCGGCTGGTGCGCGAGTAAGACGAGCTCGCGTTCCGTATCGCGGTTAGCGAGCGCCCACGCGAGAGACTCCGTGGTGGAGAGTCCGCCGAAGCCCTCGGCTGTGTGATCGTCGATGCCAGCGAGATCGAACGCGTCGGCGCCTTCTCCGATCGAGACGCGCTCGTTGCTGAGCACGCGGATGCCGAGGCCTGGGAGCGCGGCGATCCATTGCGCGGCGCCCGAATAGTATTCGTGGTTGCCGGTGACGAAATAGATGCCGTGGCGCGCCCGAAGGTCCGCGAGCGGGGCGACGGCCCCCCGGAGGTCTTCGACCGATCCGTCGACGAGGTCCCCCGTGATGGCCACGATGTCCGGCGAAAGCTCGTTCACTTGGGCGACGACGTCCCGAATGAAGCTCGCGCCAATCGTGGGGCCGACGTGGACGTCACTGAGCTGAACGAGCTTCAGCCCGTCGTGGGCGCGTGGGAGGCGCGCGAGGGACACCTCCACGCGCTTGACGTCGATGGGCGCTTGCGCCGCTCGGGCCGCGATCGCGGCGAGACCCCCGACGACCGTGGTCGCCGCGGCCGCGATGACGCGGGCCACGAGCGTACGCCGGGCTGGATCGAGCACCTGCGCGTCGGAGGTGCCGCGCGCGGCGCCCCCGAGGACCCGCAGCAGGTCGACGGTCGCGAAGGCGACGACCAGCAAGAACATGACCCCCATCCACGAGAACGCCGGCCAGGCGAGCAGCCGCCCGGCGGCTGGCCGCGCGCGGGACAGGAACATCGCAGTGGGCATCGACAACGCGAGCAGCACGAGGGCCCACGTCGCGAGGAGGCGCCAGGGAAGCGCCAGCTGCGGATCGCGCACGAGCCGGGCCCACAGGTAGTAATGAAGGCCGACGATGATCGCGATAACGACGGCAATGAAGATCAGAAAACGGCTCATGGCGACGCGTGGTTTGGCACGTTATCGAAAGGAATCAAGCTTCGAACAACTCGTTGCCGAATGGAGACGCGCTTTACAAAAAAAGGGCCGACGCCGTTGCGCGCTGATTCGCGCCTAGAGTAGGCTGCGCGGGCACTCAAGGGGGGATTGAATGCCAAAGAAACGTTCCGGAAACATCCACGATATCGTTCAGGGTTTCGTCGCCAGGCTCTCTTCGTTAATTGAGACGGACGCCGTTGCTCGCGCTCGCGAGGCCGTCTTGTCGGCCTTCGGGGCCGGGGCTCCACGGCGGGGACCTGGCCGTCCGCCAGGCTCGGGGACGAAGGTGATAAGCGCAGCTCGCAAGCGCCGCAAGGGTCCGATTCAGCTCTGTCCAGTACCCGGTTGTAAGAACCGGGCGGCGCCGGTTTTCGGGATGGTGTGCTCGAACCACAAGGACCTTCCGAAGGCGACCATCAAGAAGCACCGCGAACGGCGACGAGCCAACAAGAAGTAGCCCCGGGGCACCGGGCCGGCGCCGCACTGCCTTCCAAGGGCGGTGTGGCGACCGCGCCACGGGGGCGCACTCGGGCCGGGCTTGGACCGCCAAAAACGGGAGCGGCAGGCCGTTCCAGATTGGCATTCCCGTTGCGTCGAGGCTGGAGCCTTAGGAGGCACCAATGGCCATCGCAACCGCATCGCTTGATCTGGACCGTTACGGAAGGACCCCAAAAGACACGCCACAGAGCCCCGAGCTCGAGGCGCTCCAGGCCTGCCCGGTCCTCGGGAGCGTTCCGGCGGCGGTCCTCGAGACGCTGATTCGAGGAGCGGTGGTCCGCAACGTTCCGCGCGGGGCCATCATCGCGAGCGAGGGCGCGATCGTGCCCCACGTTCTCGTCATCGTACGAGGGCGCGTGCGGGCCGTCCGGCGGGCGTCCAGCGGCCGCGAGGTCACGGTCGAAGTCTTTCGTCAGGGAGATCTGGTCGCCGACGCCGCGCTCGCCCCCGAGACGCCTCTGGCGAACGATTGGGAAGCGGCGGAAGCGACGACGATTCTCCTCATCGCGCGAGACGTTTTCCGCTCCGCCGCGAACGCCGCGCCCGAGCTCGCTGTCGGGTTGGCGGCGCAGCTCCTGCGGCGCCTCGATCGTTCGAAGGACTTGGCCGTGGCGCTGGCGCTCTCGGACGTCGAATCGCGCGTCGTCACGGCGCTCGTGAACCTGGGTCGCCTCGACGGGGTCGATGGAGCCGACGGTCTCCTCATCCGCCATCGTCCCACGCAACAGGAGATCGCCAATCAGATCGGCGCCTGTCGAGAGACGGTCTCTCGCACGGTCTCGGATCTCGTGCGTCGCGGGCTGGTGGCGCCGCGGGGGAAGTCTTTGCTGTTGACACGCGACCTTTGCGCGAGAGCGGCCTAGCCGACGATCCGTAGACGCCGAAATTGACGCTCCGGGGAGCGCAGGCGAAACTCCGGGGGTTTTGGCTGTCCAACCGAGAATCGACGGAGGCGGGGAAACGCACGGAATCCTTGCGCCTCTGTCCGAGCTCGACATACGCACCTCGATCCGGCCCACGATTGCCGAGATCGACCTGGGCGTCATCCAGCGCAACTTTCGTCGCGTGCGGGACGCGGTCGGGACCTCCGTCGCCGTGTGGGGAGTGGTCAAAGCTGATGCCTATGGTCACGGTGCCGTTCCGGTTGGGCAGGCCCTCGAGCCGCTGTGCAACGCGCTCGCGGTTTCGTTGGTCGAAGAAGGGATGGAGCTTCGGGCGGCCGGAGTGCGAGCGCCCATCGTCGTCCTCGGCGCCTACTACGGTCGCCAGCACGCCGATGTGCTCGCCGAGCGGCTCATGCCCGTCGTCTACGATCTGGCCGAGCTCGAGCGGTTCGGCGAGGCCGCGGCCCGTCGCGGGCGGCGTGCTGACGTCCACGTCAAGATCGACACGGGAATGAGCCGGCTAGGCGTCGCGACGGCGGAGCTGCCGCGGTTGCTCGCGCGTCTGCGGGACCTGACGTCGCTGCGTCTCGCGGGCATGTGTACGCACTTCGCGTCGGCGGACCTGCCGGACGCCGCCCCGACGACAGATGCGCTCGCGCAGTTTCGGGCTTGTCTCGCGCTCGTGCGCGCCGCGGGCTTCTCCGACCTCGTCAACCACGCCGCCAACAGCGCCGCGGCCGTGCGGTTCCCGGAGGCCCGGTTCGACGCCGTTCGTCCCGGGCTTGCGCTATACGGAGCCATGCCGTCACCGAACGTTTCGTTGCCTGGGCTCGAGCCGGCGCTGCGCCTCACGACGCGGGTCATGGCGATTCACGAGGTCGGCCCCGGCACGACTGTCAGCTACGGGGGGACTTGGCGCGCGTCGCGACCCTCTCGGATCGCGACGCTGCCGCTCGGCTACGCCGACGGCTATCCGCGCCACGTGCGCGATGCGTTCGTGATCGCGCGGGGGAAGCGGGTACCCATCGTGGGGGTCGTTTGCATGGATATGTTCATGGTCGACGTCACGGACGTTCCTGGCGCGTCTGTCGACGACCTCGTGACCTTGGTGGGCGTCGACGGCGCAGAGGAGATCTCCGTCGACGACCTTGCGCGCTGGGCCGGTACGGTCAACTACGAGATCCTGTGCGGCATCTCGAAGCGCGTGCCGCGCGTCCTCAAGGACGCCGCGTTGACCATTCCCGCGCCGTCATCCTGGCCCGCCTCGACCACGCGAAGCGGGACGCCATGACGGCGCCCGCGGTCGCTCCCGTGGCGGAGCCGCCCGCCGCGGCGCGCCTCCGCGCGCTCGGCGACGCCCTCAGCTACCCGTTCAAGGGCATCTTCGGCTATCTGGGTGACCACGGCACGCTCCTGGCTCAGGCTGTGGCCGGTCTCTTTCGGCCTCCGTTCCGTCTCAAGCTCTTCCTCGAGCAGATGGAGTTCGTGGGCGTTGGCTCGCTGCCCATCATCGTGCTCGTCGGATTCTTCTCGGGAGCCGTCGCCGCCCAGCAGGCCATCGCCGCGCTCGAGATCTTCAATCAAGAGCGCTTCGTCGGGGCGACGGTGGGCCTCTCGCTCGCGCAGGAGCTCGCGCCCGTCTTCACCGCCCTCATGATCACGGCGCGCGCCGGTTCGGGCATGGCGACCGAGCTCGGTTCGATGCGCATCACAGAGCAAATCGACGCGCTGACGACCTTCGCGGTGAACCCCGTCCAGTACCTCGTGACGCCGCGGATCGTCGCGACGGTGCTCATGATGCCGGTGATGACGATGGTCTTCAACATCGTGGGCCTCATCGGCGCGTACCTTTATTCGATCTATCTCAAGGACGTCGACCTCGGTCAGTTCCTGGAGATGTATACGTATTGGACCGATCCGAAGGACTACGTCATCGGGGCGGTCAAATCAGTCGTGTTCGGCGGCGCGCTTTCACTGGCCGCCTGCTATCAAGGATTCAACATTCGGGGAGGGGCGAAAGAGGTGGGCCTTGCAACGACGAGGGCGGTGGTTGCAGGCTCTGTGTCGGTCCTCATCCTCGACTACTTTTTGATCGACGCTTTTCATGTCCTTTGGCCTATGTCCAAGTGAGTAACCCTATTCAGAGCGCGGCACCGCCGGGGGCAGGCGATCTCGCGTCGCGCGACGAGCGTTGGCAGCTGCGTATCCGCGGCATCCACAAGACCTTCGGCGTCCATCACGTCTTGCAGGGCATCGATCTCGACATCGAGCGGGGCAAGACGAACATCATCATCGGCGGTTCGGGGCAGGGGAAGTCCGTGCTCATGAAGCACCTCATGGGGCTCCTCAAGCCCGACGCGGGACACATCTGGGTCGACGGCGAGGACATCGTCCCGCTCGGCGAGCAGGAGATGGGCCGCATGCGCCGCAAGTTCGGGATGGTGTTCCAGTACGCGGCGCTCTTCGATTCGATGAACGTCGTCGAGAACATCGCGTTCCCGCTGCTCGAGCGCTACAACCTGCCGACCGCCGAAGTCATGGAGAAGGTGCGTGACCTGCTGCGCCGGCTCGATCTCGGCGACGTCGCTGGGATCGAACAGAAGTTTCCCGCCGAGCTGTCCGGCGGCCAGCGCAAGCGCGTCGGCCTCGCGCGGGCCCTCATCGATCGCCCGGAGATCCTCCTGTACGACGAGCCGACGACGGGCCTCGATCCCGTCGCGACGAAGAACGTCGATGAGATGATTCGCCGCACGGCCGACGACTTCGGCGTCACGTCGGTCGTGATCTCGCACGACATGGCGTCGACGTTCCGCATCGGCGACCGCATCTCCATGCTGCACCAGGGCCGAATCGTCGTCACGGGCACTCCGAGCGAGGTGCTCGCGTCGACGCAGCACGAGCTGCGCGAGTTCATCGAGATCTCAGGCCTCGTGCCCACCCCGGGCGCGCCTCCGGCGGTGCACGCGTGAGGCGAAGCTGGGCCTCCGTCACCGTCGGGATCCTCGTCGCCGTCATTGGCGTCGCCACCTATTTCATCATCCACGCGACGAGCGAGCGCGCGAGCAATACGTCCGGTTACACCGTGTGGGGTCTGTTCCACGACGCCTCGGGGCTCTACGAGAAGTCGCGGGTCCAGACGGCGGGCATCTCGATCGGCCAGATCGACAAGCGGGAGCTCGATCCGTCGGCCATGGCCAAGGTCACCGTGCGGATGAAGTCGAACATCACGCTCTACGAGAACGCCCTCGTCTCGAAGAAGTCGGCCTCGTTGCTCGGCGAGTTCTATCTAGAGATCGATCCGGGTACGCCGTTCGCGCTCGTCAACGGCGAACGCCGCGCGATGCGCGTCCTCAAGGACGGCGATCAGTTCAAGCACGTCCAGGAGCCCACGGCGATCAATGACATCGTCAACGACGTCGCGACGCTCATGCCAATCATGCACGACATTCTCGTCGACGTGCACAAGCTGACGTCGGGCAACCTGCAGAACATCACCGAGAACATCAACAAGCTCATCGAGACGAACTCCGAGGTGCTCGAGCGGCTCCTCAACCGCGTCGATCACATCGCCGCCAACGTCGAGGGCATCACGACGTCAGAGGCGGGCGACGTCAAGGCGTCGATTCAGAACGTCCGCGAGATCACCGAGTCGATCAAGACGCTCATCGGGACCACGCAGGGGCAGGTCGCGGGGACAGGCGGTGCCGTGCAGGGCACGATCGAGCGCCTCCAGTCGACGGTCGCGAGCCTCGACAAGACGATGAAGAACCTCGAGAAGGTCACCGATCGCGTCGAAAAGGGCGAGGGCACCATTGGCACGCTCATCAACGACGACTCGATCGCGAGGAACGTTTCGGACATCACCGAGGACGCGAGCACCTTCGTCCGCGGCATCACGCACCTGCAGACGATCGTGGGCCTGCGGACCGAGTACAACTTCCTGTCGAGCACGTTCAAGAACTACATCTCGGTGCAGATCCTGCCGCGGCCCGACAAGTTCTATCTCATCGAGCTCATCGACGATCCGCGCGGTTACCGCTCGCAAAAGACGGAGGTCGTGAGCAGCTCGCTCACGGGCGTCAACTCGTCTACGACCGTGACGACGACGGAGCAGCTGCGGTTCTCGCTCATGCTCGGCAAGCGCGTCGGGCCGGTCGCGGGCCGCTTCGGCATCAAGGAGTCGACGGGCGGCTTCGGCGGCGATCTTTACCTGTTCGACGACAAGCTCGTGCTCTCGGTCGATGTGTTCGACATGCGCACGAACCAGTATCCGCGCGTCAAGCCGGCGCTGGCGTACTACGTGTGGAAGCGAAACTTCGCTCTCGTGCTGGGCGCCGACGACGTGATTAACCTTTCGCGCGCACGCGCGGGCGCCGGCGGTGGCATCGATTGGTTCACGGGCGCGCAGCTCGTGTTCAACGACGAAGACCTCAAGTCGCTCCTGCTGTTTGGCGGCGGGGCCGCGGCCAGCTCGGCCAGCAAGTAGCCGTCGTCAGGCGCCGCGGGCGAGTCGAGTGCGCGCCGGCAGCAACGCGCGGGCGCGTCGAACGCTCCCACCAGCTCCCACGAAAAGGAGGGCGGAAGGCTGGCGCTTCAGCGCAAAGCCGACGCGCCTCGCCGTGGGCGATGCTTGACTCCCATGGGCTCCTCCCTATAGTAACCACCCTCGGCGGCCCGCCAGGGCGGCTGAGCATCGAATGCGGTTTAAGATCAACGAGATAGGCGAAGATGGCCTGACTCTCGACGTGGCGATCACGTCCGAGTGGTTGGCCGAGGCCTGCCCGGATCTAGAGGCGCATCCCGGTCCGCGCGGCCTCAAGCTGCGTGGACGTCTCTCGCAGAGCGGTGATGACTATCTCCTGCAAGCGCGGATCGCGGGTTCCCTCGAGGCCCCGTGCGCGCGTTGTCTCGAGACCGCACGCTTCGCCGTCGACGCGCCGATGACGTTGACGTTCGTGTCCGCCGACGAGGGCGAGGACATCGGCGACGACGCCGACGTCGTCGGTTTCGCGGGGAACGTGATCGATCTGCGCGACGAGACCCGCGACGAGATCCTGCTCGCGATTCCGCTCAAGCCGTTGTGCAAAGAAGATTGCCGCGGCCTGTGCTCGGTGTGCGGCAGAAATCGCAACACGACCCTCTGTGATTGCGAAGAGCGTGCGCGCCAAGCGGCGTCGCGCTTCGCCGCCATCGGCAATCTCAAGATTTGATTCACCCCAACCCAGCAAGACCCGACAGAGTCGTTTAGAAAGGCAGATCGATGGCCGTCCCAAAGAGAAGGCAGTCCAAGTCCCGTTCGGCGATCCGGCGCGCGCAAGTCATGAAGCAGCCGATCCCGCAGTACATTCCCTGTCCGCGTTGCGCCGAGCCCAAGCTCTCGCACCGCGTGTGCACCGGTTGCGGCTATTACCGCGACCGGTTGGTCGTGGCTGTCAAGGAGGAGGAACAGCCTTGAGGCTGATCCGCGCGTCCGCCGCCAACGCGGGCGTGCTCGACTTCCGCGCGCAGCAATACATGCCAAGTGGTTGGGTCCTGACGGGGAGTCCGGAGCCCCGCTAGGGGCTCACCTGCCATGCCCCGCATCGCCGTCGACGCGATGGGCGCAGACGCTGCACCTCGTGTCGAGGTGGAAGGCGTCGTCGCCGCCGTGCGCGAGCGCGCCATCTCGGTCGTCCTCGTGGGCGACGAGGCGCGGCTGCGCGCGGAGCTCAAGACGCTCGGCGCCGAGCGGGAGAAGATCGACATTCTCCACGCGCCCGAGGTCATCACGCCGCACGACGCGCCCTCGATGGCGGTCAAACAGAAGAAGAAGTCCTCGATGCGCATGTGCTTCGACCTCGTGAAGTCGGGCGAGGCCGACGCTGTGATCTCCGCGGGGAACTCGGGCGCCATGATGGCGTGTGGCCTGTTCGTGCTGGGCCGCCTACCGGGCGTCGAGCGGCCCGCGATCGTGACGACGTTCCCGACGAAAGCGGGAGAGTGCGCACTGCTCGATATGGGCGCCAACGTCGACCCGAAGCCGGTCGCGATGGCGCAGTTCGGCGTGCTGGGCGCCGTCTACGCGCGGCTGCTTCACGGCAAGACGCGGCCCAAGGTGGGTCTGCTGTCCAACGGCTCCGAGGAGCACAAGGGCACGGCGCTCACGCGCGACGCGCACGCGCTGCTGTCGCGCGCCGGCAGCAACGACGCCGCGTTCACCTTCGTCGGCTACGTCGAGGGCCGTGACATCTTCAAGGGAGACGTCGACGTCGTCGTTACCGATGGCTTCACGGGCAACGTCGTCCTCAAGAGCGTCGAGGGCGCGGCCGAAGCGATCATGTCGATGGTGCGCGAGGAGGTCATGCGCTCCGGCATCATCGCAAAGCTGGGCGCGGCGCTCATGAAGTCGGCGTTGCGACGCCTCAAGCGGCGCACCGACTACGCGGAGCACGGCGGCGCGCCGCTGCTCGGCGTCGATGGCGTCGCGCTCATCTGCCACGGCGGTTCGAGCGCCATGGCGCTCAAGAACGCCGTCTACGTCGCCGACAAGTTCGCGCAGCTCGGCCTCGGGCACGAGCTCGCGGCGGCGATCGGTTCGCATGGGTTCCTTTGGGAGGCCGCGCCGGCGCCGGCGTCCACTTCCACGTCTGCGGGGGCCGTCTCGTGATCACGACGCGCATCATCGGGACGGGGCGGGGCGTCCCTCCGCGGGTGCTCACGAACGACGACCTCATGAAGATGGTCGACACGTCGGACGCGTGGATCGTCGAGCGCACGGGCATCCGTGAGCGGCACATCCTCGAGCCCAACCTCGCGGCGAGCGACCTCGGCACGGAGGCGGCGCGGGCCGCGTGCGCGAAGGCCGGCGTCGATCCCTCGACCATCGACTGCATCATCGTCGGCACCGTCACGGGCGATTGTCCATTCCCTTCGACAGCGACGTTCATCCAAAAGAAGCTCGGCGCGATGCCGGGCGGGTGCGCCTTCGATCTGTCGGCGGCGTGCGCCGGCTTCATCTACGGCCTGTCGATCGGCGACGCGTTCATCCGCCGCGGACAATTCAAGCGCGTGCTCGTCATCGGCGTCGAGATCCTTTCGCGGATT
The DNA here is from genome assembly GCA_038325725.1 of Polyangia bacterium. Lineage (GTDB taxonomy): Bacteria > Myxococcota_A > Polyangia > Fen-1088 > Fen-1088 > DASZFV01. The sequence goes on along the minus strand of JBBQJG010000084.1, from coordinate 6,473 downwards.
GTCGATTGGACGGATCGCGGGACCTGCGTGCTGTTCGGAGACGGCGCGGGCGCCGTCCTGCTCACCGGCGAGGAGGTGTCCGGCGACGGCAAGGACGCGCGCGGCATCCTGTCGACGCACCTGTTCGCCGACGGCGGGCTCACCGACATCCTCATGCAGCCAGCGGGCGGCAGCCGCGAGCCGCTCACGGCGGCCGCGATCGCCGAGAAGCGACACTTCGTGAAGATGAACGGCCGCGAGGTCTACAAACACGCCGTGCGAAACATGGCGGCGGCGTCGAAGGCGGCGCTCGAGGCCAACAGTCTCACGCCGAACGACATCAACTGGGTGGTCGCGCACCAGGCGAACCTGCGCATCATCGAAGGCGTCTCCGAGCGCGTCAGCATCCCGATGGAGCGCTTTTACATCAACGTCGATCGCTACGGGAACACGTCGTCGGCGTCGGTGCCCACGGCGCTCGACGAGGCGGTCGAGCTCGGCAAGATCAAAGAGGGCGAGCTTTTGCTATTCTCGGCGCTGGGCGGCGGGCTCGCGTGGGCCTCGGCGCTGGTGAGGTGGTAGAGGCCGTGAGCACGTCGCGCGTCGCGTTCCTTTTTCCGGGGCAGGGCTCTCAGAAGGTCGGCATGGGCCGCGCTCTTTTCGACGAGCGCCCCGAGGCGCGCGCGGTCTTCGAAGAGGCGGACGCTGCGCTGGGTTTTTCGCTGTCGAAGCTCTGCTTCGAAGGGCCCGAGCCAGAGCTCACACTCACGGCGAACGCCCAGCCGGCGATCCTCGCGACGAGCCTCGCGGCGCTGCGCGTCCTCGAGGCCGACACGGGGCTTTGTCCCGTCGTGGTCGCGGGACATTCTCTCGGTGAATATTCGGCGCTCGTCGCGGCGGGCGCGCTGGGCCTCGCCGATGCGGTTCGCCTCGTGAATCTGCGCGGCAAGTTCATGCAAGACGCCGTGCCGGCGGGCGTGGGCGGAATGGCGGCCATCATCGGTCTTTCAGCCGACGACGTCGTCGCCGCGTGCGCCGAGGCCGTGGGGACGACGGGCGAGGTCGTGAGCCCGGCCAACTTGAACGGCGGCGGTCAGATCGTCGTCGCGGGGCACAAAGGCGCCGTCGATCGCGTGTGCGTCGCGGCGAAGGCGCGCGGGGCGAAGCTCGCGAAGCTGCTCGTCGTGAGCGCGCCGTTCCATTGCGCGCTCATGCAGCCGGCGGCGGACAAGCTGGCCGCCGAGCTCGCGCGCGTGAAGTTCACGGCGCCGCGGGTTCCCGTCGTCACGAACGTCGAGGCGGTGCCGAACGCCGACGCGGCGCGGATCGCCGAGTTGCTGACGCGGCAGGTGACGGGCTCGGTGCGCTGGGAGGAGACCGTGCAGCGGATCGCGGCGATGGAGCTCACGTCCGCAATCGAAGTCGGCGCGGGGAACGTGCTCGCGGGGCTCGGCAAGCGCATCGCGCCGGGGCTCGTTGTTCACGGCGCGGGCGATCCGGCTTCAATTGCCGAGATCGCCAAGCTCGGCTTGGCGCCGAACTCGAAGGGAGTCGCCTGATGGGAGAGCTCACGGGTCGCATTGCCGTCGTCACGGGCGGTTCGCGTGGCATCGGCCGCGCGATCGCTATCGCGCTCGGGCGCGCGGGGGCCAAGGTCGTCATCAACTACACGGCGAACGAGGCCGCCGCGAACGAGACGGCGACGGCCGTGGCGGACGCGGGCGGTGCCGCCGTCACGAAGCGCTTCGACGTCGCCGATTCGGCAGCCGTCGACGCCGCCTTCAAAGAGATCATCGCCGCCGAGGGCGGCCTGCACATCCTCGTCAACAACGCGGGCATCGCCGTCAACACGCTCCTGCTGGGTGCGAAGGACGCCGACTGGAAGCGCGCGCTCGACGTGAACCTGAACGGCACGTTTCATTGCTGCCGGTCAGCGATCCGCGCCCTCATGAAGGCCAAGGAGACGGGGCGGATCATCAACATCACGTCGATCACGGCCGAGACGGGCTCGGCGGGGCAGGCGCCGTACGTCGCCGCGAAGGCGGGCGTCATCGGTTTGACGAAGACCCTCGCCCGCGAGTACGCCTCGCGCGGCGTCACCGTCAACGCCGTGTCGCCGGGCTACATCGACACGGACATGACGGCGGCCGAGCTCCCCGAGGCGCGTCGCGCCGAGCTGCTCAAATCGATTCCGCTGGGCCGCGTCGGAAAACCCGAGGACGTCGCCGCCGCCGTGGCCTACCTCGCGGGTCCCGCCGCGTCGTACGTCACGGGGCAAGTCTTGCGCGTCAACGGAGGACTTTTCATGTAAGTTACGCGCGCCGGTGCGGCTCCAGAACAGAGCGCGTCGCACGGCGCACGACGATGGGGGGCCGCACGGTGCCAGACACCGACCCCGAGACTGACGAGACGGATTTCAGACAGAGAGGAAAGAAATGGCCGACAACGTTGAAGACCGCGTTCGCAAGATCATCATCGAGCAGCTCGAGGTTGCGCCTGACAAGGTGAAGCCCGAAGCGACGTTCAGCGAGGACCTCAAGGCGGACTCGCTCGCCGTCGTCGAGCTCGTGCTCGCGCTGGAAGAGCACTTCAAGATCGAGATCCCGGACGAGGACACCGAGAAGATCAAGACCGTCGGCGACGCCATCAACTACATCAAGTCGCACGCGAAATAGCGCGCGTGGGCGCGCGACCGCGCGCCCTTTTTCGTGAGGGCGCGCGGCGCGCCTTCTCGACGCTGCGCTGACTCGCGCGAAAAGTGGGAGCAAGAGCAATAGGATGAGAAGAAGGGTCGTCGTCACCGGCATCGGGCTCGTCACGCCCGTGGCCATCGGTACCGAAGAGACGTGGCAGGGGCTCGTGTCTGGAAAGTCAGGCATCGGCCCCATCACGCACTTCGATCACGCCACGTTCGCGACCCACTTCGCGGGCGAGGTGAGGGGCTTCGATCCGACGCGGTGGATGACATCGCGCGAGGCGAAGACGATCGACCCGTTCATTCAATACGCAGTGGGCGCGGCGTCGCTCGCCATGGAGGACTCGGGCCTCAAGATCGACGCCAGCAACGCCGAGCGCGTCGGCTGCTTCGTGGGCGCGGGCCTGGGCGGCGTCACGACGATCGAGGCGACGTGCAAGTCGCTCTGGGAGAAGGGGCCGCGGCACGGCATCTCGCCGTTCTTCGTCCCGATGATCATCGTCAACCTCGCGCCGGGGCAGATCTCGATCCGTTTTGGCGCCAAGGGGCCGAATCTCTCGCAGGTCTCCGCGTGCTCGACGGGCGCTCACGCGATCGGCGACGCCATGCGCGTCATCCAGCGCGGCGAGGCCGACGCCATGATCTGCGGCGGCACGGAGGCGACGATCACGCCGTTGGGCGTGGGCGGGTTCAACAGCTTGCGCGCGCTGTCGACGCGCAACGCGGCGCCGCAGGAGGCGTCGCGGCCGTTCGACAAAGACCGTGACGGCTTCGTCATCGCCGAGGGCGCGGGCATCGTGGTCATCGAGGAGCTCGAGTCGGCGAAGAAGCGCGGCGCGAAGATCTACGGCGAGATCACGGGCTACGCCCTGAACGCCGACGCGCACCACATCACGGCGCCGGCGCCCGAGGGCGAGGGCGCGCAGCGCTGCATGAAGCTCGCGCTCAAGGACGCGGGCCTCGTGCCCGCGGACATCGGCTACATCAACGCGCACGGCACGTCGACGAAGATGAACGACTCGAACGAGACGCTCGCCGTGAAGAGGGTCTTCGGCGACGCCGCGCGCTCGGTCATGGTCAGCTCGACGAAGTCGATGACGGGTCACATGCTGGGCGCCGCCGGCGGCGTGGAGACGGCCGTCTGCGCGTTGGTCCTGTCGCGCGGGGTCATCCCGCCAACGATCAACTACACGACGCCCGATCCCGAGTGCGACCTCGACTACGTGCCGAACACGGCGCGCGAGGTGCGCGTCAAGCACGCGCTCACGAACAGCTTCGGCTTCGGCGGCACGAACGCCAGCCTCGTCCTGTCCCGCTTCGACGGCTAAGGGACAGTCGCCCACCGCGAGGCCGCCGCGAGGCGGTCTCGAAACGGAGGGCGTCGCCCGCGGCGGTCTAGGTCTTGCGGAGGTCGGCTTCGGCTCGAAGCCAGTCCTCGACGTCGTGGCCGGCGTCGCCGCCACGCGAGAGGAAGAGCTCGTACGAGCGCTTCGCGATCTCCTCGACAGAAGGCATCGTCACCTTCGGGCTCGCGCTCATTTTGGCCTCGAGAGGAGCCGAGGTCTTGGTCGTCTTCACCGTCTTGCGTTGGATGAGTTTCATGGCCACGACTTTAGCGCCGTCACAAAGCGGAGCAAAAATCCGCCAGAAAAAAGACCAACTCGAAATATGGGAATTTCGGGTCAGAGCGTGGACGTCGGCGCTTCAGCGCGTGGACATGATGGCTTCGATGTCGTCGGGCGCTTTCGGGATCGCGGCCGTGAGCACCTCGGCGCCCCCGGCCGTCACGAGGACGTCGTCCTCGATGCGGATCCCGCGCACGTCGGCGAACGCGGCGAGGCGCGTGCGATCGAGCCGGCCCGCGGCGACCTTCGCGAGCTTCGGATCGTCGAGGATCGCGGGCACGAGGTAGAGGCCGGGCTCGATCGTGACGGCCATGCCCGGCGCGAGATCGCGATCGAGGCGCAGAAAGCGCAAGCCGAACTCGGTGGCGCGTGTACGCCCCGGCGCGTAGCCCGCGCGATCGCCGAGGTCCTCCATGTCGTGGACGTCGAGGCCGATGAGGTGCCCCACGCCGTGGGGGAAGAGCAGGGCGAGCACGCCGTCGGCGACGAGCTCGATCGGGTTGCCGCGCAGCACGCCTAGATCGACGAGGCCGCTCGCGAGCGCTTGGCAGGCGAGCAGGTGAACGTTGCGGTAGCGTACGCCGGGCGCGACGGCCGCGATCGCTTGCCGCTGGGCGGACAGCACGACCTGGTACAGGTCTTTCTGCGTCGACGAATAGCGGCCGCTCACGGGCCAGGTCCGCGTGACGTCCCCCGCCCAGCCCCCAGGGGTCTCGGCCCCGACGTCGGCGAGCAACAGATCGCCCGGCGCGAGCGTGTTGTCGTGGCGGTCGTTGTGGAGCACCTCGCCGTGCACCGTGACGATGGACGGATAGGCGCAGCCCATGCCGCGCGCCGTGAGCTGGGCCTCCATTGTCGCCTGCACGACGGCCTCTGTGACGCCCGGACGCGCCGCGCGTGGGCCGGCCGCGTGAGCGGCGGCGGTCGCCGTGGCCGCGCGGCGCAGCTCGATGATCGCGGCGTCGTCGTGGACGAGCCGGAGCTCGATGATCGCGTCGGCGAGAGGCGCGTCGAGGACGTCGACGACGCCGCGGCGGATTTCGCGGCCCAGGAGCCGCGATTGCTCGGCGCACGTCTCGAGATCGGGGGCGGGCAGCGTCGCGACGGCGCGGCCGCGCACGCTCGCGGACAGCCGCCCGAGCGGGCGCACGGGGCAACCGACGGCCTCCGCGATTTCGTCGAACGACGGCTGGGGTCCCTCCCAGAGCGCGTCGTCGGGTCCCGGCTCGGGCAGGTACAGCGTCCACGCCCCTCCGTCATAGAAGGCGGCGCCGCCGCGCAACGGGACGCCGAAGAAATAAAGGAAGTGGCTGCTCGCGCGGAAGGGATACTGGTTCGCCGCGTAGTTGCGCGGGCGCGGGCTGCCGGTCGCGAGGAGCGCGGGGCGGTTGCCGAGGCGCGCCGCGAGCACGCCCCTCCGTCGTTCACAAGCCGCGCGCGCCGACGGTTCGAGAACCATCGGGCGCAGTATAGACACGATCCGGCAGGGCGCGCCCGTTAGGACCGACGCGGACGCGGCGGGAGCGGGGGCGGGGGCTTCGCCGTCGCGCCGTCCTCGGGCCAGGCGTGGCGCGGGTAGCGGCGGCCGAGCTCGCGGCGCAGGGGGGGATAGTGCTGCACCCAGAAGTTGGCGAGATCGCGCGTCACCTGCACGGCGCGGCCGTTGGGCGCGAGCAGATGCAGCGTGAGCGGCACGCGGCCGCCGCCGACGGCGGGGCTCGCGCGCAGGCCGAAGAAGTCCTGCAGGCGCGACTCGATCCACGGGGGCTGACCGGCGACGTAGTTGACCTGTACGCCGCGGCCGCCCGGTAGCGTCACGCGCTCGGGCGCGAGCGTGTCGAGTTGACGTCGGGCGTCGGGCGGGAGCGACGCGAACACGCTCGACGTGAGGTCGGCCTCGGCGAGCTCGGCGAAGCTGTGGAGCCCCGCGCAGGCGAGGCGCACCAGCGCGGCGACGTCGTCTCCGGCGATCGCGGGGAACGGACCGTCGGGCGCGACCTGCCGCGCGAAGGCGAGCCGTGCGAGCAGGCGCGGCACCCCCTCGCCCCCGGCGAGGCGGTCGAGGCCCCGCGCGAGGGCGGCGTCGGCGAGGAGGCGGCTCGTCTCGTCACCCGGTGGCGCGGGCGTGACCGTCTCGTCGAGGGAGAGCGCGCCCAGGCGCAGCCCGGTTCGTC
>JBBQJG010000083.1:0-19334 GCA_038325725.1 Polyangia bacterium | reverse complement strand
GGCGAGCGGCTTTCCGTCGACCACGACGCGCACGACCGGGAAGGCCGCGCGGTACGGACGCCACCAGTCTTCGTTGTCGAACATGTCGACGAGCGTCGCGCCGTCGACGCGCGCGTGCAGGCCCGCCTGCAGCGGCGCGATGCCGGCCGCTGCGTTCGCCTCCGTCTGAGCGCGCTGGCCCTCGGCCGAGACCCGCTGGGCGTCGTGCGTGGCGGTGTCGTGGTTCTTGGCGGCGAGCGCGGCCTGCGCGCGCGATTGATCGCCGACGGCCGTCCGCAGCGCGACGATCGCCGCGGCCGGTCCTCCCAACATCAAGGTGATTCCAACGATGACGCGCGTCTTCCGCATCCAGCTCCTTTGCGATAGTCGCCGCCCTAGTCCCGATACGATCCGTAGGCCTGTCCCAGCTTGTTCGTGTGCGCTCCGGGGTCTTGGTGCTCGAGCGAGAACGAGACCTCCGTCGTCGGGCCGTTGACGTCGACCCGCTGCGCCACGGGCTTCGTCTCGGGGCTCCACGCGACGAGGCGGCGCGGCCCGGGCGGCACGTTGTCGAGTCGGAACGTCCCGTCGGCGTGCACCTTCGTGTACAGCGCGCTCGGCACGACGAGGATCTTCGCCGACATCTTTTGGTGGAGGTTGCAGAAGATCTCGACGACGCCCGGCCCCGTGACGGTCACCGAGCGCGGCTTGTCACCCGATTGATAGGTGCCGAGATCGAACGTGTTGCGCGGCGAGTTCGAGAACACGTTGTGATAGACGGAGTCGAAGTTCGGGAACACGACGTTCGTTCCGGTCTGCACGACGGCGACGCGCGGGCTGAACTGGCGGCCCTCCTGGCGGATCTCGATGCCCTTGTGCACCGCGGGCGGGCCCCGCACGTTGTCGACGTAGATGTAGACGTCCTCGAGCGCGCCGCCGGAGACCGCGACCTTGCCCTCGACGGTACCGGGGCGCCGCTCGACGGGCGGCGCGGCCTTCTTGCCGAGCTTGCTCGGGCTCGCGTCGGCGGGCGCCGGCTCGCTCGGCACGGCGGGCGTCGCGAGGCCCGCCATGGGCGTGCCGCCGCCTTGACCGGCAAGCAGGTGCAGCAGCATGTCGTAGCGCTGTTGCTCCGTCTGCAGCATCTGGATGATGAGCTGGCGCTGCTCGCGCACGTCGCTCTGCAGCTTCGCGAACTCGGCGCGCGTCACGGGGCCCTCGGGGGCCTTGTCGCCATTTTGCGCGTACGCGGGCAGCGCGAGCTGAACGAGCGCCACGCCCACGAGCAGCCCGGTTCCGATTGGCCTTCGATGTCTCATGATTCCTCGCCTCGGTGTGCTCGGCATCTTGTTGGTCACTCGATCAGAACGAGAGACGTCGTGAGGACGTCGTTGCGGATCTGCGGGAGGCCGCCGTATTCGCCGTTGCGCAGGTACTCGGCCTTCAGCAAGACGCGGTCCGTGAAGTTGATGCGGACACCGCCCGTCGCGCGCCACGACTTCGTGAGGTAGGCGCGGTTGGCGCCGCTGGGCGACGTCGGATCGCCGAGCCACACGAAGGCGTCGCGGTACTCGGCGCGGCCCAGCAGGCCGACGTGCGGAATCACGAAGGCGTCGAGCTCGACGTAGCCGCCGCCGTGCAGGTCGAGCCCGTAGGCGCCGTTCGTCGGGTCGCCCGGCGAGGCGCCACGCAGGTACTGCGCCTTCAGATCGGCGCGCCGCAGGTGGAGTTGGTAGTCGATGCCCCAGAACCACATCTTGCCGAGCGTGTTGGGCGAGCGATCCTGCGCGCCGTACGAGCCCGACGCGCCGAGCTCCATGTCGACGGGCAGCGGCGGGTGGATCGACGCGCGGCCGCTGAGCGTCTTGCCGAGGTTCGTGTCGATTTCGTCGTAGAAGTGAAACTGCTCCTGCGTGAACGAGCCGTTGGTGACGGCGCCCGCGAGCACGAACAAATCATCAGGGCCGAACTTCGAGCGGACCTTGAGGCCGAGCGCCGTGCCCGTCGTGTAGCGGGCGATGAGCGAGGGCGTGACGCCGAAGCGTTGGCTCGACTTGCGTTCGCGATACTCGATGCCGAGCACCGAGTCCATCTTGCCCACGAAGATCGACGTCTTCTGTGAGCGCGTCGGCATCCACTCGAGCTGGGCGAGGTCGGCGTCCACCGTGTCGCCGAGGCTGAAGTTCGAGCCCGAGCGCGGCGTGAAGTTCACGCTCGCCGTCGCGATCGCCGTGGGGCCGAGGCCCGACGTCAGCGTGAGGTTGATTTCGTTCGCGATGAAGCCGGGCGCGCCGCCCGAATGAACGCCATCGAAGCGCGGGGGTGCGCCCGTCGCGTCGCCGAGGTCGGCCGCTTCGCCGCGCGAGTTGACGGCCGTCGACAGGATGTCGCCGAGGAACACCCAGCCGTACTTGCCGTACGCGGGGTACAGCTCGTGGCCCTGGTCGCGGATGATCCCCGAGCCGTTGCCCTGCGTCGCGAAGAAGCCCAGGTCGAGGTAGCCGCCGACGACGACGCGCGGCTGACGGCCGACGATCACCGACTGCATCTGCTCGAGGCGCGTCTCGAGCTCGGCGATCTTGGCGATGGGGTCGGCGGGCGGCGCCGTTCCGTCGTCGGGCGCCACGAGATCGAGCGTGGGCTCCGCGGGCGTCTCGGCGCGCGCGCGCGGCGAGGCCGCGAGCGACGCCGCGAGCGATGTCATGGCTGCGCATCGCCTCCAGCGCGCGGCCCCAGGTGAACGGCTCCTCATCGATCCACGCCCTCCTCGAGGCTCATGACATCGGCCCGAATCGAAACGACTAAAGATTCCGTGAGACATCATGCGTTTACTGATCGTTGCTAATGAATTTCAAACGGTAACCTTGCAGACCATTGGTGAGGTTGTTGATTGAAGAACAACCAGGAGAGGCAGCGATCGTTGCGCGCGCCACAATGTCCGAAGACATGCGGCGCGCGGAGGGAAGGCAGCGCGCTCTCGGCGCGCGCGGTTAGATGCAGCCGAGGAAGTCGAGCAGCGCCTGGCGCGACGTCGCGTCGAGCGCGCCGAAGGCCGCGGCGGCGGTCGCGGCCTGGCCGCCGTGCGCCGCGATGGCGTCGGCGACGGTCGAGGCGCGGCCGTCGTGCAGGAAGTGCGCGCGCTCGCTCAGGCGCCACAGCGGCGCCGTGCGCCACTCGGTGCCGCCGGCCGAGCCCGCGACGAAGTGATCGTCGAAGGTCGCGCCCATGTCGTGGACGAGCAGATCCGAGTACAGATTGATCGTGCGGCTCGGTCCCGGGAACGACGGCGTGTGGCAGCTCGCGCAGCCCGTCGCCGTGAAGGTCGTCGCGCCCGCAGACGCCAAGCACGTCGCGTCCGGGACGACCGGATCGAGCGTATTCATGAAGGCCGTCACGGCCTGCACGGGCACGGCGTCGATCTCGGGCTCGAGGAATGAGGCGCCGCAGCCGCGGACCTCGTCGCGCGGCGCGAGCGGGTTCGTCATGCCCATCTCGTTCGTGAAGGCGTCGCCCATGAACTCGACGAGCGTGGAGAACTGCGCCTTCCAGCCGAACTTGCCGAGGCGGCCGTCGGCGAGCACGTTCATCTTGCCGCGCACGTCCGCCGGCTGGGCCGTCTGGGCCGCGAGGACGTCGCGCGTTTGCACGAAGTCGATGAGCGCCGTGCCCCGCAACGTCATGGCGCTACGCCGCGAGGTCACGTTGGCGAGCGGCGGGACGCCCGTGGGCAGGCCGCAATAGAAGCCGACCTCGGCGATCGAGTGCGCGCGCGCCACGGGGCCACCGAGGCCGATGAGCGGATCGAACATGCCCATCGACACGCGTCCCACGCGCGTGACGAACGTGTCGTTGCTCGCGCCCATGCCACCCTGCACGGGATCGTTGTGGCAATCGCCGCAGGCGCGGCCGTTGAACAGCGGGCCGACGGCCTGGAGCGGCGACAGCTGCGTCGCGAACATGTCGGCGCCCATCGCCGTCATGCCGACCGCGCCCGCGTGGCGGGCGTGGTTGACCATCGACGGCGTGATGAACCCGGCGCCGAACGCCGGCATCGCGAGCACGGCGCCGGCGCCGCCCTCCATGACGACGGTGACCCAGATCGTCTGCGCGTCCTCGGACACGGTGATTCCGTTCGCGCGGAAGGTCGGGAGGTTGGCGAAGATGCGGCGCGCCTCGACGAAGGCGCCGCCCTGGGTGATGCGCACGATGCTGTTGTTGCCGCGATTGAGGACATACAGATCGGATCCGCCACCGAGCGTCGTGTTGCTCGCGAAGTTGTCGCTCGCGACCTCGGGCACGGCGGCCGCGAGATCGACGGGGCGATCGAACCAGCGCGACGCGAGCACGCGCGGCGCGCTGGCTGAAAAGAGTGTTCCGTCGTCGCTGATGTCGAGGGCGAGGACGCGGTCGGCGAGCGGATCGGTGACGTACGCGATGCGCGTCGGCACCCAGTTGAAGATGAGGCCGACGCGCGTGACGGCGTCGCGCGACATCGACTGTGCGGCCGCGACGGTCACGGCCGGCAGCGGCGTGAAGGTGCCGGCGGGCGCGAACGCGTCGACGCCCTTTTGGACGTGCACTTGCACGATGCTGCCGTCGGCCTCGGCGGCCAGGAACACGGCTTTGCCCGTGCCGTCGGGTGACTTCGTGAGCAGCGCCGTCGCGAGCGCGCCGTGATCGAGGCCCTTCGTCGACGTCGCGCGGTTCGTGAGATCACCCGCGAACACGCCGCCTGCGACGGGAGAAGGAGGGCCCGCGAGCGGCGCGCCGTTCGGATCGTCGACGGTGATCGTGCCCGCCCCCGTCGCGCCGGTGGGCGCGTTCGCGAGCCACGGCCGGCCGAAGCCACGGTTGATCGAGATCCCAAGCGGCAAGCTCGCCGCGGGCAGCGCCGCCGTGACGGCCGCGGGCGTCGTGAGGCTGTTGAGGAAGGCCGCGTCCGCGCCGGCGTAGACGCGCGCGCGGCCGTCGGCCGTCGCGGCCTGGCCGCCGGCCGTCGCAAGATCAGCCGGCACGTCGACGATGCCGTGGCTCACGTCGAGCGACAGGATGGCGCCGGTCGCCTCCGCCGGACGGGCGAGCGTCGCGCCGAAGCTCGACGAGCTCGCGACGAGCAGCCGCGCCGGATCGAGGATCATGCCGGGCGCCGAGGACGGCGCGAAGATGGGCTTGTCGTGGAGAGGGTTGCCGCGGTGGAACGTCCCGACCTGAGTGACGGCGCCCGCGCCGGGGATGCCGCGCGCGACGACGTCGGCGTGAAGGGCGGGGAGGAAGAAGTCGAAGCCGCCGCCATGAAGCGCTTGGGTCTCGGCCGTGACGTTCTCGTCGGTCGCCGCCGTGGGATCCGGGGGGACTCCACAGCCTGCGAAGGCGATCGCGAGGGCGACCGCACCGAGCGAAAAGTGGATTGGGCGGGACGGGTGAAGCGCGCTCATGTGACCTCCTGGGCGTGCGGATGTTTGGGGGATGGTGGGAACAAAGCTCATGAGACGGGGTACTCCCCGCTCGGGGACGCGTACCTGTCGTTGCTCGGCAGCGGCAGGCCGAGGGCGGCGCGTCGGCGGCGCGTGACCTCGCCGGGGATGTGCATCGCCTCGCGGGTCGCGCGCACGCGACGCGCGACGAGCCACAGCGCGAACGCGCCTCCGAGCGACGCGGTACAGGTGAGCAGCAGCCGCGGCGTGACGCCGTCCGCGGCCTGCATGACGAGCGTGAGCGTCAGCGCGCTCATCGTCGTCGCCGCGACGGCGCCGAGCGCGACGGCGCGTGCGCCCGCCGACAGCAATCCCTCCACCGATAGGTGCAGCCCGATGCCCGCCGACACCGTGAGCGTCGCGAACGCGACGACGTTGCGGTTGACGACGAGCAGGGTGCGCCACGCGGGCGCGTCGCCGAAGAGGGCATCTCCCCCGGCGCGCGCGAACGCGAGCACGAGGAACCCGATGACGAAGCCCGGGATGTGGGACCGCACGGTGCGGCCGAGGTCTGACCGCGATGGCGCGCCGCCGCGCGAGAGCGAGAACGCCACCAGAATCGGCGCGAGCATGAGCACGCGCGCCGACTTGCTCAGCGCGGCCATCTCCGAGCCGCCCGGCCCCATCTGCGCGCCGACAGCAACGGCGCTCGCGAGATCGTTGACGGCCAGGCCGCTCCAAAGGCCCCCCGCGTGCGGCGTGAGGCCGAGGCCCTGCGCCACCGAGCGGAACACGACGAGCGCGACGGCGCTGAAGAGAAAGATCGTCGCGAGCGCGACGCCTTGTTCCTGACGGCGCGCCCCGATCACGGGCGCGACGGCGTTTACGGCCGAGGCGCCACAGATCATCGTGCCGGCGGCGACGAGGTGGGCGAGCCGCCTCGGCACGCCGAGCGGTACGGCGAACGCGTGTGTCAGGAGGTAGGTCGTAGGGAGAGCCGTGGCGAGCGCCAGGATGATGGCGAGGAGGTCTCTCGACCCAAACAGGTGAGCTTCAATACGTAAGCCCATCATGATGACGGAGACGCGCAATACGGTCTTGCCAACGAAATTGAGACCGTTGCCGTAACGATTGCGGCCCCGATCGTGGGCCCCGAGGCCCAGCACGCGCGCGAGCGGTGAGTTGACGACGATGGCGCCCAGGACGAGCGCGACGAGCACATCGGGCAGCGCGAGCCGCGCCGGCACGAGGCGCTGCACACCGAGCGCGGCGGCGCCGAGTGCGCTCGCGAGCAGAATTCCAGGAAGAGGCGACGGCGTCGCTGTTTCTGGTTGCGGGCGATCGATGTTTGGGACGGCGCTCATGCGTGCTTGTGCCTGCCTCCCTGAAACGGAAGACCGATCAAAAATTCCGCGTTGAGCCAAACGAGTTTCAAGTTGGGACTGACTTCATTCGACTCGCTTCAGCGAAACTTAATTGGTGCTTCCCCAACGGTGGCGGCTCGTACAAATGAGGCGCAAGAGTCTCCGACATCCGGTGACGCGTCGGTGTCGTATCGACATGCAGCACGGCTTAAGCCCTTCATTCGCGCGGCCGACATGACATCGCGAGAGAGGGAGGTTTGATGCACCAGCAGAGAAAAGCGGTGATGTGGGTCGTGATAGGAGCGGGCGTCTGCGCGAGCGCGTGTCAGCCACTCGACGAGTTCACGTGCGGCGGCTCGGGCGAGGACTGCCAGTTCTCGTCGACGGATCGCGCGCGCCTCGGAGAGCTCGCCGATCTGCCGCAGACGGCGCCGGCCGATCCGAGCAACCGCTACGCGGAGAATCCCGACGCCGCCGCGCTCGGCAAGAAGCTGTATCACGACCCGCGCTTCTCGGGACCGTCTACGCTGCTCGACGGGCTCAATCGCAAGATGCCCTTCGGTCGCACCGCCGCGGGGACGAGCGCGGGCGTCGCGTGCGTCTCGTGTCACGACGCGGGGCACGCCGGCGTCGATCCGGCGAGCGCGCCCGGCAACGTGTCCGTCGGCGCGGGGTGGACGTACAACAATTCGATCTCGACTTTCGATTCGGCGTTCTATTCGATGCACCTTTGGAACGGCCGCGCCGATTCGTTGTGGGCGCAGGCTGCCTCCGACAACGAGAACCCGCTCACGACGAACGGCAATCGTTTGCACACGGCTTGGTTGATCTCCGATCTGTACGGCGCCGAGTACGCGAAGGTCTTTGGCAACGCTCCCCTCCCCGTGACGGGTCCGTCCTCGGGCGTGCAAGCGATCGTGGGTACGGACGGTCAGTGCGGGGGCTCGTCATGCCCGGCGACCTGTCGCGTGGCGACGTCGATGGCGACGGGCGCGGGCGGCTGCTGGCCGCAGTTCCCACTGCAGGGCAAACCTGGAAAGATCGCCGGCTGCCAACCGGGCGACGCGACCGAGCCGTTCGGTGACGCCTGGGACTGCATGGCGCCCGCCGATCAGGCGACGGTCACGCGCGTCCTCGTGAACTTCGGCAAGGCGATCGCCGCGTACGAGGGCAAGCTCGTGCTCGGCGCGTCGCCGTTCGATCGGTGGATGGAAGACGTGCGCGCGGGGAAGGGGGCGTCGTCGACGGCGATGTCTCCCGCGGCGCAGGCGGGCGCGCGCCTGTTCGTCGGGAAGGCCGGCTGCACAGATTGTCACTACACGCCGCTGTTCTCCGACGATGAGTTCCACAACGTCGGCGTCGGGCAGCTCGGCGTCGGCGTGCCGACGGAGGCCGATTGTCCCGCCGGCGGCGTGTGCGACTGCGCGCCCATGAGCGCGACGCACATGTCGGGGCCCAAGAATTGTCTGCCGTGGGGCGCGCGCGACGGCGTTCAGAAGCTCAAAGCGAATGGCTTCCGCCGCGACTCGATGTGGAGTGACGATCCGACGGACACGACGTCGATGGAGCTCGTCACGGCCGACCTGTCGACGATCCCCATCGGCGCGTACCGCACGCCGAGCCTGCGCAACGTCGCGCTCACGGCGCCCTTCATGCACGATGGTTCGATCGCGACGCTCGCCGAGGTCGTGTCGCACTACAACGACGGCATCGTCGCGGCGAACACGCCGGGCGCATCGACGCCGTCGTTCAAGCCGCTCTACCTCACGGTCGACGAACAGACGTCACTCGTCGCCTTCCTCGAGGCGCTCACATGCGAGGGTCCGCCCGCGGACGTCGTCGCGGCGCCAACGTTGCCTTGACCGTGCCTTAATCGTCCGCGCGGCTAGAGCTTCGCGGGCGGCGCCGCACGTGCGGGCGCGGCGAGCGGCGGCGCGTCGAACGAGGTGTCCGACTTTGGCTTGCTCGCCGACGGGCGGCCCACCTTGCCAGGCTTCGTCTTCGACGTCGCGGGCGCGATGACGGGCGTCCAATCGAACGTTGGGCGATCGCTTGTGCGCGTCGGCGCGGGCGGCGCGGGCTTGAGGATGCGCGTCGGATCGGCTGCCGGCGGCACCGCGAGCGGCGCCGCCGGGGGCGCGGGCTTCGCGAGCGGCAGCTTCGGCGCGGCGGGCGGCTCCGGCGTCTCGTCCTCGACGGGCGCGGCGGCCGGGCGCGACGACGCGGCCGCGGGGGACCGCTTGATCGCCGTCGGCTCGCCGAAGGATGACGGCGCGGCGGCGGGGGTGCGCTTGACCGCGGTCGGCGCGGGCGTCGGCTCGGCGAAGGGCGACGGGCGTGAGGGCAGGGGCGGCAGCGGCGCGCGCGCGGACGCGGGCGCCTCGCTCGGGAATGCGCTTGGCGACGACGCGGGCGGGGCGGGGCGTGCGGGCGGCGCCGGCTTCGCGGGCGGCAGCATCGGCCGGTGCGGCGGCTCTTCCGGCTCGGCGAACGGATCGCGCGCCGCGCTCGGACGGGGCGTCGGCGCCGCGACGGCGGGGGCGGCGCCGAGGGGCGCGCGCGCGGCGGCGCCGAGAGGCGCGCGCGCGGCGGCGCCGAGAGGGGCGTGCGCGGCGGCGCCGAGAGGCGCGTGCGCTGCGGCGCCGAGAGGCGCGTGCGCCGGACGAAGGTGCGAGTCGGGCGCGGGCGCGAGCTCGGGCTCGGGCGCTTCGGGCTCCTCGGCGGCGGCGCGTGGGGGCGCGACGCCCGTCCTCGCCGGAGCGGCGGCCGAGTGAGGCGGCGGGCCGATCACGCGGGGCGCTTGCGGACGCTTCTCGGCGATCGGCGCCGCGAGCGCGGGGACGCGCCCAACAGGCGCGGGCGTGCGCGCCAGGGGCGCCGTCATCGGCGTCGCGGGGCGAGGCAGGGGCGCTGCGACGGGTGGGCGCGCGGGGACGCGCGCGACGGGCGCCTCGACGGGCTCGCGCGCCGCCGGCAATCGTCCCGGGACGCGCGCGGGAGGACGCACGCCGCGTGGGGGCATCCGCTCGATCTCGTTGGGCGCCGCCAGCTCGTCGCTGAGGGCCGGCGTGACGGCGGCGCGCTCGCCTCTGCTGCCCTTGCGTCCGATGGGCGCCGGAGGGAGCGGACTCTTCTTGGCGCCGTGGCTGGCTTCGCCGTGGCTGGCTTCGCCGTGGCTGGCTTCGTCGTGGCTGGCTTCGTCGCCGACGTACGCGGGGCGCAAGATCGCATCGGGATCCGCGCCGGGCCCCGGCTCTCCCGGCGCCCCGGGCGGCTGACCCGCGCCGCGCTCGGACCCCGGCGTGCGGATCTGATGCATGAACGTCATCATCTCGTCGAGCTGTTGCGTCGAGTACGTCTTCCAGTCGACCTGCACGCCCGCGCGCGCGAGCTTCGCGCCCTTCGCGCAGCGCCCCGTCCAGTCCTTGAGATCGGCGAGCGGGTACGTGCGCCAGTCGACCTGCATCGCGCAGAAATCACGCAGCGTGCGCGTCTCGGTCACGCGTTGCGACCAGTCTTGCAGATCGACGAGCGTCGCGAGACGCCAGTCGACCTCGACGCCCGCGCGCTTCATCTCGGCCGCGAGCTCTTTGCGCCGGGTCTCGTCGCCGGGGTTGGCGGCTCGGGCGCGCGCGGGCGGCGTCTGGCCACGCGCCGCGCACGTCGTCGTGAGCACGAGGACGAGCGTCAAGGACGTGAGACCGGGTCGCGAGAACATCTGGGGATCGAAGCAGCGATTTCGTGCGCGATCAAGGGGGCGGGATGGGGACAAGGGGGGCTCCTCGTGCGGGGCGCCGGCGCGCCTGCTGCTCGTCTCGTCTATTTTATTCGTCGTCCTCGGGATCGGGGGTCAGCTCGCCGCCGCGCTCGAGCGCGCGGTACAGGGTGCGGCGATCGATGCCGAGCTTCTCGGCCGCCTTCTTCTTGTTGCCGCCGCACTCGCCGAGCACGAGCGCGATGTAACGCCGTTCGAGCTCCGCCAGCGTCGGGCGCTCGCCGACCTCGCCGAGCAAGCCTCCCGTCTCGGCCGTCGCGCCGGGCTCGAGCCCGCCACCCACCTCGGGCGGCAGATCCGACGGCAGGATGACGTTGCCCTTCGCGACGGCGACGGCGCGCTCGATGGCGTTCTCGAGCTCGCGCACGTTGCCGGGCCACGGGTACGCCGACAGCAGCTTGAGCGCCTCGGGCGACATCGCCGTGGGGGCGCGCCGCTCGCGCAGCGCCGTCTTGTTGAGGAAGTGCCCGACGAGCATGGGCACGTCCTCGCGTCGCTCGCGCAGCGGCGGCAGGCGCACCGTGACGACGTTGATGCGGAAGAACAGATCCTCGCGGAAGCGGTTCGCCTTGACCTCTTCGTCGAGATCCTTGTTCGTCGCGCACACGAGGCGCACGTCGACGCGAATCGATTCGGCGCCGCCCACGGGCCGCACCTCTCCGTCCTGCAGCGTGCGCAGCAGCTGGGCCTGCATCTTCGGCCCCATGTCGCCGATCTCGTCCAGGAACAGCGTGCCGCCGTTCGCCATCTCGAAGAGGCCGCGTTTGGAGGCGATCGCGCCCGTGAAGGCGCCCTTGGCGTGGCCGAACAGCTCGGACTCGAGCAGCGACTCTGTGAGCGCCGTGCAGTTCACGGGCACGAAGGCCAGGGTCGCGCGGGGCGAATGCGTGTGGATCGCGCGCGCGACGAGCTCCTTGCCCGTGCCCGACTCGCCCTGCACGAGCACCGTCGCCGTCGACGCGGCGACGCGCGCGACGAGCTTGTACACCTCGAGCATGACGGGCGTCTTGCCGACGATGTCCTGCAGGTTCGTGCGCGCGTCCGAGGGGACGGTCTTCTGCTCGTCGACGAGGCGCTTGCGCTCGAGCGCGCGCCCGACGGTGAGCTTGAGCTCCTCGATGTTGAACGGCTTCGAGACGTAGTCGTACGCGCCGCGCTGGATCGCCTCCATGGCGCCCGTGACGTCGCCGAACGCCGTTATGAGAATCACGGGCGTCGCGGGCGCGCTCTTCGTGAAGGCCGCGAGCACGTCGAGCCCGCCCGAGCGCTCCATACGCACGTCCGAAACGACGAGATCGTAGCGACCCGCGACGGCGCGCTCGATCGCGCCCGCGCCGTCATCAACGGCTTCGATCTCGTAGCCCTCACCGCGCAAGATCTCGCACAGCAGATCGCGCGCGACGCGATCGTCCTCGGCGACCAACACGCGCGTCACGCGTGTCCCCCCGTGGCGATGCGCAGGCGCGGGTTCGTCGTCGAGGTCGTCGTGATTGTGGACGGCCCCGAGCCGGGCGCGCCCACGGGCGCTCCGTCGCGCGGCAGGCGCACGTAGAAGGTCGATCCCTTGCCGGGTTGGCTCTGCACCGTGATGGTTCCTCCGAGGGCGGCGGTCAGCTGTCGACAGATCGCGAGGCCGAGGCCCGTGCCCTTGCCTCGTCCCTTTGTCGTATAGAACGGTTCGAAGATGCGCCGCAGGTCGTCCGGCGAGATGCCGTGGCCCGTGTCGCTCACGGTGATGAGGATGTCGTTGTCCTCGGCCGCCGCCGAAATCGTGACGTGGCCCTTGGGGTCGACGGCGTCGAGGGCGTTGGACAGCAGGTTCACGACGATCTGTCGAAGGAGACCGGCGTCCGTGACGAGATCGCCGATGTTTGGGTCGACCTCGAACGTCACGGCGGCCCGCGGCCCCGTCTCGGTGCCGCGCACGAGCTCGACGGCCTCCTCGATGAGCTTCGGGACCTGCGTCGGCTGGCGCTCGGGCTCGAGCGGCCGCGTCGAGTCGAGGTAGTCGCGCACGATCTTGCTGATGCGCTCGACCTCGCGCGCCGACACCTCGAGCCGCTCGCGCAGTGCGGGCGCGAGATCGCGCTGCAGGAGCGCGAGCTGCACGTGCCCCGAGACCGACGACAGCGGCGTGCCGATCTCGTGGGCGAGCTGCGCCGCGAGCTGGCCGAGCGTCGCGAGCCGCACCTTCGACGCGTTGTCGCGCCGCATGTCGTTGAGCAACCTGTTGAGCTGCGCGAGCGTGGTGTTCTTCTCGGACAGATCGTGCGTCGCCTTCTCGATCTCCGCGGCGAGGCGCTGGTTGAACGCGCGGATCTGCGCGTCGGCCTGCGAGAGCTGCCCCAACATGCGGTTGAAGCCCTGCGAGAGGCGCCCGACCTCGTCGACGGTGTCGACGGGCACGCGGCGCGACAGATCGCCCTTCTCGACGTCGCGCATGGCGCCCGCGAGGACCTCGAGCGGCTTGCCGACGACCTTGTTCGTGATGAGGCCCGAGACGAGCGTCAGCACGACGACGACGCCGAACGCGAACATGATCGAGATCCGCTCGTCTGTCTTGAGCATCGATTCGACGGCGCCCAGCGTCCACCGCATGACGAGCGTCGCTTTCCACGGGCCCTTGAGATCGACGGGCAGCTCGATGGGCAGCTCCTGCGCCTCGCCCGCGCCCTGCGCCTTCGTGAAGCCGAGGGGTTGGCGGTTGAACGGCGCGAAGCGCGTGATCTCCGGTCGGTCGCCGCGCGGCGCCGCGATCCGGCTCGAGGCCGAGGACGCCTCTCGATAGACGTACAGGTCGAGGCGCACGATGCGCGCGTGCCGGTTGAGGTAGCCGAGCAGCTTCTCCTCGAGATCGCGATCGTCGGCGTCGGCCTCGACGCTCTTCAGATCCTCGGCGATGTCGCGCGCGAGCTCTTCAGCCGAGGCCTGCGCGTCTTTGATGATGCGCGCGCGCGTCACGACCGTGCGGCCCCACGACGCGACGCCGACCGTGACGGCGACGCTGACGGCGATCAGCCAGATTTTCGCGCGGATGGTCACGGCGAGTCCTTCAATCTACCCCGCTTCCAGCGCGCGAGCGCAGGCCGCATTGCGCCGGACCGGGCGAGGGGGCCGTCAGATCACCAGACAAAAAAAACCCCCGGATGGCAAAGCCAGCCGGGGGTCCTTGTCGGCAGGAGCGGGCAGCCTCACGGCCGCCTCATCCAGCCTGGAGAAACTACTTCTTCTCCTCGGTCGTCTTCTCGGTCTTCTCCTCGGTGGTCTTCTTGGACTTCTTGGACTTCTTCTCCTTCGCGGGGGCCTCGGCGGCGGGGGCCGGCTCGGCGGCCTGCGCCATGGTGCCAGCGGCGAACGAGAAGACGAGGGCGAGGAAGATCGAGCGAATGAGCGTCATGGGAGACTCCTGGATTTGGGATTCGAACAACCGGGGCGCTTTGCCCTGGCCGCGCCCATCTGTGCAGCGCGCATGCCACGACTTTCTTGGCGGCGCCTCGTGACGAGATCGTGAAGTCTCGCACGGTTACGCGATGCGTTTGGAGGGGCGGGCGTGCACAGTGAGGCAGTCCTGTCCAAAACCCGGACGCGGGCGCGCAGAACCGCCACACGGGGCCGGTCGGAGGCCGGGCTACTTGCCGGGCGCCGTCAGGATCGCGATGTGCGTCGCGCCGGCCTTCTTCGCGGTCGACATGATGTCGACCGCGGCGCCGAGCATGACGTTCTTGTCGCCGCGGATGAGCAGCGTCTCGGAGCCGACGTCGGCCAGCGCTTTTCGGATGTCGGTCTCGAGCGTCGCGACGTCGACCTTCTTGGCGCCCAAGTAGAGCTCGCCGTTCTTCGTCACCGTGAGGACGGGATCGCTGCGCCGCTGCGAGACGGGGCCCGCGGCGTTCGCCTTCGGGAGCACGACCTTCATGCCAGAGCGCGACGGATCTGATTCGAGGAGCGCCGTCGACGTCACCATGAAGATGATGAGGAGGACGAGGAAGACGTCCGTGAGCGGCGTGATGTTGATTTCCGCGACGAGGGCCTCGTTGCCGGTGCCATCGCCATCGCCTTCGCTCGTGCCGTCGTCGAGCTGAACGGTCATTCCCATGGCTAGCTCGTCGTCACGGGGGCGGGCGTCGACGGCGGGGCGGCGGTGGGCGAAGCAGGCGCGGGCGCGCCGGCCCGGTTGGCGTGCGCGGCGAGCGCCGCGAGAAACTCCTCGCAGAAGAGCTTGTACTGCATGGCGATGCCGCCGATGCGCGAGACGAAGTAGTTGTACGCAATGACGGCGTAGATCGCGACGAGCAAGCCGGCCGCCGTCGCGACGAGCGCGGCCGCGATGCCCTGCGAGACGACCTTGAAGCCGCCCGTGCCCGCGACCGACATCGACTGGAACGCCTTCAAGATGCCGACGACCGTGCCGAACAGCCCGACGAACGGCGCCGACGAGCCGACGGTGCCGAGCGCCCACAGGTAACGCTTGAGGGAGAGCACGGCCGCCCCGCGCTGAGACGTCACCGCCTCGGTCGTCTTGGCGGGGTTCTTCTGGAAGACCTGCAGGCCGCGCTCGAACACCTCCGCGAGCGGCACGGGGAACATCTCGCACAGCGCGGCCGCCTTGCCGAGATCGCCGTGCTCGAGGGCGTCGACGACGCGGTTCTTGAAGGTCTCGGACTTCGGCAAGATGTTCCAAAGCGCGTAGAACCGCTCGCAGATGACCGTGAGCCCGGCGAGCGACCAGGCGAGGAGCAGGGACAGAATCACCCACTCGTCGCGCACGAGATTTCGAATCGTCTCCCAGGTCATGCGGCGGTCAGTGTAGCCCGGAACTTTGGTCACCGCTCGCGCGCGCGGTCACGGTCGCGGCCCTATAATGGCGCGCGTGACGACGTCTTCGGTCGCCGGTTCCGTTCGCGTGGAGCCTTCCGGCATGCGCCTCGGGTCCTATCTCGCCTACGCCGAGGTGGGGCTGACCCTCGCCGAGGTCCTGCTCGTCTCGGCGCCCGCGCTCGCGCTCGCGTCGCAGGCGCTCGCCGCGAGCGGCGAGCTGCCGCGTCTGCTGTCGATCGTCGGCGCGTTGATGTTTGCGTCGTGGGCGCGCTACATCGATCTGCTGCGGCCCGTGCTCGCCGCGCGCAACGCCAAGCAGAGCGGGCAGGCTCTCACCGACGCCGAGGTCGAGGCCGCCGATCGCGCGATCACGCGCGCGCCCGTCGAGGTCGCGCTCGTGCGCTGGGCGATCTGGGCGCTCGCGTCCGCGTACCTCGCACTCCGGCTCGTCCTGGGGGGGCAGCTGCCGTGGCCCTCGGGGCTCGGCGTCGCGTGCGTCGGTTTCCTGCACGCGGGCGGCGTCGCGGCGGCGCGCGCGCTCGTGTGGGAGCGCGTGCTCTCTCGCGCGCGCACGCGCGTACTGCCGAACTACGATCCGCTGCGCGCGTTCGCGCGCAACTACCGCCGTCGGCTCGCGGGCGTCGCGGCGACGCTGCTCGCGCTCGCGCACGCCGTGAACGCCGCGCTCGCGGCCGTCTTCACCGAGCTGACGTCGCGACAGTCCGGCACGCTGCTCGCGCTTACCGTCCCCGCGCTCGTGTTCCCGATGATCTTTTGGTACGCGTCGCTGAACCGCCGCACGCGGCCCATCGAACAATACTTCGACGCCGCGCTTCGCAAGCCGGGGCTGCGCGGTCCCACGCGCGACGATCCCGGCGCGATCGCGGCGTTCCAAGCGGCGCAGGCGCTGCCGTACCGCCTCGCAGGCTACCAGGTCTTCGCGTCGGCCTTCGCGACGGTCGCCGTCGTGCTCGTGGGCCGCCGCCTCATGGGCTTCGACACGGCGACGGCGGGACGCTTGCTCGGCTCGATGGGGCTCATCATCCTGGCCATGGGCTTGTACGAGACGCTCATGCTGCGCGACGTGCTGCGGCCGTTGCTCGCCCAGCTCGGCTCGCGGCACCGTTTGCCCATCGCTGACATCCGCTCGCCGCTCGCGCTGCGCACGAAGCTCATGACGTTCTTCGGCAGCGTGATCATCTTTACGTCGGGCCTCGTCATGCTGTTCGTGCTGTCTCCCACGCGCGCTCCCAGCGTCATGCTCGGCTCGGTCGCGCTGTCGCTCGCGCTCGCGCTCGGCCTCGTCCTGCTCATCGTGCGCGACATGGTGACGCCCATCCGCACGCTCGAGGAGCGCAGCGACGAGATGGCGCGTGGCGAGCTCGCGCGCCCCGTGCCTCCGTCGGGCGAGGCCGACGAGATCGGCCGCCTCGCGTTCGCCTTCGAGGAGATGCGCCGCGCCCTGCGCGACAAGCTGCGTTCGACCGAGTCGCTCAACATCGACCTCGAGCGCGAGGTGCGCCGTCGCACCGAGGTGCTCGAGCAGCGCAACGTCGAGCTGCACGACGCGCTCGAGAAGCTGCGCCGCGCGCAGGACGATCTCGTCCGCACCGAGAAGCTCGCGTCGATGGGCCGGCTCGTCGCGGGCATCGCCCACGAGATCAACAACCCCGTCAACGCCGTCATCAACACGCTGGGTCCGCTGGAGGGCGCGCTCCGCGAGCTCGCCGAGGCGAAGGATCCCGCCGCCGCCGCCGCAGCCGCCGCCGAGGCGCGCGACATGCTGAGCGTCGTCCAGCGCGGCGCGGCCCGCACGAAGGCGATCGTTCAGGCGCTGCACAACTACTCGCGTGGCGACGAAGAGAAGCCGCGCGAGGTCGTTCTCGCGCGCGGCATCGACGACACGCTCGATCTGCTGCGCCACCGCCTCAAGAACATCCGCGTCGAAAAGCAGATCGATCCAGCGATTCGCCTGCCCGGCTTCGCGGGCCAGATCGATCAGGTCTTCATGAACCTCATCACGAACGCCGCGCAGGCGATCGGCGACCGCCCGCGCGGGGGCACCATCCACGTCGCCGCGACCCGCTCGGACAACGAAGTCGAGGTCACGATCGCCGACGACGGGCCCGGCATTCCGCCGGAGGTCATCTCGCGCATCTTCGATCCGTTCTTCACTACGAAGGACGTCGGCCCGGGGTCCGGCCACGGCCTCTCAAACGTTCAAGGCAGAATCGAGCGGCACGGTGGCCACATCACCGTGGAGAGCCGCTTGGGCGAAGGCACGACGTTTCGGATCACGTTGCCGGCCGCAACGCGCGGCGCGGCCCCCATTGGCGCCTGACAAACTGTCACGCGTCGATCGGGCCTCTCCACGGCGGTGCCAGTTTGGCAGCCAAGTGGCGGGTCGAGCCAGATTGGCGTAGATTCAGCTCTAGTGATTTCAGGCTGTTATGTCAACTGGCGAAGGTTGGCATCTCCATTGAAGTGTCGGGAGGGATGGATCTGATGCGAAACGAGCCACTGCCTCCTGCCTCGGCCGAGCGGGCGACCGTGTTGGTCGTCGACGATGAGCCCGGGATCGTCGATTCGCTCCAGAAGATCCTCGAGCGTGAATCGCTGAGGGTGCTCGGGGCGGGGTCCGGTGGCGAGGCGCTGGATCTCATCCGGCGCGAGCCCGTGTCCGTGCTCATCACCGACCTCATGATGCCGGGGATGTCGGGCCTCGATCTGCTCAAGGCGAGCCGCAGCGTCTCGCCCGAGACCGAGACCGTGCTCATGACGGCCTACGGCACCGTCGAGAACGCCGTCGAGGCGATGAAGCAGGGCGCCTACGACTTCGTGACGAAACCGATCAAGCGCGCGCACTTGCTGCGTGTCGTCGGCAAGGCGCTCGAGAAGCGCTCGCTCGTGCAGGAGAACCGCTCGCTGCGCGCCCAGCTCGCCGCCGAGAAGCGGCGCTCGCTCATCGGGCAATCGCTGCCCTGGCGGCGCACGATGGACATCGTGATGCAGGCCGCGCCGTCGCAGGCGACGGTCCTGCTCCTCGGCGAATCGGGCACGGGCAAGGAGCTGCTCGCGCGCGCGATCCACGACGCGTCTCCGCGCGCGGCCGCGCCGTTCGTGCCGGTCAACTGCGCGGCGCTGCCCGAGTCCATCCTCGAGGCCGAGCTCTTCGGGTACGAGAAGGGCGCCTTCACGGGCGCCGTGCAGCGCCACGACGGCCGCTTCCTCCAGGCGGCGGGCGGGACGCTTTTTCTCGACGAAATCGGCGAAATTCCGACGCATGTGCAGGTGAAGCTCCTGCGCGTGTTGCAGGAGGGCGAGGTCGAGCGGCTCGGCGGGCGCACGACGAAGGTCGACCTGCGCCTCGTCGCCGCGACGAACCAGGACCTGCGCGCCGCCGTGCGCGAGGGTCGCTTCCGCGAGGATCTCTACTACCGGCTCAACGTCATCGCCGTGCCGATCCCCCCGCTGCGCGACCGACGCGAGGACATCCCCATCCTCGCCGAGCACTTCTTGCAGCTGTACGCGGCGCGCAACGGGCGGCACCTGGGCGGCTTTTCGCGCGCGGCGCTCGACCTGCTCGCTCGCTACGAGTGGCCGGGCAACGTGCGCGAGCTCGAGAACACCGTCGAGCGCGCCGTCGTGCTGTGCCGGGGCACATCAATCGAGGTCGAGGACCTGCCGCCGGACGTGCGCAGCGGGTCGGGGACGCTCTCTGACGGGCGGTCGCTCACCTTCGCCGTCGGCACGCCGCTCGAGGAGATCGAGCGTCGGGTCATTCACGCGACGCTCGCGCATGTCGGCGGCGACAAGCGCGTCTGCGCCCAGCTCCTCGGCATCGCGACGCGCACGATCTACCGGCGTCTCGAGGAGGAACGGGGAGACGGCGAGCGCGGCGTCCCGGACGCCGGTGACGAGGCGGCCGAGGCCGCAGACGACGATGCCGCCCACGGCTTGCCCCATTGGCAGCCGGCTGGTCCC
>JBBQJG010000082.1:0-19443 GCA_038325725.1 Polyangia bacterium | reverse complement strand
CCCGCCGCCGCCGCGACGTTGCTGCTGCTCGCCGTGCTCGCCTCCCGCTTCGGCTACGTCGGCGGCCGCGTGAGCGGTTTCCTCGCGCCTGAAGCAGACCGCCGCGGCAAGGGCTTCGAGGTCCTCGCCCTCGCCCACACTCAGGCGAAGACGATGTCGTCGGGCGTC
Organism: Polyangia bacterium; assembly: GCA_038325725.1. Lineage (GTDB taxonomy): Bacteria > Myxococcota_A > Polyangia > Fen-1088 > Fen-1088 > DASZFV01. The sequence continues at coordinate 19,275 of JBBQJG010000082.1, read as the reverse complement.
GGACTCGGCCACGGCCTGGCCCGCCACCGCTTGTCATCCCCCGGCTCGGACTACGTCTTCGCCGTCGTCACCGAAGAGCTGGGCGGGCGCGCCGCCGCCGGCGTCGTCGGCGCCTGGCTCGCGATCGGCGTGGGCGCGCTGCTCGCGGCACGCAGCGCGCGCGATCCCCGCCTGCGCGCGGCCGCGCTCGGCGCCGGCGCTGCCGCCCTGGCCCCCGCGGCGCTCCACATCGCCGTGTGCCGCGGCTGGGTGCCGATCATCGGCGTATCGATGCCTCTGCTCAGCTACGATCCGGCGGCCACCGTCGCCGCCGGCGCCGAGCTCGGCCTCATCGCCGCGATCGCCCTCGCGCCCGACGCCATGAACGAAGCCTGACGATGATCCCGCTCCTCGAAAAACGTTTCGTGGTCGTCTCGGGCAAGGGCGGCGTGGGCCGCACGACCGTCGCGGCCGCCCTCGCCCGCGCCGCCGCCGACGCGGGCAAGCGCGTGCTCGTCGCTCAAGCAGCCGGCGCCGAGCGCCTCGGCCGCCTCTTCGGCCGCTTCGGTCCCATCGGCACGCAGGTCGCGCCGCTCGCGCCCGGCATCGACGCCGTCAACATGACGCCGCAGAGCGCGCTGCACGAGTACGGCCTCATGGTGCTGCGCTCCGAGCTCGTCTACCGCGCGCTCTTCGAGAACCGCGCCGTGCGCGGTTTTCTCGGCGCGATCCCCGGCCTCGACGCCTACGCGATGCTCGGCAAGGCCTGGTGGCACACGACCGAGCTCGTTGCCGGGCGCCACCGCTACGACCTCGTGATCCTCGACGGCCCCGCGAGCGGCCACGCGTCGCTCATGATGCGCATCCCCGACGCGATCCTCGAGGCCATGCCCAAGGGTCCGCTCAGCAAGGACGCGCGCGCCATGCGCGACCTGCTGTCCGACCCGATCCGCACGGCGCTCGTCATCGTGACGCTCCCCGAGGATCTCCCCGCGCGCGAGACGATCGAGCTGGCCACCTTCGCGCGCACGACGCTCAAGATGCCGCTCGGCCCCATCATCGTGAACGCCGTCCCGTCCGACGTGCTGTCGACGCCCGACTGCGACGCGGTCTTGTCGGCGATCGTCCCCCCCACGGGCGACGCCCCTCTCGACGCGACCCTGCGTCTCGCGCGCAGCCTCCGCCTGCAGCGCCGGGTCGCCGAGGACGTCCTCGCGCGCCTCGCCCGCGATCCGGGCGGCCCCCTCGTCACCCTGCCCCGCCTGTCCACAGCCGACCCGGGCCCCGCAGAGCTCGCCCTCCTCGCGGCCCGCCTCGCCGCCGGCCCCACCCTCAACGCCGACGCCCCGGCCGCCTAGCGCGGGCGCAAAATACAGCGTTCCCCCCGGGGACCCGCCCCTGCCGCGCGTCCGGATATTGTGGGACAATCGCGCCGCCGTCAGGTCTAACGGCGACCCCCGAGGCGGGGCCAGGAGACTCTTGATGTGAGCGCCGGGGCCGGCAGCGTCAGCAACGATCGACAGGCACCACCAGTGTTGGAGCCACCCGGCACCACGCTGCTCCGTGGTGATCTGATCGGCCGGTACATCGTCCTTGGCCTGCTGGGCAAGGGCGGGATGGGCGTTGTTTATTCAGCCTACGACCCCGAGCTCGATCTCAAGGTCGCCCTCAAGCTGTTGCGCGTCGTCAACCGACGCAAGGGCGAGGACGTCGACGCGAAGCGCATGCGCCTGCTGCGCGAAGCGAAGGCCATCGCGCGCCTGTCGCACCCGAGCGTCGTCGTCGTCTACGACGTCGGCACGTACGAGGACCAGGTGTTCATCGCCATGGAGCTCATCGACGGGCTCACGATCCCGCGGTGGATCGAGACGAAGAAGCCGAAGTGGCGCGAGGTGCTGCGGGTCTTCATCGCCGCCGGCGAGGGCATCGCCGCCGCCCACGCGGCCGACCTCATCCACCGCGACCTCAAGCCCGAGAACGTCATGGTGACGCGCGACGAAAAGGTGCGCGTCATGGACTTCGGCCTCGCGCGCCAGATCGATCGCATCACCGAAGACGGCCCGTTCAACACCAACGACCCCGACGCCGACGGCCCGACGATGCCCGGCGTGCGCCCGGCCGAGTCGCGCCTCACGCACGAGGGCAACGTCGTCGGCACGCCGGCGTACATGCCGCCCGAGCAATACCTCGGCGTCACCGACGAGCGCTCCGACCAGTTCAGCTTCTGCGTCGCGCTGTACGAGATGATCTACGGCCAGCATCCGTTCGAAGCGAAAACGGCGTTCGGCCTCACCGGCAACGTCCAGGCGGGCCGCATCCACGACGCGCCCGCGCGCACGAAGGTGCCCGTGTGGCTGCGCAAGATCATCCTGCGCGGCCTCCGCCCACGCCCCGAAGATCGTTACACGTCGATGACGGAGCTGCTCGACGCGCTCCGCAAGGACCCGAGCGTTTTGCGCAAGCGCTGGCTCCTGGCGAGCGCGATCTTCGTCGCCGCGGGCGCCCTCGCCTTCGGCTTCCAACGCGCCGCCGATTCGAAGCGGGCGTTCTGCGCCGCCGGCCCAGAGCGCCTCGCGGGCGCGTGGGAGCTCGGGGGCGGCACGAAGGGCGGAGAGGGTCCGCGCCACGCGGCCCTTCGCAAAGCGTTTCTCGCGACGGGCAAGCCCTACGCTCCCGACGCTGTCCGCGGCGTCACGAAGCTGCTCGACGAATACGCGACGAAGTGGGTCGGCCTATATCGAGATTCGTGCGAAGCAACGCACGTGCGCGGCGAACAATCGACCGAACTGCTCGATCTCCGCATGACCTGCCTCAACGATCGACTGGGCGGTCTGCGAGCGCTCTCCGACGTCTTCTCAACGGCGACGAACGAAGTGGTCGAGCACGCCGTCGACGCCGCGCACGCTTTGACGCCGCTAGACGGGTGCAGCGACGTCAAGCAGCTCAAGTCTCTCATCCCGCCCCCGGATCCGACTGTGAAGGCTCGCGTCGAGCAACTCCGACGCGAGCTCGCCCAGATCAAAGCTGTCCACGACTCCGGAAGATATGTCGCAGCATTGGAGAAGCTGAAGCCCGTTGCCGACGAGGCACGGGAACTAAAATATCGACCCTTGGAGGCGGAGGCGCTCGTCCCGATGGGCCGAGCCAATGCCGAACTGGGACACTACCAAGAGGCAGAGCAGGCTCTCGATGAAGGTCTGAGAGCGATCCTCGCTTCTCACCACGATGACCTCTTGGCTGAATTCTCAGCCTGGCAAATCTGGGTCGTCGGAATTCAAGGCCGCTATTCCGAGGCAGAACATTGGATGAGATTTGCTGACTCCGTCATCGAACGGTCCGGCGGCTACAAGTCTCTGATGTACTCCTGGATACTCAACAACATGGGCGGCATTTACTACCTCGAGCACCACTTTGCTCAATCCTTCGAATATCAGGAGCGTGCAAGAGAAATTAAGGAGACCGTGCTTGGACCAGACGATCCTGACTACGCTGCCTCTCTCGGCAATGTCGCGCTGGCACTCAACAAGATCGGGCAGTCGCAAAGGGCTCTTGCCCTAATGGACAGAGGTCTCAGCATCCAGCGTCGTGCGCTCGGCGATTCGCATCCCCGATATGCCGACAACCTCAACAACCGAGGTGAAATTCTCTTGGCTCTTGGCAAAACCGAAGATGCTCTTCAGGCGTATCGCGATGCGGGCCGGATTTGGAAACGCGAATTCGGTGAGAGCAGCGCACTTGTCGCCTATGCCCTGACGGGCGAGGGAATTGTTCTCACGAAAAGCGGCAATGCCCGCACTGCTGTACCGATCCTGGAACGCGCTCTTCGAATCCGGAAGCAGTCCGACCCAGACGTAGGTCGCCTCGCAGAGACCAGATTTGCTCTCGCATCGGCGTTGACAGAAAGTGGTGCCAGCTCTGAAAGAGCGATAGGCCTCGCCCGACAATCGCTAGATGCCTATCGTCAGATGGACGCCTCTGAAGACCACCTGTCTGAGGTCGTCTCGTGGCTCGCACAACATGATCGGAAGGCTCTTGATGGCTCTGTCGTCCACCGCACGACGGTGACCCAGTAAACAGCGCACCGGCGTGACCTCGTCGCGTCTTTCAGGGAGAGGAGCCGGCCGACGCCGCACTCTGGAGGAGTGGGCCGAGCCAGCTTTTCCCGATGAAGCGGCTATCTGAATTTTTGCGCGCTTGGACAACCCTGCATGCGTAACCGTGCGCACATCTTCTGAGCGCAGATACTTTAGGGAAGGGCTGTCTGCCAAGAATCCTCGCGCGCTTGGCCCTCACGGAGAGGCGGACTGATCACGGGACGCGTACCGTCCACCTGAGGCGGTTTGCGAAGACGAAGTTACGCGGCCAGCGCTCCGCCTAATCGTATAAGGGCGTCAGTGGGGCCTCGCGAGTCACTTGTTCCCTAACGCGACTGTCGGTGAGCGATCGCCGAGTCGCTATGGCTACGGGTGGCACGCGGAGTGCTTTGCCGATCACCGAAACGACAATTCCATCTACCGGAGAATGACCATGAAGACGATCTCGAAGAAGCAGACGGGCGTGAACGTGACGACGGCGATCAAGGCCGGTGGCCTCCCCAGCGTGAATCACAACGGGAAGCTTGCCTTCATCGTGAAGTCGGGCGTCAAGGCCGGGCAGGTCATCCTGCACAACAACCACAACCGCCGCCTCGGCGTGAAGGTAACGACGGCGATCAAGGCCGGTGGCCTTCCCAGCGTGAATCACAACGGGAAGCTCGCCTTCATCGTGAAGTCGGGCGTCAAGGCCGGGCAGGTCATCTTGCACAACAACCACAACCGCCGCCTCGGCTAGCCCCGCGTCGCCCCCTCGACCGGTGCCCCTCGCGACCGAAACGGTCGCCTCTTCACTGGCGCGACTCGAGCACGTCGAAGCGCTCGAGTCATAAGACGTCGCCTTTCTTCGACGATCGAAATACCGCTAGTCACATGACTACCGATGCTCGCCGCTTACGGCTGGAGCGTCACGGTCAGGACTGCGGTTCGCCCTTCCGTAAGCGCAGCGGCGAAACGCGGGCGAGCGTTTCGAAATCTCGGTCCCCGGTGACTCCCGATCATGACGAATCGCGCGGCCGCGATGAGGCAGTCGAGATTCGGAACGCCCGGCGCTCCGGCTTGGCCACTCCGTCCCGCGACGAATCGCCGCAGGGGAGCCCCTCTTTGTTGATCCGACCGGCGCGATCGGGCTAGCTGATGCTCCCCTAGTGGTTTCGTTCCTCGCGGTGTCGCTCCTCTTTGCGCTCGATCTGACGAGCGCCCCGCACACGCGCGCCGTCAGGACGACGCACCCGCCCACGATCGACGGGCACCTCGACGACGAAGCGTGGAAGGCCGCGCCGCCCGTCGATACGTTTACGCAGCAGTACCCCGACGAAGGCGTCCCGCCTTCCGATCGCACGACGATGCGCGTGCTCTACGACGACGAGGCCCTCTACGTCGGGTTCGAGCTCGAGCAGATTCACGGCCCCATCTTCGGCCACCTCACGCGCCGCGATCGCGACTCGGAGAGCGAGTGGATCTCCGTCCAGATCGACCCCCGCGGCGACGGCAAGAGCGTCTACACCTTCGGCGTCAACGTCGAGGGCGTCGTCGTCGACGCCATCGTCTCGGAGCCCATCAACTGGAACTTCGATTGGGACGAAGTCTGGGAGGCGCGCACGTCGCGGTCGTCGACGGGCTGGGTGGCCGAGTTCAAGATTCCCCTGCGCGTCCTGCGCTACGACGCCACCGCCCCCGTCCAGAGCTGGGCCTTCCAGGCGGTCCGCTACATCGCGCACCTGCAAGAGTTCGATCAGTGGTCCTTCATCCACCGCGACGTCGCGAACCCGCTGACTCACTTCGGCCGCCTCGACGACCTCACCGATCTCAAGGCGGGCGGTCGGTTCGAGCTGCGGCCGTTCGTCACGGCGCGCGCGAGCCACATGGACGCCACCGACACCACCTCGGCGAGCGGCTTCGACCTGAGCGCCTCCGCCGGCCTCGATCTGAAGTGGCACATCGCTCAAGACCTCACCCTCGACGCCGCGGTCCTCCCCGACTTCGCGCAGGTCGAGGCCGATCAGCTCATCCTCAACCTCTCCAACTTCGAGACGTTCCTGCCCGAGAAGCGCCCGTTGTTTCTCGAGGGCACCGAGGTCTTCGCCTTCCCGCTGCAGGTCTTCTACTCGCGCCGCATCGGCAACGCCCCGACGCCGCCCACGTTGAACGACGATACGACGCTGAAGCTCGTCAACGTGCCGTCGCCCGCGCAGATCTACGGCGCCGGCAAGCTCGTGGGTCACCTCGGCCCGCACTGGACGATCGGCGCGCTCTCGGCGCTCACGGGGCGCACGGAAGTCAGGACCGAGGACACCGCGGGCGTGCGCACGTCGCGGCTCGCGGCGCCCCTGCGCGCGGCCGAGGTGCTCCGCCTCAAGCGAGACTGGGGCACGGCCGGGCACCTCGGGCTCATGAGCACGGCGACGAGCTCGTTCGACGGCGGCGAGAGCTACCCGGCCTTCGCGCCGGGAATGCAGCTCTGCCCGTCAGGCGACGCGACGGCCGTCGGCGCGCGCTGCTTTCGCGACGGCTACGTCGGTGGGATCGATGGTCTATGGCGTTCGCCGTCGGGCGACTACGTCGCCAACGGCGCGTTCATCCAGTCCTTCATCCACGGCGGGCTCGCCATGACCCAGCTCGACGGCACGCAGATCGGCGACGGCGCCCGCGGCACGGGCGGCTGGGCCCGCGTCGCGAAGGAAGGAGGCCGCTTTCTCGCGAGCGCCCAGTACACGGGCGCGAGCCGACGCCTCGACTACAACGACCTCGGCTACATGCAGCGCCAGAACCTGCACGAGCTCAAGACGTCGCTCGGCTACCGGACCCTCGAGCGAGGCGTCCTGACCAACGAGACGAACACGGCGTTCGAGGTCACCGAGCGCCGCTCCGTGAACGGCCTCGACCTCGGGCAGATCTACGAGCTGAATTCACGCCTCCGCTTCTTGAATTACTGGAGCGCGTTCGTCGCGGCTGACGTCGCGCCACCGCGCTATGACGATCGCGAGGTGGGCGACGGCACTGCGCTCGAGCGCGGCGCGTACGCGGGCGCGCGCGTCGACCTGTCGACGGATCCGAAGCGCAGCGTGATCATCGATTTCTCGGGCTCGGGGCAGGCGATCCAACACGGAGCGCTCGGCCTTTCGCTCCAGGGCACGCTGACGTTGAACCTGCTGCCTCAGCTCGAGCTCGCGCTGTCGCCGCAGATCACGCGAACGACGGGCGAGCCGCGCTTCGCCTGGCAGCAACCGGGCGCCATGAACGAGTACGTGTTCGGTCAGCTGGCCGCGACGAGCGTCGGCGCGATCCTGCGGGCGAGCTACACCTTCGCGCCGCGCGTCTCGCTGCAAACCTACGCGCAAGGGTTCCTCGCTTCGGGGAGCTACACCGACCGGCGCGCCGTGGCCGCGATGCCGGGCGAGCACATCTCGATCGATCGCGTGCGCGCGGCGCCGCTGGCGACGATGCTCCCCGCGGGGACGTCCACGCCCGACCTCGAGCAGGCCGCCCTGAACCTGAACGTCGTCTTTCGCTGGGAGTACCTCCCAGGTTCTACGCTGTTTCTTGTGTACTCTCGATCACAAGTTCCAGGCGTCAATATCTCGGACATGGCGGCGCACCTTGCGCCGCACGTCCTCGGTCGTGGGTCCTCCGCCGACGTCATCTTGCTCAAGCTCACATATTGGTGGGCGAGCTGACGTCGAATCGCGCCATCGATATTCGACGCCTCTAAATTTGTAATTTACGGCCCATTTTTTAGCAGTTTTCGCTCTTGGTCATATGACCGGAGCTCGAAGAACAGTTCTCTTCGCGCTGATTCATGACTCTGCGGCGCCTCGAAGACATTGGTGCGCGCACGAGCTTCACGTTTTCCGCGGAGATCTGCGCTGGCACGACCGCTGCAATGAGGTTCATCCGTCCCCAACGCCAACAACGAATCGACGGAGAACACAACATGACGACCTCGACGAAGAACATCAGCCTCTCGATCAAGACCAACATCAAGGCCGGCGGCCTCTCCAGCACCAACCACAACCGCGCTCTCGCCGTTCGTTCGAGCGTCAAGGCGGGCGGCCTCTCCAGCACCAAGCACAACCGCGGCCTCGCCGTTCGCTCGAACGTCAAGGCGGGCGGCCTCACCAGCATCAATCACTCCCGCGTCCTCGCCGTTCGCTCGAATGTCAAGGCGGGCGGCCTCACCAGCATCAATCACTCCCGCGTCCTCGCCGCCTAACACAGCTCGAGTCCGAGTCTCTGTCTCTCTCGGTCGAGCCCTAGGTCGCTCCCAAGTTATTGGTCGAGCGCCCGCTGCGCCCCCGAGCACGTTTTTTGCCCCGAGGAGGACCCATGCCTCTGTCAATCGATCTCTACGAGCGCCTGGAACGGCTACGGATGCGCAATGACGACCAACGTCTCGGCGCGCGCCAGAACGCAGCCGAGCACGCGCTCCAGCGTTTCAGGGTCGAGCGCCGCGAAGCTCTCGTCGAGCACTCGCAGATCGAGCCGCTGGAGCAGCGCGCGCGCGATGAAGAGCCGGCTGCGTTCCCCGTGCGATAGCTGCCACCCGCTCTCGCCGATCAGCTGCTCCATCCCCGACGGCATCCGCGCGAGGAGGCCGCCGAGCTCGAGCTCGCGGCACACCGCCTCCGCCTCGACGAGATCCTCGCGCCGCGGCGGCCACGCGCGGCCCATCAGCAGATTGAAGAGCACGCTCGCCGAGAACACGTGGTTCTCGTGGAACTGGGGCACGACGCCCGCGCGCTCGCGCCAGCGCGGCAGGCCGAGCGCGACCTGATCGACGCCGTCGAGCGCGAGCGTGCCGACGTCGGGCGCGCGCAGGCCGGCGATGAGCGTCGCGAGCGTCGACTTGCCGCCGCCCGACGCGCCTTCGAGCAGCACGCGATCGCCGCGTCGGATCTCGAACGAGCAGTCCGCGATCGCGGGCTCCGTGCGTCCCGGGTAGCGAAAGCCGATCTCGCGCGCCGCCACGAGCACGGGCGATGCGGCCGTGGGATCAGACGCGGGCTCGGGCGTGGGCCGGCGCGGCGGCGGCGCGGCGGCGGCGTCCGCGCCCGCGAACAGCGGCGCGACCTGGCGCCACGCGATCGCGGCGGTCGCGAGCGAGGGGAACGCCTGGGTCAGCTTGCGGAGCGCGCCGTAGATGACGACGACGCCGCCCAAGGTCGTGGCGATCGAGCCGACGCCGCCCCCTGTCGTCGTTGCGCTCGCGACGACCGCGGGCGCGAGCGTCGCGAGGCCCGCGAACAGCCAGCCGCGCGGCACGACGACGGCGAGCGCGGCGGCCGCGCGATCGAGGCCGCGGCCCGCGACGGCGTACTCGTCGAGCGCGCGATCTTCTTCGCGGTGGCGCAGCGCCGGCGGCTGCTGCGCGACGAGCGTGCGGTGCCCCACCATGCGCTCGACGAGATCGTGCGTGAGCGCGATGCGCAGCGCCGACCAACGGCGGAGCGAGCGCCAAAAGACGGCCGCGAGCGCCGCGCCCGCCGCGAGGACCAGAGAAAGGAGCGCGAGCGGCAGGCCCGCGTGCGCGCCGACGGCGAGGACGACGACGCCCGTCGCGAGCTCGAACAGGCCGGCCACCGTGAGCAGACCGCCGCCGAGCGCGAGTGATTCGACGGCCTCCGTCTCCATGACGCGGCCGAGGAGCTGTCCGATGCCCTCGGCGCGCAGCGGCTCGGGATCGAGCGCGAGCAACCCGTCCATGAGCCGCGTGCGCAAGAAGCGTCCGGCGTCGAGCGCGAGGCGACCCGCGCACCAGGCCGCGACGAAGTGGGCGACGACGAACGCGCCGATGACGGCGATCCATGAAAGCGCGCCCCCAACAGGGGCGTCGGTGGTGCGGGCGCCCGCCGCGCGCGCGCCGACCATCCACCACACGACGACGAGCAGCGCGAGCTGAGCGCCGTACGCGAGCGACGTGAACGCGAGGCGGCCGAGCAGCCCGGAGCGGCGGAGCGCCGCCGCGAACGTGCCCGAGGCCGCGCGCACGCGAAACCCTTCGGCGACACGCTCGCCCGAGAGCGCCGCACCGACGAGCGCGGCGCGCACCGATTCAGCACGCGCCGCCGGCAGCGCCGCGCGCGCGAGCACGCGGGCGACGCCGGGCGCGACGGGCGCCGCCGACGCCGCGACGAGGAACGTCCCGACGGCGTCGTCGGAGACCGTGTGCGTCTGACCGTCGGGCGCGGCGACGACGACCCGGCCCGGCGTCTGGCGCACGACCGCGAGCCAACCGCCCGGCGCGTCGCCGAGCGGCTCGACGCGCACGATCGATGGCGCCTCGAGCGCGGGCGTCCCGCCGGGCGCGACGTCCTCGTAGCGGAGCGGGAACCATTCGGGCGTCGCGGCGCGCGCGATCTGATGCGCTTGCGCGACGGCGCGCGCGACCTCGTCTTTGTGCGCGAGCGGCCACAGCAACGTCGACAGGTCCGTGGTCATGATCGCGGATCCTCGCCCGAGACGACGCGTCCGCCCTGCATCGTGAGCCGCCGCCACGCGATCGTTCCCCCGCGCGTCCACGCCGCGCGGCGCACGCGGACCTCGGCCTCGACGAGCGCGCCGTAGCGCGAGCCCGCGCGCGCGGCGAGCGCGGCGGGCGGCGCGTCCTCGGCGACGCGTCCGTCGGCGACGACGAGCACCCGCGGGAACGCCTTCGTCTCGTCGATGTCGTGCGTGACGCAGAGGAGCGTCCGGCCCGCCCAGCGCTCCCGCGCGCGCGCGAGCAGGTCGTGGCGCTGATCGCGCGTGAGGCCACGGAAAGGTTCGTCGAGGATCACGAGGCGCGGCGTCGGGCGCGCGACGCCGCGGCCGAAGCGCACGCGCTGGCCTTCGCCGCCCGACAGCAGCGCCCCCGCCTCGCCGATCGACGACTCCACGCCGCGGGGCAGGCGCGCGGCGACCTCGCGTAGGTCTGCCGCGTCGAGCGCGTCTTCGAGCGACGTCGGGGCGGCCGCGAGGCCGTAGGCGAGGTTCTCGTGCAGCGAGCGGTTCCACAGATAGACGCTCGGGTCGACCCACACCGTCTCGCCGCGCAGGCCCTCCAGGGCGGCCCCCGCGAGCGCCGCGCCGTCGACGAGGACGGACCCGGCGGCGGCGCGGTGCCACCCGAGCAACAGCCCGACGAGGCTCGATTTTCCGGCGCCGGACGGCCCGACGATCGCGACGTGCTCGCCCGGCGTGATCGTGAGCGCGTCGACCGTGAGGATCGTGTGTCCGCCCGCCTGCACGACGACGTCGCGCAGCTCGACGCGCGCCGCGCGCGCGTCTTTCTCGGCGGGCGCGGAGGGCGCCGCCGCCAACCCATCATCGTCTTCGGGCGCGCCGAGCGGCTCGACGAGACGAAGCGTGACGTTGCGTTGACCCGGCACCTGCTGGACGAGCGTCGCGAGCTCTTGGCCGAGGCCCGGCAGCGCGAGCGACCAGTAGACGACGAGCAACACGGTGCCCGGATCGCTCGACGGGCCCGCGCCGCCCGCGACGCGCACGAGGAGCCACGCCGCGAGCCCGAAGCCGACGACGGCCTGCGTGGTCTCGGCGCTGAGCGCCGCGCGCAGGGCGGCCCGCGCCGCCGAGACCCACTCGCGCAGGCGTTCGGCGTGGTCGCGGGCCATGGCGTCCTCGGCGCGGTGCGTGCGGATCGCGACGAGGCCGAGGAGCGCGTCGAGATAGAAGCGCGCGAGCGCGCCCGCGTGGTTGCGCATGCGCATGTCGCGCTCCGCGAGCGCCGGCTGCGCCACGAGCGGAATGAGCAGCATCGCCGCCGCGAGCGCGCCTACGACAGGCGCGTCGTGGGGATCGAGCCACGCGAGCGCGCACGCCGTCACGATGAGCTCGAGCGCTGCGCGCGCGAGCTGGCCCCCCAAGCCCGGCAGCCCGCGCAGACGGTGCGTGAGGTGCGCGCGCTCGGCCATGTCCGAGACGGGACGGCTGTGAAAGTAGCGGTCTGCCAGCCGCGGGATCTTGCGCAAGAACGCGCGGCGCATGCGCTCCTCGAGGCGGCGACCGCCCCCGCGCAGCGCGGCCGCGACGGGCCACTCGAGCGCGAGCAACACGCCGACGGCGGCGAGCGCGAGGCCGAGCACGCCCGTGGCCGCCGCGCCACCCGCCGGCGCGAAGGCGCCCGCGACGCGACCGACGAGGCCGGCGCCGCGGCCCGCGGCGACGTCGAACAGCCCGCGGAAGATCGCCGCCTCGAAGACGGCGCCCAGCGCCGCGACGGCGAGCCCCGCGGCGAGCGCGCCCCAGCGCAGCACGCCGTCTTGCTTGAGCAGACGCAACAACGTCTCGGCGGGACGCGCGCGCGGCTCGTCGATGGCGGCGCGCAGCTCGCGCGGCAGCTCGGCGCGCAGCTTGTCGTCGAGCGGCGCGGCGCCGGCGACGCGCACGAGGACGGCGCCGCGCATCGACACCTGCGGCGTGCCCTCGGCGTCGGGGGGCGCCGCCGCGGCCGTCGTGAGCCGCGCGGGCAACACGCCGCCCGCGTCGGCCGACGTCGTCGCTTCGGCCACGAGATCGGCGAGCAGCCGCGCCGCCTCGGCGCCGGGAGCGACGGCGCGCGTGCGCACGAGCGCCGCGAGCGTTCGCACGGCCGCGTCGAGCGCCGCGAGCCCGCGCCACGTCGGATCGGCGAGCGCCGCCGCGACGAGCGCCGCGCCCGCGTCGGGCAGACCGAGCGGCAACAAGCGCTCGCGCAGCGGCCCGATGAAGCCGCCTCCTCCCGCCCAGTCGCGAAACGCTTCGGCGGGGACGTTCATGGCGTGCACGTAGACGTCGCGCAAGAACGCCTCGCGCCGCACCCAGCGGCGCCCGCGAGCCGGATCCATCACCTGAACCCACGGCCCGTGCGCGCGCCACACGACGACGAAGTGCACGAGCCCCGACGGCATGCGCACGATGACGATCGCCGGCAGCGCTTCCGAGCCCGCGAGCAGCAGGTGGTCGACGGGCATCATGACCTGCTCGGCGTCGAGGCCGACCTGCCGCGCCAGCGCCTCGAGCGTGTCTATCGAGGTGCCGTCGACGGAGGTCTGGCAGGCCTCGCGCAGACGGCCGTAGCTGACCGAGACGCCGAAGCCCTCGAGCAGGCACTTGAGCGCCGCCGGCCCACAGTCCATCGCCGACGTCTGGATGACCTCGGGAGCGAAGAAGGATCGGACCTGCGACCGAGGCGGCGGTCCATCGGGCGAAGAAGGGGCAGACATGGAGCGGCTAGAAGCTACAATGCCTGCCCCGGAGCCCACCATCCCCAACGATCCCCTCACCCTCGCCATCGCCGCCCACGAGCGCGCCATCGCGCTCCGCGGCGAGACCCGCCTGCCCGAGGCCGAGAGCGAGTGCCGAACCGCGCTCGCGCTGTACGAGCAGGTCGAGGGGCCCGACAGCGCCGACGTCGCGAACGCGTCGTTCGAGCTCGCGCAGATCCTCGAGGCGCGCGATCAGGCGCGTGACGCGCGCGTCGCCTACGCGCGCGCGCGGGAGATCCTGGGTCCGCCCCCTACAAGAGAAGCAGGAGAAGACGGCGAGGACATCGACCCCGACGTCGCGCGCCTGTCGATCCAAGCCCTCACGGGCGCGGCCGGCATCGATCGCCAGCTCGGCGCCTACGAAGACGCCGAGCGCGGCTTTCACGCCGCCCTCGCCGAGACCGAGCGCGTGTTCGGCCCGGACGACCTCGACGTCGCGAGCCTCCTCAATAATCTAGGCGTCCTCCGCAAGTACCAGGCCCGCTTCGACGAGGCCGTCGTCTTCTATGAGCGCGCGCTGCCCATGCTGGAGGCGCACGCGAAGGAGACCGGTGAGACGAGCGCGCTCGCGACGCTGTACCACAACCTCGGCGGCATCGAGCACGCGCGCGGCCGCTACGCCGCGGGCGAGCCTCACGCGCGTCGTTCGGTCGAGATGCGAGAGGCCGAGCTCGGACCCGATCACGTCTCCGTCGCCGCGGACGTCGCGGCGCTCGCGGGGCTCGTCGAGGGCCTCGGCCGGTTCGACGAGGCGGCCGCCCTGTACGAGCGGGCGATCGACATCTTCACGCGCAAGCTGGGCCCCGGCAGCGCCGAGGTCGCGCTCGATCTCTCGGGCCTCGCGTCGGTGCGGCAGGCGCAGGGGCGCGTGCCCGAGGCGCGCGCGCTCTACGAACGCGCCCTCGCGCTGCAGGAGAAGGTCTTCGGCCGCGAGCACCCCGAGGTCGCGATGACGCTCAACAACTTCGCGGCGCTCGAGCGCGAGCACGGCGACCGCGCGCGCGCGCGCACGCTGTACGAAAAGGCCTGGAAGACCTACCAGGCCGTCGTCGGCGACAAACACGACTACACGCGCCTCTGCCTCGAGAACCTGCGCGCCGTCGAGGCCGAGCTGCCTCCCAAGCCCCGTCGCTGAGCGCGTCAGCGCGGCGCGTTTACCCGGGCACGCGTCGTTTCCGCGGCGGGCGGCTTCCGTTGTATATCTGGACGTTCTCTTGAGCGACGACGCCCATTCGATCAGCCGAACCGTTCGGCGCCAGGCCGGGAACAGCCGCGAGCCCGCGCGCCTGCCGTTCATCCAGGTCATCGGCAACGGCTCCGCCCTCGAGACGCTGCGGAGCCCGCGCGCGCTGACGTTCTCCGACACGCTCGTCATCGGCCGGCGCCCTCAGCCCGCGAACGATCCGCGCGGCGTCCTCACGATCGCCGACGCGACGGTGTCGGGCTCGCACGCGCGCATCTCGCGCAGCCTCGAAGCGAACGAACAGTTCCTCATCGAGGATCTCGGCAGCACGAACGGCACCTTCGTCGCCGGGCGCCGCATCGAGGGGCCGACGCCGCTGCCGACGGGCACGCTGATCTTCCTCGGGTCGCACGCCCTGCACTTTCGAACGATCACGCCCGTCGAGATGGTGGCGCTCAGTGAAGAGAGCGCGCGGCCGATCGCGCCCGTGCCGACGCTGTCGCCCGCCCTCGCGCTCACGGCGACGAAGCTGCGGCTGCTCGCGCGCTCGAACGCCGAGATCCTCATCGTCGGCGAGACGGGCGCCGGCAAGGAGGTCTTCGCGACGGCGGTGCACCTCGCGAGCGGCCGCACGGGCAAGCTCGTACCCGTGAACTGCGCGGCGATCCCCAAGGAGCTCGTCGAGAGCGAGCTGTTCGGCTACGAGAAGGGCGCGCACTCGACGGCGCAGCAGCGCAAGACCGGCCTCGTCGAAGCGGCCAACGGGGGCACCCTGTTCCTCGACGAGCTCGGCGACATGCCGCTCGAGCTGCAGTCGAAGCTGCTGCGCTTCCTGCAGGACAAGCGCTTCTCGCCGCTCGGCTCGACGCGCGTCATCGAGGCCGACGTGCGCGTCATCGCCGCGACGAGCCGCTCGACGCTCGAGAAGGGCGGCCACGTTCAAGAGGCGCTGCTGGGCCGCCTCGGCGCCCAACCCATCGCCTTGCCGCCGCTGCGCGATCGCATCGAGGACATCGGCCGACTCGCCGTGTTCTTCCTCGATCAGCTGGGCGATCCGCGCGGCTTCGAGCCCGAGGCCTTTCATGCCTTGCTCCTGCACGACTGGCCGCTCAACGTGCGCGAGCTGTCGAAGGTCATCAATGAGGCGTCGCTGCTGTCGCGCGGCGCGACTGCGATCGGCCTCGAGCACCTGCCCAACGCCGTCACGGCGAACCTGCAGGTCGACGGCGACGAGCTCGAGAGCTCTGGCGCCCGCGTGCCCGACGACGTCACCCACATCGATCTCGCGCCGGCGGCGCACGCCGACGCCCACGCGAACAACGGCGACGAGAGCAGCGACGGCGCAGCCGAAAGCAGCAGAGTCCGCGAGTTCGCGAGCTCGTCCGACACGTCGCAAACGCGCGAGCGCCGCACGCGCCGCCCCGCGCCCACGCCCGAGGAGCTGACGACGCTGCTCGCGAAGTTCGGCGGCAGCGTGGCCGAGGTCGCGCGCCAGCTCGATCGGCAATACGCCGTCGTGTGGCGCTGCATTCAACGTTATGGCATCGATGCAAACGTCTACCGCCCCGACGGCGGCGAGAGGAACAGCTAGTATGAAGACCGCCGAGACGGCGAGCCCCGGCCCCGCGCACGAGCCGGGCGATTCGAAAGCCCGCGTGATCTTGCAGAAGGGCCGCGCGCGGCCGCTGTGGTTCGGGCACCCCTGGGTCTACGCGAACGCCATCGCGCGCATCGAAGGCGAGGTCGGCCCCGGCGACGGCGTCACGCTGTGCGATCACGACGGCCGCGTCATCGGCCGCGGCTTTTACAACCCGCGCTCGCAGATTCCCGTCCGCCTATGCACGCGGGCCGACGAGCCGCTCGACGGCGCCTTCCTGCGCGCCCGCATCGCGCGCGCCCGCGCGCTGCGCGCCCGCCTCGGCCTACCGTCCGAGCGCACGACGATCTATCGCCTCGTCAACAGCGAGGGCGACGATCTTCCCGGCCTCGTCGTCGATGTCTACGGCGACGCCGCGGTGGTGCAAATCACGACGCTCGGCATGGCGGAGCGTCGCGCCGCGATCCTCGACGCGCTCGAGGCCGAGCTCGGCAGCAAGACGATCTTCGAGGTCTCGTCGGCCGCCTACGCCGAGCTCGAGGGCTTCGCCGCCACGTCGCGCGTCGCGCGCGGCGTCTCGCGCGCGAGCGTGAGCGGCCTGGAAGACGGCATCCGCATCGAGGTCGAGCCGCTGTCGGGACAGAAGACGGGCATGTTCATCGACCAACGCGAATCGCGCGTGCGCGTCGGTGAGCTCTCGCGCGGCGCGCGCGTCCTGGACTGCTACGCCTACGCGGGCGGCTTCGGCCTGCAAGCGGCGCGCGGCGGCGCCACGTCCGTCACGGCGGTCGACAGCTCTGCGCGCGCCGTCGCCCGCGTCGAGGCGCACGCCGCCTCGAACGGCGTCAAGATCGAGGCCGTCGAGGCCGACGTCTTCCGTTACCTGGAGACGGCGACGCCGCGGGCGTTCGATCTCGTCGTGATCGATCCGCCGAAGTTCGCGCGCGCGCGCAAGGACCTCGAGGCTGCGCGCAAAGGCTACGAGCGCTTGAACGCCCTCGCGCTGCAAGCCTGCGCGCCGGGCGCCGTGCTCGTGACGTGCTCGTGCTCGCAGAACGTCGACGCCGAGGCCTTCGAACGCATCGTCGCCGCCGGCGCGAAGCAGGCCGGCCGCCAACTGCAGATCTTCGAGCGCCGCGCCGCCGCCGCCGACCACCCGCTCCCCGCTGGCTTCACCGAGGGCCAGTACCTCAAGACGCTGTTCTGTTACGTCTACTAACGAGCGGGCGGTTCGTGTCGGAAACGCGCCTGACCGACCCCACCGCCGCACCCTCGCGGTCAGAAAAGGAGACGGTGCTGGGGCGCCACGGCGCCTGGCTCTGCGTCGTGCTCGCGTACCTCACGGTGTTTCCGTACTTCGCGCGCATCAACAACCCCAACGAGAACGCCCGCGTCTGGACGGTCCGCGCGATCGTCGAGCTGCACGAGCTGAGCCTCAACCGCGCGTGCAGCCTGTGGGGCTACGTCAACGACAAGGCCATCATGAACGGGCGCCTTTACTCGGGCAAGGCGCCGGGCGCCTCGCTCCTCGGCGCGGCCGTCTACGCCGCCGAGCGCGTCGTCGCGCGGCCCTTCGGCGTGACCGATCTGTCGATGCGCGGGCTCACCCTGCTGCTGCGGTTTTTTGGGGTGGGGCTGCCGCTCGCGATCTTTCTGTTTTGCTTCGCGCGCTGGGTCGAGCACATCACCCGCTCGGCGGGCGCGCGCGATCTGCTCGTCGTCGCGCTGGGCGCGGGCTCGATCCTGTACCCGTATGGCGTGATCTTCGTGGGGCACGCCCTCGCGGCGGCGCTCGCGTTCTCCGCCTTCATGTTGCTGTCGCTCGAGCCGGGGCCCTGCCCGCGCCGCCCGCGCCTCGCGTGGGCCGGGGCGCTCGCGGGTGCGGCCGTGCTGTTCGAATACCAGGTCGCGATCGCCGTCGTCGTCGTCGCCGCCTATGCGCTCGCACGGCACCGGCGCGCGGCGATCTATTTCGTCCTGGGCGCGCTGCCGGCCGTCATCGCGTTCGGCCTCTACCACACCGTCGTGTTCGGCCGCCCGTGGGAGCTGCCGTTCGGCCACCTCGAGAACCCGCTGTGGGCGCAGCTGCCGAAGCAAGTGGGCCGCCCCGATCTTCATGCAATGGGCGGAGTGCTGTTCTCGATCGACATGGGCCTTTTCATTTTTTCGCCGTATCTCCTCGTGGGCGTCGTGGGCGCCGGGCTCGCGCTCGCGCGCGGCAATCGGCTCGCGGGCGCCACGATCCTCGCCATCACCATCGGCATGGTGTGCTTCATCGCCGCGCTTCCCAACTGGCACGCGGGGTGGTGCGTGGGCCCCCGCTACATCTCGGTCGTCGCGCCCTTCCTCACGGCGGGCATCGCGTACGCGTGGCGCACGACACGCCATCGCTTCGCGCTGTCGGCGCTCGCCGCGGGGCTCGTCATCCCGTCTGTTGTCCTCAACGTCGTCTCGGGCGCGGTCTACCCGCACTACCCCGAGGCGTTCGACAACCCGGTCTTCGACCTCGCCTTCCCGCTCATCGGCGACGGCTACGCGCCCTATAGCCTGGGCTGGCTCGTCGGGCTGCCCGGCCTCTGGTCCCTCGCGCCGCTCGCCGTCTTCGTCTTGGTGGCCCTCGCACGGGCCGTCGCGGGCGACGATCCGCGACCCTCGCGCTGGCTCGCGCATGTCGGCCTCGCCGTCGCGATCGCGGTGCTTTTCCTACTCCCGCTGAGCCGCTACGGGCGCACGCCGCGTCCCGCCGAGACCGAGGCCACGGCGTTCGTGCGCGCGAACTGGGAACCGTCACCTACGGCGCCGCGAGCAGCGCGTACAGCGACGATCCCGGCGCGCTAGCCGGCAGCAACGTCTCCTCGGCCACGAACAGGTGGCCGAGCAGCGCGTGCGCGAACCGCAAGCGCGGCGCCGCGACGACGTGGCTGCGCTTCTTCGTGCCGAGCGCGACGACGCGCGCCGCCGCGTAGAGCGCGTGGAAGAAGTAGCCGCTCTTGGCGATGCGAAGGTCGGTGTGCGCGACGAGCCCGGGAAGATCCTCGAGCGCGTACCGGTGATGGTGGCCGTAGTACTCGTCGTACGACGACCAGATCTCCATCCGCGCCGGCAGCGTCACGAAGACGTGCTTCGCCGCGGGAAAAGCCCGCCGGCACTCGGCGAGGAACTCGGCGGGCGCCGGCAGGTGCT
>JBBQJG010000081.1:0-19466 GCA_038325725.1 Polyangia bacterium | reverse complement strand
TTGTTGATGGCGGCGGCGATGGGGCCGTTGTAGACCGAGAACAGAAAAGCGGCGACGGCTGTCAGCGCCATGAACGCCGTCGTCGATGGAACAAAAAGCGCGACGAGGCCAAAGGGCACGCTCGCGAGGAACGACACGCCGACGACCAACGCGTGGCCGCCCGGGCGCCGGCGCGCGAGCGCGTCGCCTGCGTAGCCGCCCGCGAGCACGCCGCCCGCGCCGCAGACGATCGCGACGACGCCCAGGTAGAGGCTGGCGACGGTGGCGTTGATGTGACGCTCGCGCAGCAGCAGCGTCGGCATCCAGGCGATGATGGCGCTCGCGCCGAAGTTCGCGAGGACGCCGCCCACGACGCTGACGACGTAGACGCGCGACGACAGGTAGCGGCGCGCCGGCAGCCGCGGTTCTTCCGAGAGATCGGCGGGGACTCGCATCTTCAACACCGACAGCGCGAGCAGGAACCCCGGGATGCCCGCGACGAGCAGCGCCCCGCGCCACGACAGCACGGGCGCGAGCACGCCCGCGGCCAGCAACGCGAACGCGCCGCCGCCCGCGCCGCCGAGCGCCATGCCTACGTTGTAGATGCCGAGCGCGCGGCCGCGCTGGTCGGGGGGCGCGTCGGCGCACAGCAACGCGTTCGCGCTGGGACCGAAGGCGCCCTCGCCTACGCCGACGAGCGCCCGCATGACCAGCAGGAAGGCGTAGTTGGGGGCGAGCGCCGAGCCGAGCGTCGCGAGGCTCCACACCGTGACGCCCGTGGCGATCACCGCGCGCGTGCCGAACCGGCGCGTCGCGGGGCCGCTCAGCAGCGACGACAGCGCGTAGACCAGCAGGTTCCCGAAGCCGAGCGCGCCGAGCGCCGTGTCCGACAGCGCGAAGTCCTTCCCGACGAGCGGGAACAGCCCGTACATGATCTGGCGGTCGAAGTAGTTGACGAAGTTGATCGCCGTCAGCAGAGGCAACGGCGGAAGACCGCGCTTCGCGACAGGCGGCGGCGCGACCACGGGTGGCGCGAGAGACGGCGCGGCGCTCACCCGAGCGTCCGACGCTCGAGGCGCGGCGCGCGCACGATCGCGAGGCTGATCCACACGCCCGCGCTGAAATACAGCGACATCCAGGGCATCTCGTCTTTCCAGTCAATCCACCGGCGTGTGACGACGCGGCGTCGGGCCGCATCGACGAAGCCCTCGGTGACCGTGACGAAGGCCTTGCCGGTCGCGGCGTCCGCGTGTACCCGCGCCCGGTACATGGGCACGTCGACGTTCGACATGAACACGATGTAGGCCGTGTTGAGCACGATCGCCGTGCCGATGAACAACCGCCGGAACTCCGTCTTACGCACCCACAGCACGATCATCATCAACGTCATCACCGTCGACGTGACGGCCCAGGTCGACTCCTCGATGACGCTCCCGGCGAAGTTCGTCGTGAGCGTCGTGTACCAAGAGCAGACCTCGGCGAAGGCGATCGCCGGCAAGAACAAGCGCGTCAGCGCGTAAGCCCACGACGCCCGCGTCGCGCGCGTCCAGTGCCCCAGGTACACCGTCCACTGCGCGACGAGCGCGAGCTCGGCCACCGTCGCGATGGCGCGACTGATGATGACGCTCGACAGCCACGTGTCGACGAGGACGATGCGCTGGCCCTCGGCGCGCGGGAGGAACGACCGAAAGGCGCAACCCGCGACGAACATCGCCGAGAGCACGAGCTGCAGCCGCCGCTCGCGCCGCGCCGTCGGGCCCTCGCGCTCGTCGCGCCCCTGGCTACGCGCCACGAGACACCACGCGACGATGTTGGCGACGCTGACGACGCTGATCGCGGACCACCAAATGAGGACGCCCATCGATTGTTGCATCGCCTTGTATCCTCGAAGGCAACGCAACGGTCGTCAAAACAACCGCCGCGACACTGTTGCGATTTGTTTTCACTTGGCCGCCACGTGAATGTTGCAGCGCAAACACCCGTCGCTGCGATCCGCGGTGTTAACGTGGCGCCAACACGGAGGTTACGAATGACGTTCTTGGAAGAGCTCAGAGAACAGCGTTGGGACGATCACCGCTTCTATCACCACAGCCGCATCAACCAGTCGCTCCACCTCGTCAGCGCCCTCAGCTTCCTCCTCACCTATGCGCTGCTCTTGTTCACGCATCACGCCGTCTTCGCCGTGCTATTTGGCTGGACGTTCTCGATGTGCATCCGTCAGGTCGGCCACTTCTTCTTCGAGCCCAAAGGCTACGACGACATGAACCAGGCGACCCACGAGTACAAAGAGAGGGTGAAGGTTGGCTTCAACCTGCGCCGCAAGGTCATCCTGCACTCGGTGTGGGGGATCGCCCCCCTGCTGCTGGTGGTCGAGCCGTCGTTGTTCGGCATCTTCACACCGCACACGAGCGTCGGCGGCTACCTCGAGCACCTCGCGCAGGTGTGGATCGTCATCGCGGGCCTCGCGCTCGTGGGACGTACGATTCAGCTCTGCTTCACCCGCGGCGTGCAGACGGGCCTCGCGTGGTTCACGAAGATCCTCACTGACCCGTTCCACGACGTCATGATGTACTGGCGCGCGCCGGCGGCGCTGGTGCGGGGGGAGATGATTCAGCCGCCGCATGAGCGGACGGCCTGAGTTAGGCAGAGAGGCGGGCGCGGAGCATCTCTTTGAGGATTCGGCGCTTGATGGATTTGTTGGTGAGGGTGGGGGCCGACCACCAGAAGCCGTCTCGTTGCATGGCGTGCGCGGCGGCGACGACCTTCTCGGTGACGGCAGCGAAGTCGTCGTCGGTGTAGTTCAGGCTGAAGATGAAGCGGCCCGTGCCGACCCACGACAGCGCGAGACCCTCGGCGCGCAGGTAGTACTGGAGCATCCAGTTGTAACGCGCGGGCTGCGTGTACGAGACCGTCCAAATGGATTGCAGGTTCGTGACCCGCAAGGGCAACCCTTCTTTTTGCAAACGTTGATTGAGCCCTTGAGCACGCGCGTTCCACACGTCGTCGGCCTTCGCGTAAATCTCGTCGATCTCGGGACGGTCGACGCGGTCGAGGAACTCGTGCATGGCCGCCATGACGTACGGGTGCGAATTGAACGTGCCGCGGGCGAAGCAGATGTCCGACGGGCGGTCGTCGCGATAGCGCTTCATGAAAGCCTTGCGGCCACACAGGACACCGACGGGCAAGCCGCCGCCCAGCGTCTTGCCGTAGGTGACCATGTCGGCGTCGATGCCGAAGTACGCCTGAGCGCCACGCTTGGCGAGCCGGAAGCCCACAAACACCTCGTCCAAGATGAGCACGATGCCGCGCTCGGTGCAGACGGCGCGCAGCTTCTCGAGCCACTTGGTATACGCGGCACGGTCGTAACGGGCCGAGCGCGCGCTGTCGACGAGCGTGGCGTCGTTGGGCGCGTTGCCGTTCGGGTGCAGCGCCTGCAGCGGGTTGACGAGCACGCACGCGATGTCGCGGCGCGTGCGCAGGACGTGCAACGAATCTTCGTCCATGTCCTTGAGCGTGTAGGTCTCGGGCGCGTTCGAGGGATTGCCGACGCCGGGCTGCACGTCGCCCCACCAGCCGTGGTACGCGCCGCAGAAGCGCACG
This sequence comes from Polyangia bacterium, assembly GCA_038325725.1. Taxonomy (GTDB): domain Bacteria; phylum Myxococcota_A; class Polyangia; order Fen-1088; family Fen-1088; genus DASZFV01. The sequence goes on along the minus strand of JBBQJG010000081.1, from coordinate 15,887 downwards.
AGGTGCGAGCGCCGCGTGTGATAGCGCGCGAGCCGCACGGCCTGCATGACGGCCTCGGTCCCCGACATGTGGAACGACACTTCGTCGAGACCCGAGATCTGTTTGAGCCGCGCGACGTTCGAGGCGACGACCGGGTGATAGGCGCCAAGCACGGGTCCGAGCGCGTCGACGCGCGCGCTGCCCGCGCGGATGCAGTCCTTGTAAAAATCGGTGCCGAAGACGTTGACGCCGTACGAGCCCGTCAGGTCGTAAAAGACGTTGCCGTCGAGATCGGTGAACGTGATGCCCGACGATTCGCGCAGGAACGAGCCAGCCTTCAGGTGGTGGCGCACAAAGCGGCTGTACTGGAAGGGCACGCGGTACGCGTCGGTGAACTGCACGTCGGAGATCGTGTCGGCGACCTCGGCCGTCTGGCGCACGGTCTCCCCAAAACGACTCCGATAAAGAGCAGACAAGCCCATGAAGCCGGCGCGCCGACGCTCGGCGACGTCGGCGGGCGCGTCGTCCGACCGGAAGATCGTCGCGTCGTCGTACTCGTAGAACGGCACCTGCGACGCGAGCCGGCGCGCCATCTTCGAGTGCCCACGCAGCGACGGGTGCTTCGCCTTCGAGAGCTGCAGACGCGTCTTGGCCTTGAAGAACAGGCCCACGGCGCCCGTGATCCCCAAAACGTAGCCGACGGGCGGAATGCTCATCGCGTGAATTTCCTCATGACCGCGTACTCCCCATCGTGATCAAAATGCTCAAAGAAGACCTTCTGTTTCTCGTGACCAACCGCATCCCGCGCGCCCTCGTGACGCGCCTTTTCGGGTGGTGGTCGAAGATCGAAAACCCGTTCATTTGTACTCTGTCGCTCGTCATTTGGCGTCTCTTTACGCGGGTCGACCTCGACGAGGCGAAGCGGTCGGAGTTCAAAAGCCTCCACGAGTGCTTCATCCGGGAGCTCAAGGACGGCGCGCGGCCGATCGACCCAGATCTCGCGGTCCTGACCAGCCCCTGCGACGCCATCGTGGGCGCGTCGGGCCAGGTCGAGGGCGAGGAGCTGATCCAGGCCAAGGGTTTCCGTTACACGCTGCTCGATCTGCTCGGCGATCCCGAGCTCGTGAAGCTGTACCGCAATGGACGCTACGTGACGCTCCGGCTCTCCTCGAGCATGTATCACCGCTTCCACGCGCCGCACGCCTGCCGCGTCAAACAGGTCACGTACGTCTCCGGCGACACCTGGAACACGAACCCCATCACGGTGGCGCGCGTCGAGCGCCTGTTCTGCAAGAACGAGCGGGCCATCGTACGGACGCGCCTCGTTGCGAACGGCGCGCTCGTGACTCTGGTTCCCGTCGCGTCGATCCTCGTGGCGAGCCTTCGCTTTCATTTCGTCGACGTCCTCCTTCATCTGAGGTACCGCGGCCCCAACGTCATCCGGTGCGACGCAGCGTTCGCCAAAGGCCAAGAGATGGGTTGGTTCGAAATGGGGTCGACGATCATCGTCTTTGCCCCCGACGGCTTCTCGCTCTGCGACGGCGTTCGGCAAGGAAGAACGATCAAGATGGGTGAGCCGCTCCTGCGCATGCCCTGAGGGGCGGCGCCTCAAGCGAAGGCCGGCCGCAACGCGCCGCCGCGCGGTCGCTTGCGGGACGAGATGGCGGCGCGCGTGGGTGGCGCGGCATCGCTCACGGGTACGAGGTGGGCGCGGAACACGTCGTGACCCGCCTCGAGCGTGCGGTGCAGGATGCTGGCGCGGGTCGTCTCGCGCGAGCAAGCAATGGCCCGGAAGCACGCCGCATGCAAATCCGTGTCGATCGCGCCGTTGACGCCCTCTTTGACGAGATCGACGGGCCCAGGCGCCGGGACGGACGCGACGGGCAGGCCCGCGGCGAACGCCTCGATGATCACGTTGCCAAAGGTCTCGGTCTTGGACGGGAAGACGAAGCAGTCGGCGCTCGCGAAGTGGGCCGACAGCTCGTCGCCGAAGCGGTAGCCGCGCCACACGACGTCGGGAAACTGGCGCGCGAGCCCCTCGCGCGAGGGCCCGTCGCCGACGACGACCTTCGTCCCGGGTAGCGGCAACGACAGGAAGTCCTCGAGGCTCTTCTCGACGGCGACGCGGCCCACGTACAACCAAATCGGTCCCGGCAGGCCCGCATAGACGTCGCCGCTGTGGTGGCGCGGGTGGAAGAAGTTGGCGTCGACGCCGCGGGGCCAGTGAATGAGCTGCTTGCCGACGCGCCTCTCCTTGAGCTCGTCGAGCAGCGACTGCGAGCTCACGAGCGTGTGCTCAGCGCGATCGTGGAACCAGCGCACGAGGTTGTAACCCCACTCGAGCGGCACGGGAGCGCGCGCGCTGACGTACTCGGCGTAGCGCGTGTGGAAGCTCGTCGTGAAGCGCAGCCCCGCCTTGCGAAGCCACTTCACGGACCAAAAGCCGAGCGGCCCCTCAGTCGCGACGTGAATGGCGTCGGGCTGAAAGTCCTGGATGCGCGGGATCGCCTTCCACGGGTTGCAGGCGACGCGAATCTCCGGGTACGAAGGCAACGGCAGCGTGCGGTGGCCATCGGGCGCGATGACCCGCACCTCGATGCCTTTTGCTTCGAGGCTCTTTACGAGCCTCGTCAACGTGACGACGACGCCGTTGGTTTGCGGCTTCCACGCGTCGGTCACGAGCGCCAGGCGCTTTGGCTCAAAACCATCGAACGATAAGTTCAGCACGAAAGCATGGTAGCGGCCGCGATCAACAACGCCGTGGCGCTGGCGTCAATTCGATGTGGTGAATCGACGACATTTCAGCGGAGCGCGCGCAACGCCAACGCAACGAGCGCACCGCATTTGCGTGTCGCGCGTCGACCAGGCCTGTGGATAAAACGGGGCCGCCCCGCTACTTTGGAGCCCTGCCTAGCGACGCAAACGCCAATGGTCGACAGCTCGTGCCCGCGGCGCTCTTGCTCGCCCTCCTCGCGGCCGTCGCGGCGCTCGCGCTCGAGCCGCTGTCGGAGTCCGACGTCTTCTTCCGCGTGCGCTGCGGGCAGGAGATCCTGGCGCGCCACGCGCTGCCGGGACGCAACCTGTTCTCGTTCACGTACCCCGACCACCCTGACCTCGACACGGCTTGGCTGTTCGAGGTCGGCGCCGCGCTGTTGGTTCGCCTCGGCGGCCTGCCGGCGCTCGTGGTCGCGAAGACGGCGGTCCTTGTCGCGACGTTCGCGGGCGCGTTCGTCGTCTGTCGGCGGCGCGGGGCGGGCCCTGTCGCTTCGGCGTTGGCGCTCGCCGCGGCGGCTTTGGCGGTCCGCGAGCGCTTCGTCGAACGCCCGCACCTGTTCAGCCTCGCCGGCGATGTCGCCCTCCTCGCGCTCATCGACGCGCTCGCGGTGGCGGACACGGCCCGCGCGCGTCGCTTGGGCGTCGCGACGCTCGCGACGGTGATCCTGTGGGCGAACCTGCACGCCGGGGTCTTCCTCGCGCCCGTGCTCCTCGCGCTCGCCGCCTTGGGCGCGTGGCTCGACGACCGCCGACCGCCGCTCGCCCTCGCGTGGCTCGCGGGCGGCGCCGCGCTCGCGACGCTCGCGACGCCCGTGGGCTTCGGCCTCTATCGTTATCTGGGGCTCCACCTCGTGCTCCCCGCGCTCCACCCCGTCGATGAATTCCGGGCGGCGACGTGGATCTCGGACGCGCCTCTCCTCTTGTTCGGGATCGCCGCCGTCGCCGGGGGGACGTTCGTGCGCCCGCGCGTGGCGCGCGTGTTGCTGCCGGCTGTCGCGCTTGGCGTGCTCGCCCTGCGCTCGGTCCGTTTCGGCGCCGACTTCGCGCTGGTCGCGGCGCCGATTCTCGCCGTCGGTCTCGGCCGCCTCGGCGCGCGAATCAACGGGAGACTCCCCGCGCTCACGGTCGCCGCGGCGCTGGCCGCGTGGGCCGTCGGTCCGCGCGTCCTGGCGGCGCGTCAGGGCCGGCCCGCGTTCGCGCTCGGGCTCGACGAGAGCGTCGTCCCCCTCGACGCGATCCGCTTCGCGACCGAGCACGGCCTGCGTGCCCGCATGTACAACGACTTCGAGATCGGCTCTTACCTGCTCTTCGAGGGACCGCCGCGCCATCCGGTCTTCGTCGATCCGCGCCTGCCCGCCTACCCACCCGAGTTTCATGCGCTGCTCGGCCGCGCCGATCTCACGCGCGACGAATGGAACGCGGCGATGGAGCGCTACGGCGTCGACGCCGCGCTCCTCGCCTACGCGGGGCTCAACCGCCGCGTCGCCTGGTGGGATCCGGCGCGTTGGGCGCTCGTGTATCGGGCCAACGACGCGCGCGTCTTCGTGCGCCGCTCGCCCGAGCACCGCGCGCTCATCGCTGACCGCGAGGTTCCCGCGACCTTCTCGTTCACGGCCGCCGAGGGCACGACGACGCTGCCTGTCACCGACCGGCCCGCGGCATCGCCGGTTTCACAGTGCGAATGGCAACGTCGGCTCGGAGATCTCTTGTTCGAGCTCGACGACGCGGCGTCGCCGCGGGCGCGGGCGGCCTACGCGCGCGCGCTCGCCGACGCGGGCTGTCTGGAAACCTCGCGCGAGGCGAAGCTGTGCGCGTTCCTCGGCGCGCTCGAGCTCGAGGCCCTCCACTTCGATGCCGCCGACACGTTGCTCACACGCGCCATCAGCAAAGGCGACCCGGAGCTCACGACGCGCGCCAACCGCGCGTTCGCCTGGGAAGCGCTCGGGCGGCGTTTCGACGCCGCGACCGCGTGGGCCGATGTCGCCGCGCGCGGAAGAGGCACGCCGCTCGCCGACGTCGCGACCAAACGCATCGCCGCGCTCAAGTGACTACGGACAGGCGGGCGCGCCCGCGGCGCCCAATTCGGTGGCGCCGACGTCGGGCTTCGCGCCGCGCGCGCGGTTCGTGAAGTCGACGAGGGGCGTCTCGGCGTTGACGAGCGCCGCATCGACGCCCGCGCTGCCGACGGCGAGCGCGAAGTCCATGCTCGCCGCTTCGAAGGTCGGCGCCGTCGTCACGATGGCGGTGCCGCCCGTCGCGCCGCCCTTCCAGATGACGCTGTTCGAGAGGAACGCGGGAGCCTGATCGCCCGCGGAGATCGACGGCATGACGTCGTTCCAGATGCGGATGTTCGAGTTGCCGTCGAGGATGACGTTGCCCTTCTGATCGTGCGGCACGCGGTGATCGAAGACGACGCCCTTGCCGTCGGCGACGGTGTTGTAGACGATCGCGACGTCGCGCGCGGCATCGAGCTGCACGGCCGAGCTCCAGCCGGAGATGACGTTGTTGGCGATGACGACGGCCGTTGAGGTCATGTTCTCGACGCCGGCGTAGTTGTCCCACTCCATGCCGGGCGACGCGATCTGAGTCGCGGACGGGGATTTGCCGGGCGTTCCGACAAAGCGGTTGCGCGTCACCGACACGCGCGTCGCGCCCGCCGTGAGCACGCCCGCGGTCGTCGTGCCGTTGATGCGGTTGCCGTCGATGACGAGATCGCGCCCGCCCGAGACCTGAAAGCAGTTGTGGCTGCCGCACGTGATGTCGTCGCGCACGAACGTCAGGTGGTGGTTCCACCCGTCCGACGGCGCGAAAACCCCAAGGATGAAAATCGTCCGGCCGCCGCCCTTGATGATCGAATCCTCGACGAGGACGTCGTGGGTCGCGCCCGCGGCGCCTTGCCCGTGCAAATGAAGCGCGGCGTCCTCGGTCGCGCCGCCGTCGAGCGTGACGCCGTGGAACGCGAAGTTGCTCGACCCGTCGAGCATGACGGTGGCCGTGAAAACAATGTCGCGGATCGCCAAGTGGTCCGAGCTCGTGAACGTCGCGCCCGCGATCGTGACCTTGTCGCCCGCGGCGGCTTCGACGAACACGAACGACGCGAACTTGCGCTTCGACACCGTTTCTTTCGCGTAGGTGCCCGCGTGCAGGACGATGTGATCGCCCGCCTTCGCCGTCGCGAGCGCGCCCGCGAGCGTCGCGGGCGGCATCACGTCGATCGTGGCCGCGCCCGCCGCCGGCTTCGGGAAGGAAGACGGACACGCCGCGCCCGTCGCGCCGCCGCTCGACATCCCGGCGGCGCCGGCCGCGCCCGTTACGCCGGCGCTGCCCGACGCGCCGCCCGTCGTCGATCCGCCGGTGCCCGCAGCGGCGCTCGTCGTGCCCGCGGTGCCCGCGCCCGCGGCGCCCGCGCCCGCGGCTCCGCTGCCGGCCGGCCCCGCGCCCGCGTTGCCGCTGTCGCCCGCCCCGCCCGAGGCCGAGCCCGCGGCGCCCGTCGTGCCTGCGCCCCCGTCAGTTCCCGGCGCCGCGCTTCCGCCCCCGCACCCGATCCCGAGCCCCAGCGCGAACAAGATCCCCAGGACGCCCCATGTCCGACGATGAGTCATTGGCTCTCCTCTCGTGGCGTCGAGACGTCGTTTCGGATCACGCATCGCCGAGGCGCGTCAGCGGCAACCCTACCTAAGGCAGCCGCAGCATCGCGACGTTGCTCTCGGGCGCCCAGTTTTCGGCGTCGTTGTGCACGAGCGGGCGCAACAGATCGAAGCCGGCGGGCGTGAGCGCGCCGAAGACGAGGACGTGGTGGTCCTTGCCGAACGGGCTCGGCGCGACCAGGCGATACGCACCGTCGCCCGTCGGTGGCGACGCGCCCGCCACGCCCGTCGCGAGCGCGTTGAGCGGCGCCGCGCCCACGAGCACGAGGTCGAAGCGCGCCTTGTCCTCGGCGGTGACGGCAGTGTCGGCCTTGACGGCGAAGCGCGCCGCGATCCCCGGCCCCCAATCGGCGAGCGTCGTCGCGAGCGAGCGCGCCGCCACGACGACTTCGGGCGCGCCGTGCGTGCCGTAGACATAGAGGTGCGGATGCTCGCGCGGCGCGCTCCTCGCGAAGATGCCGGTGATCCCCTGGCCCAGCGGCAGCGGCTTGGGCGCGACCTTGGGCGCCTTCGGATCGCGCTTGACCTCGGCGAGCGCGCGCAGCAACCGCGCGCCCTCGTATGCCGGCACCCACGCGCGGTGATCGACGCCGGGGTACTCGGTGTACGTCACCGTCTTGCCGAGCCAGCCGAGCGCCTTGAACCGCGCGACCATGCGCCGCGAGTCCTCGACGGGGACGACCGGATCCGCGTCGCCGTGAAAGATGAAGACCTTCAAGCGCGCCGCGTTCTCGGCGAAGGCCGGCGGCGACAGCGCCTCGAGCGCCTTGACGTCGTAGCCGGGAGCGTCCGGCTTGAGCCACTTGCGCACGTCGGTGACGCCGCAGACGGGCGCGAGCGCCGAGAAGAGCTCGGGGTGCGAAAGGCCGATCTGCCACGTGCCGCCGCCGCCCATCGACAGGCCCGTGAGCGAGATGCGGTCGGGATCGATCTTGTAGGCGCGGCGCACGTCGGCGATCACGCGCAGCACGTCTTCCTGGCCGAGGCCGTCGTAGGCCATGCGCTCGCCGCGGCCGTACGGCGCGACGACGAGCGCGGGGACGTCGGGGAACGTGACGTCGTTGCGCGAGGCCTCTTCGTCCGTCTCGCCGGGACGGTTGTCGAGGCCGAACGCGCGGCGAAGCATGTGGCGGTGGTTCGAGCCCAGGCCGTGCAGCGCGACGACGAGCGGCCAACCCTGGGGCGTCTGCGTCGTATCGTAGTCGCGCGGGATGTAGAGCGCGTACGGCTGGAGCGTCGCGTCCCACTCGGAGCGATACGCCTTCACGAGCGCGCCGCGCGCGTAGTCGTAGGGATCCTCGCCGCCCACGAGCACGTCGGCATAGGCGCGCGCCGTGTCGAGCGCGCGGCGCGCGAAGGCGACGTCGCGTTTTTCGTCGGTGACGTGAGCGCGCACGGCGTCGGCGTCTTCGACGAGGCGTTCAATCGACGGCAGGCTGATCGCGCGCGAGACGTCGGCGAGCTTCGCCGCCCGCGCCTTTTCAATCGACACGAGCGCGGCGGCGCGGCGCGCGTCGAGCTCGGGCACCGACGGCGGCGCGTCGACGCGCGCGGCGGACGCTCCGGCTGCCGGCGCCGTGGGCCGCGTGCAGGCGCACGACAGCGCGACGGCGCCCGCGACGAGACTCAGAGAGGCGCCCCGCAGCGTCATCGGTGGGGCTTGAAGAACGAGCGTTTGCGCGCCGGTTGCCCCGCCTTCTTCTTCTTCAGCGACAGGGCGACCTTCTTGTCTTTCGTCCCGACGACGGCGACGCGCCGGCTCGCCGTCTCGAAGCCCGCCTTCACGAACGTCAGCTCGTAGGTGACGCCCGTGCGGAAGTGCAGGTTGATCGGCGTGCGCCCGAGGACCTGCGCCTTCGTCTTGACGACGGCGCCCACGGGGTTCGTCGTGATGTGCAGGATCGCCGTCGGCTTGCCAGGCGGCGCCTTGGCCTTGGTCGCCACGTGCCCTTCTTTTGCCTCGGCCTCCGGCTCGTGCTTCGGCTCGGCCCTGGGCTCCGCGCCCTCCTCGCCGATGACGGCCTCCTCGGCGTTCGGGACCGCCTTCTTCAGAAGCGTCTCTTCATCTTGATCGTCGTCGTCCGCGACGGCGGCTTCGGTGGCGTGCGCGTCTGGCGCGTCCTCTGCCTTCGGCGCGCTCGCGACGACGACGGGCTCCGCGGGCGCGGCGGCCTCGGGCGCGGCGGCGACCACGGGGAGCGTCTCTTTCGGCGGCGTGTCCGTCGGCACCGGCGTCTCTTTCGCCGACGTTTCCTTCGGAACGATGGGCGGGGGCTCGGGCGCCGGCGGTCCCAGCACGGGGCCTTGCGCGCCACTGCCGCCGAAGCCCAGCTTCTCGACGACGCCCTGGGTCTGGACCCACCCGATGAGGTAGCGAACGCCGACGACGGCGCCGAGCGCGAAGAACGCCCCGAGCCAGAAGCCGCCGAAGCGTTTGCGGTGCGGCGGCGCGACCATCCCCGTGACGATCGGCGCAGGCGTGAGCGTCGCCTTGCCGCGATCGACCGCCGTGCGCGGCGACGGCTCGAAGGGGACAGGCGGCGGCGTCGCGCGCCCCCCCGACCCGGTCGACGACAATTCCGTCATGCCGACCGACGTGCCCGAGACCTCGTCGAGCTCGAACGACGTCCCCGCCGACAGATCCGTGCCGAGCACGTCCTTGATGACGCCGCTCGTGTCGATGCGCCGCTTGCCGTTGCTCTCGACGTGATCGCGCCGGCCCAGCTGCTCGAGCCACAGCTTGAGCTCGGTCTGCCCCGCCGATTGATAATCGTTGCGCAGCACGCGCTCGAGATCGGCGAGCATCTCGTCGGCGGTCTGATAGCGATCGCCCGGCGACGTGCGCATGGCGCGCTGGATGATCGTCGAGACCGGCAACGTCACCGACGATTTGATGATCTCAGGCGCGACGAACTCGCCCTTTTGCACCTTGAGGAGCTGCTCGAGATCCGACGGCGCCTCGAAGGGCAGCTTGTCCGTCATCATGCGGTACATCAGCGACCCGACGGAGAAGATGTCCGAGCGCTTGTCGATGCCGACGCCCAGCGCCTGCTCGGGCGACATGTACGCGACCTTGCCCTTGATGACGCCCGCCGCGGTCTTCTCGCGCTTCTGCTGCGCCTTCGCGATGCCGAAGTCGGCGAGCTTGACCTCGCCCTGCTCGCTGATGAGCACGTTGTTGGGCGAGATGTCGCGGTGGACGATGCCGAGCGGCTTGCCGCCGCGCGACTTCGCGTGCGCGTAGGCCAGCGCGCGGCACACGACGGTCGCGATGTGAAGCGCGAGCGCGGGCGGCCACACCATGCCCGCGGCGAACGCGCGCTGCAGGATGCGATCGAGGTCCCACCCGTCGACGAGCTCGAGCACGAGGAACGTGCGGTTGCCGGCGACGCCCAGGTCGAGCACCTGCACGATGTTGCTGTGCTGGAGCGACATCGAGATGTGCCCCTCGTCGAGGAACATGTTGCGGAACTGCGGGTCCGCCGAGAACTGCGTGAGGATGCGCTTGAGGACGACCGGCTTTTCGAATCCCTCGGCGCCGTGTTGGACGGCGGAGAAGATTTCGGCCATCCCGCCGTCGGCGAGCTTGGCGATGATCGTGTAGCGGCCGTGGCGCGCCATGCGGCGTCGTAAGGTACCATGAGCGCACGAACTTCCGACGCCTCGAGGAGCCGCTTTTACCTTATGTCTACTGACCGTTTCGGCATCACCGACCGCTACCACGACGCCCAGGGAACCGAGCACGTCACGACGCCCGAAACGCGCGCGGCGCTGCTGCAGGCGATGGGTGTCGCAGACCAGGGCGAAGACGCCGCGCCCGGCACGGCCGACGGCGACGTGCGTGTGCTCGCGCCCGGGGACGCCCACTCAGATCGGTCCCTCGCGGCGCCCGTCGAGCTTCAGCTCGAGGACGGATCGTCGCGCACGGCCGACGGCGCGCTCCCCGAGGACCTGCCGCTCGGCTATCACCGCCTGCGCGCGCGCGACGGGCGCGAATCGCTGCTGATCGTCGCGCCCGCGGCGTGCCACCTGCCCGACGATCTCAAGACCTGGGGCTGGGCCGCGCAGGTCTACGCCGCGCGCTCGCGCGGCAGCTGGGGCATCGGCGATCTCGCCGACCTCGCGCGGCTCGGCAAGTGGACGCGCGGCCTCGGCGCCGGCGTCGTCATGGTGAACCCGCTCTCGGCGCCGACGCCCGTGCCGCTCGTCGAGCCTTCGCCGTACTACCCGTCGAGCCGGCGCTTCCGCAACCCGCTCTACCTGCGCCTCGAGGACGTGCCGGGCTTCGCGGCGCTCGGCGCCGACGGCGCGCGCCTCGCCAACGCGGGCCGCGCGCTCAACCGCGACCGCCGCATCGATCGCGACGCCGTCTTTCGCCTGAAGATGGAGGCGCTCGACAAGCTCTACGCGTCTTTCGTCGACACCTCCGGGGGCGACGCGGGCTTCGATTGGTATCGCGCCGGACAGGGCGACGCGCTCACGGACTTCGCGACCTACTGCGCGCTCGCCGAGCGGCACGGCAAGGACTGGCGGCGCTGGCCCCCCGACGTGCGCCGCCCCGACGCCGCGGGCACACGCGCGTTTCGCGACGCCAACGCATCACGCGTCCAGTTCCACGCGTGGGTGCAGTGGCTCGTCGACGGCCAGCTCGCGACGGCCGCGAAGGAGATCGCGCTCGTGGGCGATCTGCCGATCGGCATCGACGTCGCGGGCGCCGACGCGTGGTGCTGGCAAGAGCTCATGGCCGACGGCGTGTCCGTGGGCGCGCCGCCCGACGAGTTCAGCGCGACGGGCCAGGACTGGGGCCTCACGCCCTTCGTGCCGCACCGCCTGCGCGCCGCTGGCTACCGCCCGTTCATCGAGACGATCCGCGCGATGGTGACCCACATGGGCGGCCTGCGCATCGACCACGTCATGGGCCTGTTCCGCCTGTTCTGGATCCCGCGCGCGGGCGGCCAGGGCGCAAAGGGCGGCGCCTACGTGCGCACGCGCGCCGACGAGCTGCTCGCGATCGTCGCGCTCGAGAGCGTGCGCGCGCGCGCGTTCATCGTCGGCGAGGACCTCGGCACCGTCGAGGACGGCGTGCGCGAGCGGCTCGCCGCGCAAAAAATGTTGTCGTACCGCCTGCTCTACTTCGAACCCGGCGCGCCCAAGGACTTCCCCGAGCTCGCGCTCTCCAGCGTCACGACGCACGACCTCGCGACGCTCGCGGGCCTGTGGTCGGGCAGCGACGTCGCCGATCAAAAGCGCATCGGCCTGCACGTCAACGAAGCCGGCATGCAGTCGCTGCGCGACAAGATCGCCACCACCGCCGGCCTCCCCAACGACGCGCCCGTCGACGACGTCATCATCAAGACGCACGCGGCGCTCGCGAAGGCCCCCTCGCGCGTCCTGCTCGCGACGCTCGACGATGCCCTCGCCGTCCCCGAGCGCCCCAACATGCCCGGCACCGTCCTCGAGTGGCCCAACTGGTCCCTCGCCCTTCCCCAAACCCTCGAAGACATCGAGACCGCCCCCCTCCCCCGCGCCCTCGCCAAGGCCCTCACCCGCAAATGACCGGAGCAACAAACAAGGATCCGGATCCGGTCCCCTCGCCCCGCGCCAGCGGGGAGAGGGTTAGGGAGAAGGGCCTCCGCCTCATCACCATCGCCACTCTCCTCGTCGCCGTCGCCTTCGCCGTCGCCGTCGCCGTCGCCCCGCCCGCCCACGCCGCCGCGCCCGCCGCCCCCCCCGCGCTCACGGGCCGCTGGCTCGCGACCGCCGACGACGGCCGCGTCTTCGCGGGCACGTGGTCCGCAGCCTTCGCCGTCGAAACGCCCAATGCCGCGATCGGCGCGTGGAAGCTCGTCGACGAAACCGGTACGAAAGTCCTCATGCGCGGCACGTGGTCCGCGCGCAGAGTCCAAGGCGCGTGGCGCGGCTCGTGGGCCGCGCGCGTCGAGGGCAGCGGCGCCGCCTCGGGTCAGTGGACCGCCGACGCGAAGTCGGCGACCGGCGCCAAGACCTTCCGCGATCTCCTCGCGCTCACGGGCGAAAAACAAATCGGCGGCACGTGGCGCGCGGGCCGCAGCCACGGCAACTGGTGGCTCAAGCCGCTGCTGTAGCGCCGCGTGCCCCCGTAGTGGCGTCCACCTCTTGACGTAGCGAATGCGCGACACAGGCTGTTCCAAGGCGTCGTCGCACGCGACGCCAGGAGGTTGCGCATGTTTTTGGCTTTGGCGGTCTTGTTGGCCCTCGGGTGGGTCCTCGGTTTCGTGGTCCTTCACGTCACGTCGGTGGCCATCCACACGCTCATCATTTTGGCCGCGTTGAGCGCCCTTCTTCACATGATCAAGGTGCGGCGCTATCGAGCCCCGCCAGACGTGCTCCCGAAGGACGCCATCAAATAGTTGCCGGCCGCGCTCGGCCAGGCGCGCTCAGGGAAGTAACGACAGCAGGCTCGCGATGCCGGCCGCGAGCGTATAGATCGATTCGCCCGCGATGAGCCCGCCGCCGACGAGGGACGTCGTGCTCATGTCCTCGGGCAGCGCGCCGTCACCCGCGTCCTGGCGCGCGCGGCGCCGCCAGACCTCGTACGCCGCGACGAGCGACGACAGCACGCCGCCGATCGCGAACCACGCCGACGTCGACAGATCAACGAAGCCGCCGAAGGACGACGCGTACGGGCTCGCCAGGACGATGGCATCGGCGAGCCAACCGACGCTGAACCCGGTGCGCCCCGACGCGCGATACGCCTGCCAGCGCGGTGACCGCGCGAGCAGCTTGCGGATGACCTCGAGGCCGACGCCGATCGCGAGGCCGATCTCGAGCGCCGTCACCTTGTAGCCATCGAGGTGGCCGAGGCCGCGCAGCGCGCCCACGAACTTGAACGTCATCGCCGACTGCCACACGCCGACGCGCGCCTCGGGGTGCGTGAAGATGTCCGTCTTGAGCACCGGGTACGCCGTCATGAACAGGCGCGCGAACACGACGCACAAGATCGCGCCGCCCATGATGCCGACGGCCTGATAGCGAAATTGGATGCGGCGGTCCGAGCCGAGGCGCCAGCCCGTCGAGCGATCGACCTGCATGTCGACGCCGATGAGGCACGACACGAGCAGGATCGTCGCCGCCATCATGCCGACGCCCGGATCGCGCAGGCCGAGCGCCGACATGAGCAGCACGGCGACGACGAACGCGCTCGAGATCGGGTTCGAGTCCGAGATGCCGGTCGCGATGCCGTTGATGAAGACGAACACAACCGACAGGCCCATCGCGAAGAGGATGAAGCCGGCGGGTTGGTGCAGGATGCGGGTCGCGACAAACAGGAGCAGCCCGCCCCACGCGAAGATCCACACGGCGAGCCCACGCGCGCCGAGGCCTCCCGACTGGCTGGGCGCCTCGACCTCGGGGGCCGGCCCGTCGCCGCTCGCGAGCGCGCGAAACCGCCGCACGGCCTCGATGCCGATGAGCGTGAGGTCGACGAGCGCGGCGCCGAGGATCATGGCGAGCGCGATGAGGAAGCCAACCTTGCGAAAGGGATCGTGCGGCCCGAGCCACCCGATCGCGCGCAGGTGCGGCGCGAGCGCGGCGAGCGCGCCGCCCATGACGAGCGCGGGCACGGCGATGCGCGAGCTCACGATGAGGCCTGTTCCCACCGTCGACGCCGACAGCCCGATCGCGCCGAGCGCCTCGACGCGCGCGCAGATACCGCCGACGACGATGCCGAGCGCCGTGCCGCCGCCGAGCTTGCTGATCGACCGACGCAGCAGCTGCTTGTCGGTGAGCGCGCGCAGGATGTTGGCGACGGCGTGGCCCGACGGGAACTCGAGCTTCATGCGGTCGACGAGGATCGGCGTGTAGAGCATGCCGAGGCCGACGCCGAACATTCCGATGCACGTCATGTAGACGACGAGCACCCACGCGGGCGGCTGCGGCAGCCCGAGCCACACCATCGCCTGGATGACGACGCCCATCGCCGACATGTCCGAGACGCTGGCGGCCATCGTCTGCATGTAGTTCGCGCCGTGCTTGCCCTCGGGGCCGTAGCCGTAGGTGACGGCGCTGCCGAGGATCCCCGCGAGCACCTGGCCGCCCACGAAGAAGCCCAGGCTGAAGGTCATGTACGCGCCCGTGACGCCGCCGAGCGGACCGAGAATGAAAAGCGTCACCCCGGCGAGCAGCAGGTGGTACGCGGGCGAACCGGGCGCGGGCAGAAACCGTCGCGCCCCTGGGACGTCGGCCGAGGCCATGGGGTAGCATCATGCCTCAATGTCGTCGTCGGGATCGCTGCTCATCGTCCACGTTCAAGTCCACGTCGTCGCCGACGGCGTCGAGGCGTTCCGCGCCGCGACGGCCGTGAACTCGCGCGAGAGCCTGAAAGAGGCGGGCATCGCGCGCTTCGACGTGGTGCAGTCGATGGAGGATCCGACGCGCTTCGTGCTCGTCGAGGTGTACCGCTCGGCCGAGGCGACGGTCGCGCACAAGGCGACGGCGCACTACGCGACCTGGCGAGACGCCGTCGCGCCGCTCATGGCCGAGCCGCGCACGAGCGTCCGCTACGTCAACGTCGCGCCCGACGACGACCAATGGCGCTGAATGACGTCGCGCCCGCACACCAGAGCTGCCGAATGACGGCGCGCCCGGCGACCAGAGTTCGTGAATGACGGGGGTCGCCTTCGAGCTCGCGGCGCCGGCGCGCATCGTCTTTCGCGCGGGCGCGCTGCGCGAGCTCGGCGCGCTGGCAGGAGAGCTTGGTGGGCACGCGCTCGTCGTCACGGGGCGCCAGGCGGCGCGCGCCGCGATCGTCGTCGAGCGGCTCGCCGCGGCGGGCGTGCGATCGACGCTGTTCTCCGTCGTCGGTGAGCCCACGGTCGACGTCGCGCGCGCGGGCGTCGTCGCCGGCCTCGCCGGCTCGTGCGATCTCGTGATCGCGTTCGGCGGCGGCAGCGCGCTCGACGCGGGCAAGGCCATCGCGGCGCTGCTGGGCAACGGCGGCGATCCGCTCGACTACCTCGAGGTCGTCGGCCGCGGGCAGCCGCTGCTGCGTCCTTCGCTGCCGATGATCGCGATCCCGACGACCGCGGGCACGGGGTCGGAGGTCACAAAGAACGCCGTGCTCTCATCGCCCACCCACGGTGTGAAGGCGAGCCTGCGCAGCCCGCTCATGCTCCCGCACGTCGCGCTCGTCGATCCCGACCTGCTCGCGCGCCTGCCCGCGCCCGTTGTCGCGTCGAGCGGCCTCGACGCGCTCTCGCAGCTCATCGAGCCCTTTCTCTCGGCGCGCGCGAACCCGCTCACCGACGGCCTCGCCCGCGAGGGCATCCGCCGTTCGGCGGCGGCGCTGCGCCCCGCGTACGAAGCGGCGCGCGCGCACAGCGAGATCGCGCCCGACGACCGCGAGGCCCTCGCCCTCGCGAGCCTCTTCGGAGGTCTCTGCCTCGCGAACGCGGGCCTCGGCGCCGTGCACGGCTTCGCGGCGCCCATCGGCGGCATGTTCGACGCGCC
>JBBQJG010000080.1:0-19503 GCA_038325725.1 Polyangia bacterium | reverse complement strand
GCACCAGCGGATTCGACTCGTCGGCCCGGCCGCCGCCTGGTTGCGCGGCCGGGCTCGTCGGCCCGGCCGCCGCAGGTTGCGCGGCCGGTGACGCCCTGCAGACGGCGCGTGTCGTGGTTCGGTGGTGTTCCGCTCTTAGTGGACCGACCACGAGCAGAGGTGCCCGTTGCCGCCGACGATGACGCGGCCGTTGACCGCGATCGGTGACGTGTGACGACGAACGCCGCCGCAGTCGTCGGCGCCCGTACCGCCGCTGTACAGCGTCGCGCCGTTCTCGCCGTCGAACGCGTTGAGCTTCGAACCGTTCATGAACCACACGATCGGGTTCGCCGTCCCGTCGGTCGTCGTCGAGATGGGCGAGCGGCGGCGGATCTCGTCGTCGCCGTTCGTCGCCGCGCACCACTCGATGAGCGGGTTGATCGGATTCGCGCCTGTGTCGAGCCGGATGCCGATGATCTGGCTGTCCTTGTTGCCGCCGGGGCAGACCGAGCCGACCGTCGTCGTGATGGCGAGGCGCAGGCCGCTGGGCGATTTGTAGATGGTCGGCGCCGTGTACACCGATTCGGCACCCAAGTCGGCGACCGTGAGGTCCCTGACCTGGCCGTTCAAGCCGCCGAGGTTCGAGCCGTCGAGCAGGTACAGGTGTCCCGGCTTCGCGGGCGCGACGATCATCTTCGCGGGCGTGCCGCCCGTCGCCATGATGACGGCGGGGCTGCACGAGCCGAAGTCCTTGTCGCCGTTGTCCATGCCCGAGCTCCAGATCGCTGGATAGAACATGTTCGCGTTGTCGTGATGGGCGACGGCCATGCCGTTGACGCGGATGATCTCTTCGCTGTCGAGGTGGTTGGCCGGCCGGCTGCCGTTGTTGCCGGTGATGGCGAAGACGCCGTCGCCGTCGGAGGCCATGCCGCCCGCGGCCCAGATGCCCTCTTGCTGTCCGCCCGTGGCCCAGCCGGCCTTGTTGGCGTTCGTCGTGTCGACGGCGACGACCCAGCCGCGGTAGTTGCCGCCGTCGCCAAAGTAGCCGCCGTAGGGCACGTACAAGATGTTGCCCACGAGCGAGAGCGCGCCGCGCTGATTCTGATCCGTCGCGTTGAAGTTGTAGCCGCCCACCGAGAGCGTCGACGTGTCGACGGGCCAGCCCGCGAGCTCGTTGCCGTTGTCGATGGAAAGCGCGTGGATGAGGTGCTTGCGCGTGCCCCCGTTGTCGTCCGAGGCGACGTAGATCGCGCGCGCCGTCGCGCTGATGACGGGCGTGCTGATGATGCCGTGATTGCTCGCGCCCAGGTTCTTCGTCCAGATCGTCGCGCCCGTCAGCTCGTCGAGCGCGTAGACGATGTTGTTCGTCGTCGCCGCGAAGAACATTCCCTTGCCCGCCATCGAGCTCGCCACGAAGAGGGGAACTCCCGAGAGGTTGCCGTTGAACGTCGCCTTGAAGCTCGCGTCGAGGGCCATTTTCGCGGCGTTCGCCTTCGAGAGATTTCCCATCACGAAGTGTGCGGTGCGCTGGTGATCCTTGCCGCGCTCGAGCACCGAGTTGCCAAGATCGATCGTGCCCTGGAAGCCGCCACTGCCTTGCCCGGCCGTGCCGGCCGAGCCAGAGGTGCCGCCCGCGCCGCCGCCCGCGCCTGCTTTTCCTCCCGCGCCACCCGAGCCCGCGGCGCCGGTCGCGCCTGCGTTGCCCGTCGAACCTGCGGCGCCTGCGGCGCCGGTCGCGCCTGCGTTGCCAGTCGCGCCTGCGGTGCCGGTCGAACCTGCGGTGCCGGTCGCGCCTGCGGTGCCCGTCGCGCCTGCGGTGCCGGTCGAACCCGCGGCGGCCGTCGCGCCTGCGGTGCCCGTCGAACCGGCGGCGGCCGTCGAACCTGCGGTGCCGGTCGCGCCTGCGGTGCCGGTCGCGCCTGCGGTGCCGGTCGTGCCCGCCGAGCCCGTGCTTCCCGCCGTGCCGCTTGAGCGAGAGGTTTCGCTGTTGGCGCACGACATAGAAACGAGCAAAGCCCCGACCAGAAATCGTCGCATCATGGCCGCTTACAATACCTCCAAAATCGTTGCGACAGTCGCCGAACGAATGCACCCAGACGTGTCCACGAGACCAACACGGACGCCGATTTCGTGCGGGTCCGTCGCGGGCCCGACGTCTTCCGCCGCGACGAACCCTCTTGTATGTTCAATGAGATGAGAAGGACTTCGCTTGGCTTTGTGTTCGCTCTTTCGATCCTGACGGTGGCTTGCACGAAGGACGGCGGCGGAGGCGGCAAGGCAGGCACGACCGGCAGCGCTGGCTCCGCGGGCGCAGCCGCGGGGAATACCGGCGCCTCGGCGGGAACGACGGGCACGGCCGGCGCTTCGGCGGGAACGACGGGCACGGCGGGCGCCTCGGCGGGAACGACGGGCACGGCCGGTGCGGGCGGAACGGCGACCGCGGGCGCGGGCGGCGCGGGCAGCGTCGCGGAGGTCCCCCCAACCGGCCCGTGCGAGCCGCCGACGGACATGTACGCGCCCGTCACCAAGCTCAGCCTCACCGGGTGCATGGATCCCGTGACGCTGACCAAGTTCGTGTCGCGAGCGGTGCCTTACGAGGTCAACAGCCCGCTGTGGTCCGACGGCGCCGACAAGACGCGCGCGTTCGTGCTGCCCAAGAATGGCAAGATTCACGTCCGCAATTGCGCCGTCGCGGCCGACTGTCCGAACGGCAAGGCTGACGACGGCAAGTGGGTGTTCCCCGTCGGCAGCGTCCTCATCAAGAACTTCCTATTCGACGGCAAGCTCGTCGAGACACGCCTCTTCATGCGCATGGACGCCGACAACTGGGTCGGCTACGGCTACGAGTGGAACAAGGAGCAGACCGAGGCCCTCATCGCGCCCACCGATCGCGACACGAAGATGTTTGATACCGGCACCCGCACGGTGACGTGGAACTACCCGAGCCGCGCCGACTGTCTCAAGTGCCACGATCCGGTCGGCGGCTCGACGCTCGGCCTCGAGACGGCGCAGCTGAACCGCATGGTGAACGGCGCGAATCAGCTCGACAAGATCGCGGCCCTGCCGGCCGGACTGTTCGACACGCCGCCCCCCAAGCCTTACAAGGCCGCGCTCGAGACGCCGTACCTGGGTCAGGCCGGGATGCCGACGGCGGGCGCGACGCTCGAACAGCGGGCGCGCTCGTACATCCACGCGAACTGTTCGTTCTGCCACCGCCCGGTCGACGTCAACGGCACGATGAGCTCGGGCGCGAACTTCCCGACCTTCGATCTTCGTTACGACGTGCCGCTCGCGATGACGAAGGTCTGCAACGGCGACGTCAAGCGAACGGCGACGGGCGTGACGGCGACGAAGCTGCTCGTTCCCGGCAACTCGGCGATGTCGGCGATGTGGCAGCGCGCGCACGAGCCCGATCCCAACAAGGGCCGGATGCCGCAGATCGGCTCCTACGCCGTCGACGTGACGGGCACGAAGCTCATGGCCGACTGGATCGACTCGCTCACGGCCTGTCCGTAGCGGCGCGCGACAGGCGTGGCGTTCAGCCTGCGCGCGACAGGCGCTACGTTCAGCCTGCGCGCGACAGGCGTGGCGTTCAGCCTGCGCGCGACAGGCGCGCCGCGAGATCGAGCGCGGCGAGGAAGCTGTCGGGGCGGGCCTTCGACGCGGCGGCGATGTCGAACGCCGTGCCGTGATCGGGAGACGTGCGCACGAACGGCAGGCCGAGCGTGATGTTCACGGCCTCGTCGAAGTGCAGCAGCTTCACGGGGATGAGACCCTGATCGTGATAAAGCGCGACGACGGCGTCGAACGCGCCTCCCGCCGCCTGACGAAAGACGACGTCTGGTACGTGTGGGCCCGTCACGTCCGCGGCGACGCCCGCGGCCTCGAGCCGCGCACGTGCGAGCGCGAGCGCGGGGACGACGATGCGGGCTTCCTCGTCGCCGAAGCGGCCGGCCTCGCTCGCGTGCGGATTGAGTCCCGCGACGGCGACGCGCGGCCTCGCGATGCGGAACCGCCGCGCGAGCGCCTCGGCCGTGAGCGCGATCGTCGACGCGAGCCCCGGCGACGTCAGCAGCGTCGGCACGTCTCGAAGCGCGACGTGGGTCGTCGCGACGACGACGCGTAGCTGTGGGCCCGCGAGCATCATCGCGAACTGGTCACCCACGGCGGCGCGGGCCGCGAGGTATTCGGTGTGGCCCGGGAATGCGAAGCCGGCACGCGCGATCCACTCCTTCGAGATCGGCGCCGTCACGAGCGCCGACGCCGCGCCCGCGAGCACGTCGTTCGTCGCCGCCTCGAGGTAAGCGAGCTGCGCGCGTCCCGACGCATCGTTCGGGCGACCGGGCGTGACTTCGTCGAGGCCCAGCGCCGTCACGACGCGCACGGACTCGGGCGCGACGCGCGGGACCTTCGCGCGCTCGGCGGCGCGCGCGAGCACGGTGGCATCGCCGTAGACCCGCACGTCGAGCTCGGGCCGCACGGCGAGCGCGCGCACGACGACCTCGGGCCCGATCCCGGCGGGATCACCCAGGGAGATCGCGATTGGCGGACGTGTCGACATGGTCGTCAGAATAGAACGCGGTGGGGGCGGGTCAAACTGCCCATGTCCGGAGCCCTGTTCATTTGCCTCGCGGCGCGCTTGTCGATGTTGCCGGTGTTGTCGGTTGGCGCGGTCGCGCTGGCGTCACCGACCCCGGTCGCGGTGTCGGCGAAGAGCGAGGTGCCCGGCGTGCGCGCCGCGCCCCCGCCCGCCCTCGCGCAGAGTGAGCGCACGCGCTACCGCGTCGCGTTCGGCGGCCTCGACGTCGGCGAGCTGTCGCTCTCGATCGGCGGAGCCGTCCCCGGCGCGACGGTCGTGCACGCGGCGGGGCAGGGCGCGGGCGCCGTGCTCGGACTCGGCCGCTACGAGAACCAGGTCGACTCGGACTTCGATCTGACGCGCCTCGATTCGCTTCGCTGGGTGAACGACCGCACGTGGGCGAACAAGTCGCTGCGCGATCGCGCCGAGCAGCCCGTGCCCGGCGAGGTCCGCGGAGTGCGCGAGCCGATCGGCAAGCCTGGGACTCCAACCCCGGCGGGCGGGAGCATCCCGCTCCAAGTCCGCCTCGCGGGACCGGTGCTCGATCCCGTCGGCTTCATTTTGAGGGTGCGCGCCGCGACGCCCGCGGCCGGGGGACCGGCGCAAACGCTCTACGTGCTCGACGGACAGGCGCTGTGGCGCGTGTTGGTCACGAACCAGGGACGCGCGCCGCTGCCCGAGGGGCACGTGCAAGTCGCGACGGTCCGGCTGCAAGTGGAAGCCGAGCCCATCCGCTACGACGGCGTGTCCGACGTCGGCGGAGACCGCCACCACCGATCGATCGCGATTTGGTTGTCGGACGACGTCAACCGCGTGCCCGTCCGGCTCGCCGTGTCCGTCGGCCTCGGCGACATCGTCGCGTCTCTTGCCGAGATCGAGCGAAGCGCGCCTCAAGCGCGTTAGCGAACGCCAGCGACCTAAACCGCGCCGAGGCCGGCGCCCGGGGCGCGCATCTTGTAGCCGACGTGGCGCACGGTCTCGATCATGACGCTGCCGGGGCCGAGCTTGGCGCGCAGGCGGCGGACGTGAATGTCGACGGTGCGGGTGCCGCCCGCATAGCGATAGCCCCACACGCGCGAGAGCAGCTGCTCCCGCGAGAAGACGCGGCCCGGCCGCTCCGCGAGGAACTTGAGGAGCTGGAACTCTTGCCGCGGCAACTTGAGCGCGCGGCCGCGGTACGAGGCCTCGACGGCGACGGCGTCGATGACGAGGTCGCCGATTTTGATGCGGCCCGCTGCGCGGAACGACGACATGCGCCAGTCGAGCTGGCGGATGCGGGCGTACAGCTCGGGGCCGACGACGGGCGCGAGCACGAAGTCGTCGGCGCCGGCCTCGGGATCGAGGCCCGCCAAGCGCGAGACCTCGACGCACAACAGGACGGGCACGTCGGCGAGCGAACCGACCTCGCGCACGCGGCGGATCGCGGCGCGACCCACCTCGAGGTGCGCGCCCGCATCGACGACGACGACGGAAGGGCGCTGCAGCTCGATGTCCTCGGGCAGTTGGTCGATGTCGTAGCCGACGGCGACGATTTCGCAGCCAAGGTCACTGAGCGCGGCTGCCGGCGAATCCGGCTCGGCCGTCGCCGTCGCCGGGTTCGAGGTCACCACCAAAGCTCTCATGCGCCGCTACAGTATCCGCCCCACCTCGGCGGAGCAACAGCGCTTCTCCGGCCAAAATCAAGAGTCGGAAACATAAAAGCGCATTCGTCTCGTCGGTGCCGATGTCGTCGCGCGGGGGCGCTTGGCGTCTGCCGGACCTGATGCAATACTATTTCCCTAGATGGACGATTTTCACTGCTCGTTCTGCGGGAAGCGACGGCGAGAGGTGCGCAAGCTCATCTCGGGTCCGCGCGTTTTCATCTGCGACGAGTGCGTCCAGCTCTGCAACGACATCATCGCGAAGGAAGAGGCGGCCGAGCGCCCGAAGTATCCCCGCCCGCGCGAGATCTGGGACGAGCTCAACAAGTACGCGATCGGTCAGGACCGCGCCAAGAAGGCGCTGTCCGTCTCGGTCTACAACCACTACAAGCGCATCGGCCAGACCGGCAAGGCCGGCGAGGTCGAGATTCAGAAGGGCAACATCCTGCTGCTCGGCCCCACCGGCTGCGGCAAGACGCTGCTCGTGCAGACGCTCGCGAAGAAGCTCGACGTGCCCTTCGCCATGGCGGACGCGACGACGCT
Organism: Polyangia bacterium; assembly: GCA_038325725.1. GTDB lineage: Bacteria > Myxococcota_A > Polyangia > Fen-1088 > Fen-1088 > DASZFV01. Next base: position 12,762 of record JBBQJG010000080.1, on the reverse strand, counting down.
GACCGAGGCGGGTTACGTCGGCGAGGACGTCGACAGCGTCATCAAGGCGCTCTACCGCAACGCCGGGAACGATCCCGAGAAGGCCAGCCGCGGCATCGTCTGCATCGATGAGATCGACAAGATCGCGCGCAAGGGCGGCGGCCCGTCCGTCACGCGCGACGTCTCGGGCGAGGGCGTTCAGCAGGCCCTCCTCAAGATCCTCGAGGGCAAGCAGGCGTCGATCACGCCGGACGGCGCGCGCAACCGGCCGCAGCAAGAGCTCATCCAAGTCGACACGACCGACATCCTGTTCGTGTGCACGGGCGCCTTCAACGGGATCGAGGAGATTGTCCGTCGCCGCGTGGGCGATCGTGGGTTGGGCTTCGGCGCGCAGATCGCCAAGGGTGAGGAATCCAAGAACGCGCTGCGCAGCATGGTGCGCACCGAGGACCTCATCAAGTTCGGCATGATCCCCGAGTTCATGGGGCGCTTGCCCATCATCGTCGCGGCCGACGACCTCGACGTCGAGATGCTCGTCGAGATCCTCTGGAAGCCGAAGAACGCGCTCTCGAAGCAGTACGAGCGGCTCTTCGAGATGGAGGGCGTCAAGCTCCGCTTCACCGAGGACGCGCTCGTGAGCGTCGCGAAGGAAGCGGCGCGCCGCAAGTCGGGCGCGCGCGGCCTGCGCGCGATCCTCGAAGAGGTCATGCTCGATGTCATGTACGAGATCCCGTCGCTCACGGGCGTCTCCGAGTGCGTCGTCACGCGCGAGGTCGTCGAGTCGCGCGGCCGCCCGCAGCTCGTGCGCGAGAAGAAAGCGTCGTAGAGCGCGTCTGGGCGAGCGCCCCGCGAGATCCTGCGTAACTTTCGACGTGCCGCTGGCATCTTCGTCCCCACGTTTGGGATCGGCTTAGGCTAAAGTTCGGACCCCGTCGGACGAAGTGATCACGAAATGCGGAGCGTGCGTGAATGCTGACCGAGAAGGAAAAGAAGCAGATTCGAGTCGTCCTCGAGGACGAGCAGAAGCGCCTCGCGAAGACGAGCCAGAACGCGCTCGCCTACTCGATGAACCACGAGCGGAACATCGGCCGTGATTCCATCGACGAGTCGATGGAGGAGGAGCTCTTCTCGACCGAGATGCGGCTCCACGACCGCGAGAAGTTCCTGCTCAACAAGATCAACAAGCAGCTCGTGCGCCTCGACGCGGGCGAGATCGACGTCTGCGACGAGTGCGGCGAGACGATCTCGTTCCGCCGGCTGCTCGCCCGGCCCGTGACGACGCTGTGCATCGACTGCAAGGAGCAGAGCGAGCGCGAGGAAGCGGCGGCCGAACAGGCTGGTCGCGGCGGCTTCGGCGACCTCGGGGCCCTCGGCGACGGCGACGGCGAGCCCAAGGTCTCGGGCGGCCTAGAAGAGTGAACGAAGAGTGAACAGCGAAGTCAGCAGACGAGGCAGCCCCCCCCTCGAATTGCTCACACCGGCCAACTGAGTTACGGTTTTCGGCGGAGCCGGTGAATGCCCGATAGTCGATACCGAATCACCGAGCGCGTCGCCGCCGGCGGTATGGCCGAGGTGTTCCGCGGCGTCGCGGAGTCACTGCAGGGCTTCAAGAAGAACATCGCGATCAAGCGCATCCTCCCGGCGCTCACGAAGAACAAGAAGTTCGTCGCGATGTTCCTGGATGAGGCGCGGCTCTCGCTGCTGCTTCAGCACACGAACATCGTCCAGGTGTTCGACATCGGTCACACCGACGACACGTACTTCATCGTCATGGAGTACGTCGACGGCGTCGACCTGAAGGCGCTCACCGAGTGGCGCCGCAAGATCAACCGCCGCATCCCCATCGCGCACACGCTCTACGTGACGATGGAGATCTGCAAGGGTCTGTCGTACGCGCACGAGCTGCAGAACCCGGAGACGGGCAAGCCGCTCGGCATCGTCCACCGCGACATCTCGCCGCCGAACGTCCTCATCTCGAAGCAGGGCGAGATCAAGGTCGTGGACTTCGGCCTCGCGAAGGCGACGAGCCAGATCGAGACGACCGATCCCGGCGTCGTCAAAGGCAAGATGAGCTACCTGTCGCCCGAGGCGGCGCGTGGTGAAGAGGTCGACAGCGCGTCGGACATCTTCGCCGTCGGCATCCTGCTGTACGAGATGCTCACGGGGAAGCGGCTGTTCTACGGCGAGACGGACTATCAGACCGTCGAGCTCGTCCGCAACGCGAAGATCCCGCCCATCAAGCCACAGAACCCGCAGGTCGAGCCCGAGCTCGAGGACATCGTGCGCAAGGCGCTCGCGAAGCGGAAGGAAGACCGTTTTCAAGGCGCGCTCGATCTGCAGGACGCGCTCGCGCAGTACAGCTACTCGCGCGGGCTCAAGGTCATCTCGCGCGACATCGCCGAGCTCGTGCGGCAGTGCATCGACGACCGCAACTCGCAGTCGAGCGACGGCACGAAGAAGGCGAGCATCATCGACCACATGCTCCAGGAGGAGATCGTCAAGATCACCTCCGTCGAATTCGAGGACCCGGGCGCGAAGCCTTTGACTGCCGACGAGCTGTCAGCCGGGGTCGGCGACGGTCGCCCGTCGGTGCTCGACGAGGGGGACTTTATCGATCCGCGCGCCTGGGCCGAAGAGCGGCACACGCCGTCCGTCGGCATCAAGACGGTCGATGAGATTGAGCGCCGCGTGGGGACTCCCCTCGCGGCGACGCCAGCGCCCGAGCCGCGCGCGAACGCGTCCGCTCGGTCGACGACGGGGCCGGCGCCGACGCTTGGGCAGATGGCGCCTGGGCAGATGACGCCTGGGCAGATGACGCCTGGGCAAACGGCGCCTGGTCAAACAGCGCCTGGTCAAACAGCGCCTGGGCAAACAATGACGGCGCAGGCCGCGGCGGCGCGTAAGCTCGCGACGCCGGCGCCTCCGTCGGCGCCGCGGCGTCCGATGCCGGCGCCTTCCGGGTCGACGTCCTCTCTCGCAGCGTCCGTCGGCTCGGCGCTCGGCGACAACGGGCTCGCCGGTCCGACGCCTGGCCCCGAGTCGCTCGCGAGCGTGCTCGAACCTTCGCTCGTGAGCGTGCCGCCGCCGCGTCCGTCGGGCAAGGCGGGCCGCAGCTTCTTCATCGGCGCCATCATCGGCGTCCTGTTGTTGGGCGGCGCCGTCGCCGCGCTCATGGCGAAGAAGAACGCGTCCGCGCAGGCGCAGCCGGCGCCCTCGAGCGCACCGTAGTCAGTCCTCGCCGGCGTCGGCTTCGGCGGCGTGCGCGCGCACCGTTCGCCCAAGCTCGACGTCGATGGTCCGCGAGGCGTCACGGAGGCGCAACTTGGCCAGGACCTCGACCTGCGAGAGAGCGGCCCGTTTCGGTCGGTCGTCGAGCGCCGGACCGACAAACACGTCGCGGTCCGCGGCCGTCAGCGGCGGAGGATGCGGCGGAGCTTCGCCTTGTCCTCGGCGGTGAACTCGCCGAGCAGGACGAGGCCGATGAGGTAGACGAGACCGACGACGACGATCGCGGCGAGGCCGAGGATCTTGCCGGTACCGGGCAGGAAGCGCGCGACGACGACGGCGGCGGCCGCGCTCGCGGCGACGCGTGCCACCGTGGGGAGCGGGAGGCCGGCGCCGAAGCGCGCGCGCAGGTAGACGAGCGACGCGACGAAGCCTGCGGCCATGCCGAGCGAGGTCGCCGTCGCGGCCGCGACGAGCATGGGCGCGCCCGGCGCCGCGTGGGGGATGAGCAGCTTGGCCGCGCCCGCGCCCACGGCGATCGTGAGCGCCATGAACGAGAGCGTCGCGCGCGTGCGGCCTGCGGCGTTGAGGATCGCGCAGCCGACGCCGAGGAGCGCGAGGCTGCACTCGCCGGCGACGAGGACGGGGAGCGCGCCCGCGCCGATGCCGTATTGCGGCTTGTAGAGGATGCCGAGCAGGGCCCCTGGCCGCGCGCCGAGCACGAGGCCCATCGCCGTCGCGAGGAGGAGCGCGTAGCGCAGCGTCTGCGTGATGTAGGCGCGCGTCGCCTCGCGGTCCTCGGCGAACGTCGAGCGCGAGACGAGCGGGAAGATCACGAACGTGATGACGATGAGGGCTTGGTAGGGCAGCAGCGCGAGCGTGCGGAGGGCCTGGTAGGCGCCCACGGTGGCGGGCGCCTGCGTGGCGTCGACGGTGGCGGCGAAGTGCTGCAGGAGCGACACGTCGAAGTTGAGCGCGAGGTTGAGGAGGAAGGCGTAGACGCCGACGGCGGCCATGTACGGCACGAAGCGGCGCGCCGGGAAGGGCTCGCCGACGCGCGGTTGGCGCATGGCCCGCGCCGCGACGACGAGGATGACGAGGGCCGCGATGGCGAAGCCCGCGAAGGCGCCCGAGACCTTCCAGAGCAGGGCGCCGCCGAGGAGCAGGATCGTCTTCGCCGTCGAGAAGCCCACGTCGAAGGTGGCCTGCGCCCGGAAGCGCCGCAGACCGTTCGCCGTTCCGACGAACACGGCATAGAAGGCGTAGAGCATCGGGATGACGGCGGCGATGCGGAAGTAGGTCGCGTAGTCGGGCGCCTTCATGAAGTGAGCTACGACAGGGGCGCCGAGGAAGAACGCGAGCGCGAGGAACGCGCCGAGGAACGCCTGCAGGCGGAGCCCCGCGCGCTGGACGGCGCCCGCGCGCGCATCGTCCTCGGCGGTGAACTTCGAGACGGACTGGATCGTCGCCTGGACGATCGTGTTGTTGACGATCGAGACGACGCTGTTGACGACGGCGAACGCGCCGAACTCGGCGGTCGAGAGCAGGCGCGGCAGCAAGATCTGCTGCACGGAGCCCGTCAGCATGAAGTAGATCTTCGCGAAGCCGATGAAGAGCGCGCCGCGGCCGGCGACCACGGCGGCGTCGTCGGGGGCGGCCGCGTTCGTCGCGGCGCCCGGGGCGTTCGAGGGGGCGCTCATGAGCGCACCGCCGAGACGACGCGTTCGATCTCGCCGAGATCGCGGCGCACGCGCACGTCGACGAGGCCCGCGGCGTCACAGAGGCGCGCCGTCTCGGCGGCTTGGCCGATGCCGATCTCGAGCACGAGCGCGCCGCCGGGCGCGAGCAGCGCGGGCGCGGCCGCGACGAGCTGGCGCACGAGATCGAGGCCGTCGCGCCCGCCGTCGAGCGCGCTTCGGGGCTCGGCGAGCACCTCGGGCGCGAGGCCGGCGATGTCGGCGGACGGGACGTAGGGCAGGTTCGCGGTGATGAGATCGAACGGGGCGTGGGGAACCAGCGGAGCCTCCAGACTTCCTTCGAGGAACGTGATCGCGACGCCGTGTCGCGCGGCGTTCGCGCGCGCGACGTCGAGCGCGGCCGGCGACGCGTCGGTCGCGAAGACGATCGCGTCGGGGCGTTCCTTCGCGAGCGTCACGGCGATCGCGCCCGAGCCCGTGCCGATGTCGGCGACGCGGGGCGCGAGCTTTTCGAGGGTCGCGGGCGCGGCTTCCGGCGCGGGCGCGGCATCCGGCGCGGGCGCGGCATCCGGCGCGGACGCTGGACCGTCGTTCGTCGCGTCGCTCGCGCCCGGCACATCGTTCACATCGTTCACGTCGTTCACGTCCTTCAAATCCTCGGCTTGGTCCCCGGCGCGGTCCGCGGCCCGGGGCGCTCGTGCGCGCGCGGCGCGGCCTATGCGCGCGAGCGCCTCGTCGACGAGCGTCTCGGTGTCGGGGCGCGGCACAAGGACGCGCGCGTCGACGTCGAAGTCGAGGCCCCAGAACTCCTTCTTGCCGATGACATACGCGACGGACTCGCCCGCCTGGCGACGCTTGACGAGCTGGCGGATCGCCGCGAGCTCTTCGGGTGTGAGCGGGCGATCGAACTGCACGTACAGCTGCACGCGCGCGACGCCGAGCGCGTGACCGACGAGGATCTCGGCGTCGAGGCGCGGCGTCGGCAAGCCGCGCTCCTCGAAACGCGACGTCGTCCAGCGCACGACGTCCATGACGGTCCAGCGCGCGGGCGCGGCGGAGGCGGCGGACGATGAGGGTGACGTCGGGACAGCCAAAACGCGCCGGCGAGTCTATCAGTCATGCCGCGCGCGCGGCCAAGGCTATCGCAGGCGGAGGCAGGCCATCGGCTGGCTAACGGACCGGCGCGGCGAGCCACGTTTCCCACGTCTCGGCGGCGTAACCCACGGTGGCGCGGCCGCCCGCGCGTACGATGGGCGTGCGCAGCAGCAGGGGGTCGTCGACGAGGATTTGCTCGATGCGCGGCCCCGTGGGCGCGGCGTACTTGAGGCCCTTGTCGACGTAGCGCTGGCCGGCGCGGTCGATGAGCGCCTCCATGCCGCCGACGCGCGACGCGACGTTGCGCAGCTCGCCCGCCGACATGCCCTTCTGCGCGAGGTCGACGCTGTGGACGGCGACGCCGCGCTCCTTGAAGAAGCGCTCGGCCTTGCGCGTGTCCTGGCACTTCTTCGTGCCGAATATCTGGACGGTGAGGGCGCTCATCGGAGCTCGCGCCTCACGAGCTTGCCGCGATCGTTGCGCGGGAGCGCGGCCAGGTGCTCCCAGCGCCGCGGGACTTTGAAGGCGGCGAGGCGCTCGCGCGCGAAGGCGTGCAGCTCGCGGAAGAGCGCCTCGTCGGACGCGCCATCGGGGCCGCGATCGCGGCAGACGACGACGGCCTTCGGCTTGACGAGGCCCGCTTCGTCTTCGTAGGCGACGACGGCGCACTCGGCGACGGCGGGGTGTTGCAAAAGGACGTTCTCGACCTCGAGCGGCGACACGTAGATGCCGCCCACCTTGAGCATGTCGTCGCTGCGGCCCTCGAAATGAAAGACGCCGTCGGCGCGGCGAACCTTGTCGCTCGTCGCGACCCAGCCGTCGGCGCGGAAGGTCGCCGCCGAGCGCTGGGGATCGCCTTCGTAGCGGAGCGCCGCCGACCCGCCGCGCACCCACAGCGCGCCGATCTCGCCGTCGGGCGCGTCGGCGCCGTCGTCGCGCACGACGCGCGCCTCGTAGCCGGGCACGACGCGGCCGAGCGCGCCCGGGCGGACGTCGCCGAGGCGGTTCGAGATGTGGATGTGGAACAGCTCGGCCGAGCCGAGCCCCTCGACGAGCTCGATGCCGAACGTGTCCTTCCAGCGTGCGTAGAGCGGCGCGGGCAGCGCCTCGCCCGCCGACGTCGCGACGCGCACGGTGGCGAGCGGGCCTCGGGCATCGTCGGCTGTCGTCGTCCTCGTGGCGAGCGCCAACATCTTCGCGATGAGCGTGGGCACGAGCGCGAGGACCGTGGCGCCGTGGCGCGCGGCGAGCTCGAAGAGGCGCTCGGGGGTCGGACGTTCGGCGAACAGGACGGCGCTCGCGCCGACGGCCAGCGGAAAGAGCAAGCTCATGCCCGTCGCGTAGCCGAAGTACAGCTTCGGCACGGAGAGCGTCACGTCGTCGCGGTGCAGGCCGAGCACACCCACGCCGTAGGCGTCGCCGCAGAACCCGAAGCTGCCGTGGGTGTGCACGGCGGCGCGCGGCCTCCCCGTCGAGCCCGACGTCGCGAGCCACACGGCTTCGTCGTCGACGGTCGTGTCGGCGATCGTGAAGCGCGGCGACGCGGCGGCGACGCGCGCCTCGTACGAGAACGTCCGGGACGAAGGGGGGGGCGCGTTCTCGACGACGGATGTCGCGAGAGACTCTCCGACGACGAGCGTCGCGAGCAATTCCTTCGCGGCGCCGATCTCACTCGCCGCGCGTCGCACGAGCGCCGCGTCCGCGACGAGCACGCGCGCGTGGGTATAGGCGAGCTGCGCGGCGTGGTCGGCCTCGGGCAGCTCGGGGTTGGCCATCGCGATGACGGCGCCCACCTGGAGCGTCGCGAGGAACGTCGCGACGAACGCCACGCCGTCGGGCAACGCCACGAGGACGCGGTCGCCGCGCCGCACGCCGAGCGCGACGAGCACGTTCGCGAGCCGATTGGTCTCGTCGAGCAGCTCGGCGTAGGTCACGAGGCGGACATCGCCATTCGCCTCGACCCGCAGGGCGACGCGCGCTCCGTCTCCCGCCTCGACGCGCGCCGCGAGCACGCGCGCCGCGAGGTTGAACCGCGCCGGCCTGTCAGCGTCGCCCGCCACCGGCGCTCACTTCATGCGCAGGCGATCGACGGGGACGCCACCCACGAGGTGCTCCTCGACGATCGTCGCGACGTCTTCCACCTTTACGTCGCCGTACCAGATCTGCTCGGGATAGACGACGACGGTGGCGCCGCGCGCGCATTGATCGAGGCACCCCGCGGCGTTGGCGCGGATGCGTCCCTTGAGGCCGCGAACGTGGAGCAGGCGCTTGAACTCGTCCTTGAGCGCTTCGCCCCCCTTCGAGGCGCAGTCACCCTTGGGGTTCCCAGGCTCGCGCTGGTTCGTACAGATGAAGACGTGCTTGTCGAAGTGCGGCTCGGCCACGGCACCAGATATAGCGCAAGGAGGCACGCGGGTATCCACTAAGAAGCGATCTTGGTCGATACTGAGGCGCGGTGCGCGGGCGGACTCACGATCGGGTGAAAAAAGGGATGGCGGCGATCGCCCTCCTCGTCGCGATGCTCGTCGCGTCGAGCGCGGGCGCGGCGCCTTGTCCCGTGCCCGCGGGCGCGAGCCCGGCGCTCGGCGACGTGCCGGCGTCGGCGCGCCTCGCGTGGATCGACGACCACCTCTCCCACACGGCGCTGCGCGCGCGCCAATGGACGTGGGGCTGGGGCGTGGGCATCGTCGTCGCGACGGGGGCCAACCTCGTGCCGCTCGCCTTCGTGCCGCGTGATCAGCGGGTCGATTGGTATGTGGGCGCGGGGTCCACGATCATCGGTCTCGTCCCGCTCGCGATCGCGCCGCTCGACGTCGTCGCCGACGCGCGCGGGCTGCACGCCGCGGTCGAGGCGCGCGCCGCGGATGTGCATGCGGACGTCGACGTCTGCCCGCTCCTCGCCGACGCTGAACGGCGCCTCGCCCGCGACGCCGCCAACCAAGCCGATGGCCAGCGCTGGTGGTTCCACGCCGGCAACGTCGCCGTCAACTCGGGCGTCGGCTTGCTGCTCGGCCTCGGCTTTCACCACTGGAAATCGGGCGTCTTTAACGCCGTCTTCGGTTCGGCCGTCGGCGAGGCGATCATCCTGACGCAGCCCACGGGCTCGATCGACGACGCGCGCGTTTACCACACGGGTGCGATAGGGCCACCGACGACGCTGTCGTTCGCCGTTCCGTTCTGACTCAGAGCCGGCCGACGTCGTGGGCGCGGACCCACCCCTCGAGGCCGTTCGCGAGGCGGATGCGCAGCCAATCCTGATCGCGCTCGAGCAGGCGCACCTTGAGGCCCGCGTGCAGCTGGAAGCCGGTCTTGTAGTTCACGTCGGCGCCTTCCTTGACGGCGAGCGCGTCGGGCAGCACGACGCCGAAGGGCACGCGCTCGAGCACGGCGCGGCCCGCGAGCGCGCCGCCCGCGATGAGGGTCGCGAAGCCGAGGATCGCGGCGGTGGCGCCGAGCGTCGCGCGCGCGTCTTCGCCCGCGCGCCGGCGCGCGAAGAGCACGGCGAACAGGCCGAGGTAGAGCGCGAGGAATCCCCACGTCTCCGTCGACGGCGACAGCGACGTCACGGCGCGGATCCACAGGGGGTCGCGATCCTCGCCTTCGATCTTGTCGCGCGCCTGGCGGGCGGCGAGCTTGCGCGCCTGCTCGAGGTTGTAGCGCACGTCTTCGTCGTCGGCGTCGAGGGCGGCGGCGCGCTCGAAGGCCCAGATCGCCGGGCCGAGGGCGTTCTTCTTGAAGTACGCGTCGCCGAGGTTGAAGAACAGATCGGGCGAGACGATGTCGTCGCGGTCCAGCTCCTCGTAGGCGGCGACGGCCGTGTCGTAGTCGCCGCGCAGGTAGGCGTCGTTGCCGCGCTTCCAGGCCTCGTCGATGCGATCGGCGCGCGCGCTGGTCGCCGTGAGCGTGGCGCCCAGCGCGACGAAGATAGCCACCGCGGCGCGTGTGCGCCTCACGACCCGCCCTCCTCGTTCAGCGAAGCCTTCTCGATGGCGTCGATGAGCTCGTCGGCGCGCTCGAGCGCGGCGGTCATCGCGGCGGCGGCCTCGGTGGCGCCGCCGGGAGCGAAGCGTGCCTGGTCGCACGCCTCGAGCTCGGCGAGCACGCGCGTCGTGACGTCGGCGGGCATGCCGCGCACCGCGAGCAGCGCCGACAGCTCATCGCGGCGCAGCCCCGTGACGCCGCGCCCGAGGCGCGACGCGAGCACCTCGCGCAGGACGCGATCGATCTCGATGTAGAAGTCGGAGGTGCGGGCGGCCTCGCGGTGCGCCTCGGCGGCGCTGAGGCGCTTGCGCACGAGCCGCCGCCGATCGCGGCGCCGCGTGCGGCGCGAATCGGATGCGAGCCGCTCGCGCAGCCGCTCGACGACGATCGTGAGGCCCAGCGCAAAGGGCGGCAGGAACAGCATCCACCCGAAGGCGCGCGAGCGCAGGAACGTCGTGCCGACGTCGCGAGACAGGCTCGTGCGCGCGCGAACAGGTCGGATCGCGGCGCCGATGACGTTCTCGACGACGGGGCCGCCCGCGGGGGCGCCGGGCCCCCGGGCGCCGGCGGCGGCGCCGGCCTCGCCCGTGACGTCGAGGCGGAGCGGGTCACTCTTGATCGTGACGTAGCGCTTCGCCTCGGGATCGAACGTCGCGAGCTCGACGGCGGGGAGCATGACGGCGCCTGGGCGCTCGGGCAGCAACAGCACCTCGGTGGCCTTCGTGCCGCCCACGACGCCGCCCTGCACGTCGAACGTGACGTTCTCCTTGGGGGGGTACGTCTTCCAGCCGTCGGGCGTCGGCAGCGCGGGCGCCTTGGCGTTGCGCACGTTCCCCGTGCCCTTGATCTCCAGCGTCACGGTGACGGCCTCGCCCACGGAGACGGTCGTCCGATCGGCGCGCACGGTGAGCGTGTACTTGCCGACGTTGCCAGCATCGAAGCCAGCCGGTTGTCCCTCGCGCGGCAGCGGCACCGCCTCGATGACGACGGGATCGGCCTTGAGGTGCTGCGAGCGGACGGCCGAGCCGAAGAAGTCGACCTGCGCGACCTCGGCCTCCATGGGCGTCACGGTGAGCTTGCCCTCGCGCAGCGGGAAGAGCGCTCTTTGATAGAGCGACGCGACCTGGTACTGGCGGCCGTTCAGCGTCTCTTGCGTGTAAGCGAGGCGGCCCTTGGGCGTCGTCGACGGAATGTCCTCGCTCCAGAAGCCGTCGGTGCGCGCCTCGGTGACGGTGTCGAACTTGTCGAGCCGCTGCGTCGTGTAGAGGAACCAGCCGACGACGACGGGCTCGCCGACGTAGACGTGCGTCTTGTCGGCGACGACGCGCAGGAAGGTGCCGCCCGACGATTGCACGGGCGGCTCGGCGCGGCCGCCGCGGAAGATGTCGAAGGGGGAGCCGGACGGCATTTGATTCTGAGCAGGTTGATTCTGTTGGGCGCCGCGCGCGCTCGCACCGACGCGCACGGTGAGGGCGTCGGCGCGCACCTCGCGCCCCGCGACGCGCGCGCGCGCGCCCGAGAGCACGAAGGGGCCCTTGGCGCCGGGCGGCACCATGAGCTCATAGCGCCACGAGTAGCTGTTCTGGACGAAGGTCTGGCCGCCGCCCATCGACATCTGCGTCGAGCGGCTCGGGTAGTCGGGCGTCGAGAGGATGCGCAGGCCCTTCAGCTCGGGCGGGTGATAGGTCTCGACCTCTTCGTTCCCGACGGTGAGCGTGACCTGACAGACGAACGCCTCGCCCGGCGAGACGGCGTCGCGGTCGAGCTCGATCGTCATCGTGGCGCCTGCGGCGTGCGCGGGGCGCGCGGGCGCGAGCGCGAGGGCAACGAAAACAGAGAGCGGGACGAGCAGGCGGGGACGGTGCATCGAGCTACCAATCGCGCGCGGGCGGGGCGCGGCGAACCGCGCGCAGGCGGGCGCGCTCCTTCTCGAGATCCTTCGGGCTCCGCTCGAGGCTGTCGAGCACGGCGCCGAGATCCTTCTCTTCGGGCGGCGGCTGCTTCTGCTGGTCTTGGGGCTTGGGCTTGTTGTCGTCTTTCTTGTTCTCGTCCTTCTTGTCTTTGTTGTCCTTGTTGTCCTTGTCTTGGTCTTTCTTGTCGTCCTTCTTGTTCTCGTCCTTCTTGTCTTTGTTGTCCTTGTCCTTGTCTTGGTCTTTCTTGTCGTCCTTCTTGTCTTTGTTGTCCTTGTCCTTGTCGTCTTTCTTCTTCTTGTCGTCCTGGTCCTTCTGCTTTCGCAGCGCGATCTCGAGGTTCCACTTGGCGCGCTCGTCGCGCGGGTCGAGGGCCAGCGTTCGCTTGTAGGCCTCGACGGCCTCCTTGAACTTCTCTTTCTTGAAGAACGCGTTGCCCAGGTTGTAAAAGGCGCTCGCCTTGAGCGCGCCGTCCTTCGCCTCGGACGCGTGGAGGAACTCCTCGCCAGCCTCGTCGAAGCGCGACAGCGCGTAGAGCGCGGCGCCGCGATCGAAGTGCACGCCCGCGTCGCCAGGCAGCGCCGCCGCGGCCTTGTCGTAGTGCTTGAGCGCCTCCTCGGCGTTCCCGCTCTTCATGAGCGCGTTGCCTTGTTCGACCTCACCGTTGCGGCTGCGCAGCGGCTCGAAGCCCAACAGCGCGGGCAACAACACGAGCAAGCCCGCGAGCGCCTCGTGAGAATAGCCGGCGCGTCTCACGCGACGACCTCCCGCTTCGCGTTTCGCGCGCGGCGTCGTCGTTCGCTCATGCAACTCTCGCCCACGAGCAGCAGGAAGGCCGGAAGCAAGAGCGCCTCCCAGACCTCGTCGTACTGCTT
>JBBQJG010000079.1:0-19911 GCA_038325725.1 Polyangia bacterium | reverse complement strand
CATGGGCAACACGCGCATGAACCAGTTCGACGGCAAGGGCCGCACGCCCGCCGGCGCGAACACGACGCGCGCCGACAGCATCGAAGGCCGCACCATCAAAGCGATCCAGTACCTCACGACACACGATCAGGCCGCCGACTGGGGCTGGTTCTTGAACCAGGACGGAACGATGCGCTGGTCGGACGGGTGCTTCATCGGCTACTCGTACGGCGCGACCCACCTCGCGGTCATCGCGCGCTTCGTGCGCATCGGCCTCGGCGTCTCGACGTCGGGCCCGCAGTCGGAGGGTCATCCCGACTCGAACTGGCTGAAGATGCCGTCGGCGACGCCCGTCGAGCGGCTGTGGGCGATCTGGGGCACGACCGACGAGCCCAACATGACGGACAACGGCTACAAGAGCCACTACACCGTGACGACCGGATTGCTCGGGTATCTCGGCGATGTCGTGCACACGTCGGTCGATGCGCCGGCGGGCACGCCGCCGTACATGGGCTCGCACCGCTTGTCCGTCGACGGTCAGGGCCACACCGAGTTCTGCGCTTCGGGGCACCCGTACTGCTCGTACATGTTCGGCCTGTGAGCCGTTCGCCTCGCGGGCGGGACGGACGCCCTCGCCGGGAGAGCGCTCGTCCGATAGATTCCTTCGCGTGACAGCCAGTCAACTCGCTCGTCATCGACAACGGCTCGTCGAGATCCGCGACGAGCTCCTGCGCGGTGGAGACTTCGAAATAGAGCCGGGCCGCACCGACGACACCGCCGTAGGCACCGACGACGACGCTCAGCCCCTGACGGAGATGAGCCAGACGATCGCGTCGAACCGCAACCGCGAGCGCGCCGCGATCCTGAAGCGCGCGAACATCACCCTCGCACGGCTCGACGCCGAGCCCGAGCTGTTCGGCCTGTGCGTCGAGTGCGAAGAGCCGATCTCCCCAAAACGGCTCGAGCTCATGCCTTACGTCGAGCTGTGCGTCGAGTGTCAGGCCGCCCGCGACGGGAAGCGCGGGCTGGCGCGGAAGAGCCTCACCGACTTCAAGTAGGCCGCCGCTCGTTCGCTCGTTGCGTCGCGGGCACGCCGGGAACTCGCTCGCTCCGCTCGCATCGCGGGCACGCCGGCCGGGAGCTCGCTCGCTCCGCTCGCATTGCGGGCGCGGCGTGGGGCTCGCTCCGCTCGCATCGCGGGCACGCCGGGAGGTCGCTCGCTCCGCTCGCATCGCGGGCACGCCGGGAGCTCGATACGTCGCATCGCGGGCGCGGCGTGGGGCTCGCTCGTTACGTCGCATCGCGGGGCGCGGGGTGGGGCTCGCTCGCTAAGAGAAGGGATGACTTGCGCGTCCTGCACGCTGAGCGATCGGAGCGTTCTGGTGTCCGGCGAGCGAGCGAAGCGAGACTCCAGTCCGCGGCGAACGAGCGAAGCGAGACGAGCTCCAGTCCGCGGCGAGCGAGCGACGCGAGGCGAGCTCCAGTCCGGTTTCGGGCGCAGGGCATAAAAAAGCCCCGGTCGAGTCAACGACCGGGACTTTCGGGCGCCGTTAGGCGCGCGCGGTGCGGGAGCTGCTTAGATGTTCGCGAGGAACTTCAGCAGCGACGCGCGGTCCGCCGCGGGCAGGGCGAGGAAGGCCGCCTTGACCTTCTCGGCCTCGCCGCCGTGCCACAGAACCGCCTCGAGCGGGGTCTTGGCGCGACCGTCGTGGAGCAGGCCGAGGCTCGTGGCGCGACCCATCGGGTCGATCGTCGTGAGGAGGCCGATGCCCCAGAGCGGCGGCGTACGCCACTCGGAAGCACCCGCCGGGGCGAGCGACGCCGCCGCGCTCGTATCGGTGTCGCTCGGCGCCTGAATGCCGCTGTTGTCAGCCAGGTCCGGGCCCATGTCGTGGAGGAGGAGGTCCGAGTAGGGCTTGATGGACTGGTTGCGGAGCTCGACGAACGGGTGGTTCGCGCCCGTGATGGTGTCGGGCATGTGGCAGTTCGCGCAGCCGACCGTCTTGAAGATCTGCGAGCCCTTCGCCACGTCCGGGTCCGCCGCGTTCTGCTGCGGGGGCACCGAGAGGAGGCGCATGTACGTCGCGAGCTTGTTGAGGTCGGCGTCCGACAGCTCCGACTTACCGGCCGAGTCCTTGAGGAAGCTCGTGCCGACGTCGAGGTCCTGCTGGGCCGCGTCCGCAACCTGGTGGACGACGCCGACCTTCTCCGCCTTCCAGCCCATGCGGCCGATGCGGAGCGCGCCGTTCTGCGGGTCCTTGATGTAGCTGGGGCGACCCGAGATGCCGTCCTTGTTGCAGTCGAGACGGTCGGCGCGCGTGAGCAGCGTGCGCTCGTCGATGGCCTCGAGGAGACCCACGCCGACCAGCTTGCGGGCGACGCGCGCCGAGAACGGCTGCGCGCCCCCGGCCATCGTCGTCACCGTGTAGTTCGGCTTCGAGAGGTTGACCGCCACGCCGTCGACCATGACGGTCTTCGTCGTCGCCGCGCCGAGCGTGACTGAGCCCTTCTGCTGGTGCAGCTGGCCGGCCGCGCCCGGATACTTGAAGACCATCGAGGACTTCGCGTCGAGAGGGCCCGTGAGCTGGAAGCCGGGGCCGTTGCGGAAGTGGCAGCTCTCGCAGGAGTTCGTGTTGTTCACGGGACCCGCGAAGCCGGCGACGGCCGTCAGAGCCGGGTTGCCGGCGTCCGAGTGCGCGCCCGTCGAGAAGTCCGTGTGGAACAGACGGCGACCGCCCACGAAGTTCTGGGCGTTCTCCTGCTGGAGGTTGAGCGCCATCTCGCCGTAGTAGTTGTACGGCTCGGAGCGCATCCACGACGCCGTCGTGTCGCCACCGAAGCGACCCTCCGGAACCGGGCCCGCCGCGTTGAACGGCGCCGCGCCATTGTCGTAGTCCAGGTTGTACGGCGTCAGGCCGCCGAGGCCGATCTGGATGCGGAACGTGTCCGTGTAGTACGAGTCGCGCGACCCCTTCGTGACGAGGTCAGCGGGGCTGATGAAGATGCCGAACTCGAACTCGAAGTTCTGGCCGACGGCGAAGCTGCGGCCGCCCGGCGGGTTCACGTCGTCGAAGTACTGAATGAACGCCGTCGCGCCCGTGGGGGGCATCGGCGCGTCGGCCATCGTGCCGTCCTTCATGTAGTCGTTCAGCATGAACGTCGCGTTGTCGCCCTGGACCTTCCAGTGCCGCCAATTCGTGATGCGATTGCCGGCGTGGTCGGGGTTCGAAACGGGCTCGTACGTCGTCTTGATGTGCTTCGTGGCCGTGTTCGTGTAGTCCTGAACGACGAAGCCGTAGGTGCGGTTGTCGAAGTAGTTCTCGAGGAACTGGCCGAAGCTGCCTTCCTTCTCGTGGCGGCCACGGACGCGACCGGCGCCGCGCGTCCAGATCGAGCCGTCATCCTTCTTGATGACGATCGGGCCGTTCGCCGTGGCGTCGCCAGCGGCGAAGAGCGGCATGACGCCGTTGAGGGCGACGGCGTCGAGCGTGGGACGCTGACCGTTCGCGCCCGTGAAGTAGGTGAAAATCGCGTGAATGTCCCCGTCGCTGATGAGCGCCGTCGAGTAGGCCGCCATCTGCTTGCCGCCGTTGCGGACCTGCGTGCCGAACGTCGCCTCGGTGCCCATGAACTTGTAGAGGTCGGGGTAGCGCGAGTTCGCGACGCCCGCCTGGTTGTGGCAAGCGCTGCAGAGCGAGACGTAGCTGCCCGGCAGCATGGACGCCGTGCCCGTCGCGGCTGCGCCGCACGTGTCGGCGGGAGGCATGCCGTTGCCCGTGTAAACCACGGGCGTCGTCGGCGTCATCATGTTGCCCGGCATCGTCGGGTCAGGCGTCGTGTTACCCGGCGTCGTGTTACCCGGCGTCGTGTTGCCCGGCATCGTGTTGACGGGAACTGTGCCAGGGCCCGTGTTGCCCGGCGTCGTATTGCCCGGCGTCGTCGTTCCGCCCGGCTCGACGTTGCCTGGCCCAGTCGTGCCGCCCGTTTTTCCGGGACCCATCGTCTCGCCAGTGCAGCCTGCGACGGCGAGGAGTCCGACGAGACCTCCGCGAAAGGCGAGCTGGATCATTGAACGCGCTGCAGACATCGTGAGTCCTCCTGTGTCGTCGAATTCCGACGTGGAAAAACCACGCTCGGAACCGGTTCGGGTCGCGCTACGGTTAAACTTCTGAAAGCCGGCCCAAAACATTCAAACGGACGGGTGAAGCGCTCCCTCGCAAGGAGCGCCGCACACTCAAAAAGCTACACCGCCCCCCCAGGCTTCACAATCGCCTACAACCCGAAGGCGTTGCATTCGTTTAGGGAAGAATGCGCCGGTGTCGAAGGCTCGCGTGAGCCGATCCCGGGGTGAAGTCGATGCGCCACGTAGGTGCATTCACTGCCGAAATGGTGGGCCAGAGCGAAGAAGTGGATGTGCGCAAACATCCGACGTTACGGGGGAGGTACGCGGGCATAGGTAAATGCCCATGCATCCGTTTTAGGCGAAGGGCCGTGCGTCGCGCCGG
This sequence comes from Polyangia bacterium, assembly GCA_038325725.1. GTDB lineage: Bacteria > Myxococcota_A > Polyangia > Fen-1088 > Fen-1088 > DASZFV01. The sequence goes on along the minus strand of JBBQJG010000079.1, from coordinate 15,427 downwards.
GATTTCTTCGTGATCGGCGGGTGCCCGCTTCGCCGTCGTGCATCCCGGCGAGCGCGGATGCGGCGCCGCCGCGGCGGAGTTGGCGAATGCTCGCGACCGGTGCTGCGATGACGGGACGGCCGTGGACCCGGCGGCAGATGCTTCGCGGCGCAGGCGTGGCGATCTCCCTTCCGTGGCTGGAGGCTCTGGCCCCGGGCAAGGCTCGGGCGCAGGTGGCGGCGAATCCCAAACGGCTCGTCACCCTGTATTTTCCGAACGGCACGGCAGCCTACTGGCGACCCGCGATGGTCGGGGTGGGAGCGGCGTGGGCTCTCTCGCCCCTCATGGAGCCGCTCGCGCCCGTGAAGTCACGCTTGCTCGCCCTCGGCAACGTCTCGAACACGGCGCCGTTCGTTACCGAAGATGATCCAGACGGCCGGGGACCGCAGGACAGTCATGCGGCGCTCGCCGCGTCGACGTGGACTGCGGCGCTCCCTTTTGGATCGTCGAACGGCATCTCGGTCGATCAGGTGGTCGCGAACGCGATCGCCGCGGGGCCCGCCCCGACGGTCCTGCACTCCCTTCAACTGGGCCTGTCGACCCAGGACTCGTTCCTCGATGGGCTGCCCGCCGTTCACGGGCGAAGCATCTCCTGGAAGTCGTCGAACGAGCCGCTCTATAAGACCGTGAATCCCCAGGCCGTCTTCGATCGTCTGGTCGCGGCCGACGTCACCTCCGAGGCGGTCGATCCCGCGGCGGAGCGCCGCCGAGCGCTGCGCAAGAGCGCGCTGGACTACATCGCCGAGAGCTCGGCCTCGTTGCAGCAGCGGTTGAGCGGCGCCGATCGCGTGCGTCTCGATGAGTTCTTGTCGTCGGTGCGCACGCTCGAGACGCGCCAACTGCCGGCGAGCCCGTCGGCGGCGACCCGTGCCTGCCCGGTGGCCGTACGTCCATCCGATCCGTACTCCGTCGAAAGCGTCCCGCCTGGGTACAGTCGAGACACTCACGCCGGGCTGATGAACGATCTCATCGTGATGGCGCTGCGATGTGATCGAACGCGCGTCGTCAGCCACATGCTCGACGACGCGCGCAGCATGTACGTCTACGACTTCCTTCAGCAGCGTACGTTCACCGCCCATGGTTCCGTGACTGGTTCGGGATCCTGTGGCCCGTACCATGTGCTTCAGCACTCGGGGGACACGAACGATCAGTTCGCGACCGTCGGCTGGTGGATGTGCCAGAAGGCCGCCGATCTCGCGGTCAAGCTCGCGGCCGTGAACGAGGGCGAGGGAGGCTCGCTTCTCGACAACTCGGTCATCGTCTTCGCGAGCGGCATGAACGGCGGAAACCACCTCGGCGTCGACTTGCCACTCGCAATCCTCGGAAGCGGGGGAGGCGTGCTGAAACAGGACGCCTACCTTCGATGGTCCTCCGAGCGCGAGCTCGGCGAAGTTCATCTGACGATCATGCGGAACGTATTCGGTTGCCGAGACACCTTCTTCGGCCGCAGCACGACGATCGTGCCGGACTTGCTCGCGTGACACGGCCGTTCGGGCGGGCCCCCGTTCGGGCGGGCCCATCGATGAGTCCTGGCCGCCGCTAGCGTCACGGCGTCCGCCGTCTCGGGATCAGATGCGCGATGTCCTGCCAATTGGGAGCCAGCTCATGAAGGACGTGCGTCGTCGCGCCGTTGGCCCTCATCCTTTGCACGACGTCTCGTTCGGGGACGTTGACGTTGTAGCCCCGTGGGCACGTCATCAGGGGATCGGCGGAGTGTCCGAACAGGCTGCAGATGAGCGGCCGCACGGGATAGATGACGCATCCCCCGTTTTGATAGAACGGACAGGTTCCATCTAGCGAAGGCGCGGGGACGATGGCGTGCTCTTCGATGAATCGCTGAATTCCTCGAAATTCCGTCTCGGTCGCGGGCACGACCCCGCAGCACTCGCCGCAGCCGGCGTCGCAGTGCATCGACGGAATGACCTTCAGCTTTTTCACTCCGCGCTCACTGTGGCACGGGCGATCGGGACGGGCAAAGCCTCGAGCGGTGCACTGGAGACAATTGGCGTGCCTTGCTGATGACGAGCGTTTATGTCCAACTCGGCTTTATGCACCCTCGGCGGATCTCCATGGTTGCCCTCGCGCTTTGCTTTTTCGCTGGCTGCTCCAGCGGCCAAGGCACTCCAAGAGGCGGTACGGCGGGAGGAGGTGGCGGCGGAACGGTGGGTCAAACGGCCGGCACGACGGGCGCCGCCGGTACGGCGAGCGCCGGCGCCGGGGGGGACGCCCCGGCGGGGAGCAGCGGGAGCGCAGGCGCGGCGGCAGGCGGCGCGTCGGGCGGCTCATCGGGCGCAGGCTCTGGCGGTTCAGGGGGAAGTGCTGTCGCGGGGATGGATGGTTCGTCACCGGACGGGGCCGCTGGGCAGGGTGGCACCGCAGGTTCGGACGGCGGGACTGGCGGAGCGGGACCATCGGCCGGCCCCTTTACGTGCACCATGGTGCTCGGCTTATTCACGACCAGCCAGTGGTTCAACGGGACCAATCCCGGCGGCGCCAGCAAGACATTCCTCCAGCAAGACGGGATCGACCCCAAGAAGTGGGAAGCCAAGCTGCAGAAGTACTCCTACGCCGAGAAGTGGGCCGATCCGACGAACGGCGTTTGGAAGATCAACACGGCGACTCCGTGCGCGGCGAATGCGACCAGCCCGGACCGGGTGGTCTTCGTGGGCTTCAGCCCCGACACGAAGCACGATCAGCCGACGATTCAGGGGCTGCTCACGAAGGTTATTGCCAATATTCAAACCACGTATCCGAGCGTCAAGGAGATCGATCTCCTGACCATGGGACGTACTCCCGGCAACGTGATGTGCCCCAACAACAGCGACACCTCGACCGTCGTCGGAGCGTACTTTGATCAGGCCATTCAGGCGCTCGCCGACGGTTCGAACGGACTGATCAAGGTCGGACCGAAATACTACGTTCCGGATTGCAACAACTCGTACATCTTCGCGAACGACACCGACTACACGACCAGTGCCGCCAACGCCCTCGCGATTCAGAACGCGGCCTACTACGCGGCGCACCCATAATTGGTCGAGGCCGCTCGTTCGAATGTATTTCAGACAGAGGCAATTGTCGTCGCCCGAGCCGCGACGTGTATATTGACCGGCGTCGTCGCCGAGGGCGTTTTAGGACAGGGAACCTGAGCGTGGGAGCAGAAGCCATGAAGACAGTTCGAACGCTATTGTTGCTAGCGGGTCTTTCGACCATTTACGGATGCGGAAGTGGCGGAGGCGGAACGAACGGAACCGCTGGGACGACGAGCGCCGCAGGCTCGACCGGAAACGCTGGAGTGACGGGCACCGCCGGGAGCACGAGTGCTGCCGGGACTACGGGCGCTGCCGGGACGACTGCCAACGCGGGGACGACGGGTTCCGGAGGCACCGCGGGTTCGACCGGGTCTGCCGGAACAGTCGGCGCAGCGGGAACGACGGGCATCGCGGGAACGACGGGCACCGCAGGGTCGACAGGCACGGCGGGAACGACGGGTACGGCAGGGATGGGCGGCTCCGGGGGCCTCGCGGGCAGCGGTGGCGAGGCTTCGAAGGGTCCGTTCACCTGCACCGAGTACATCGGTGCGTACCTCACGATGGAGTGGTGGGGCCAAGGCTTCGAGAACATCGTCGACAACACGAAGTGGCAGCTCAAGTGGCACCACCACGGTCACGTGCTCGAGTGGGGCAACCCCAATAGCCCATTCTGGTCGGACACGGGCGATCCCATGAATGATGCGTCGGGCGCGCCCATTACCTCGGCCTGCGCCCAGAACACGCACGCCCCCGATCGCGTCGTGTTGCTCACTCTCAGTTGGGAGATTCTGACCGAGCAGGGTTGGATCGACGCGCTCAACAGTGACGTCGCGACCATCAAGCTCAAATACCCGAGCGTGAAGTGGATCGACCTCATGCCGATGGTCCGTTGTCCCGACAACAAGATGTGCAACCCGAAGGAGAACTACGGTCCTGGCGCCGACACGGACGTCGGTCGACAAGATTGCTACGTTCCGCCCTACGAGGACTCGGCGCTGCAGAAGGTCGTCGCGGCCCACTCGGATTCGGTCGGCATGGGCCCCGTCCTGATGGCGAAGATGTGCAACAACAATGGCGCGCACCTGACGGGGTCGGACAACAAGCTCGAATCCGACGAAATCGGCGCCTTTTACAAGGCTCTTCCGTAAGCCGTCCGTCCTCGCGGGCCTGTCTCGGGGGGCCCGTCGTCAGGGGACGACGGGGGGTCCGTCGTCAGGGGACGACGTTGCGCCCGTCGTCAGGGGACGACGTTAATCGTCCGACTCTTCCACGATGTGCCCGCACGCTCGTCGCGCACGGTGACCCACAACGTGACCTTGCCATCGGCCGGCAAATCCGCCGCGCCGGGCAGGCCGTACTGGCTCTCGGAGCGCAGCACGCTGTCGGGATCGAAGATGGGCGGCAGCTCGCTCTGGCGATCCTCCGGCGAGAACGTCCCGGCGGTTGCGTAGAACTGGAAGGTCAGCAGCTCGTGGCGGCACTCGGTGTGGGTGTCGCCCGTTTGTCCGTCCTTGACGCGCAGGAGGTACGGCTCGACTGAAGCCGGATCCCAGACCGGCTGAACGTAGAGCTCGTCGAGCGCCGCGCGGGAGAGTGTCGGGATCGCATCGGTGTACAGATCCGTCGGCGCGCCGTCGACGCGGTGCTTGTACAGGTCGACGCTCGTGAGCTTCGGGTTCTGGTTCGCGACCTGCGCGCTCGGGCAATCCTTGCCGTCGGCGGGGGTCTTGACGGCGCTCGCGGGGAGCAAGGGCCAGTAGACGACGCGCTTGATCGCCGTCGCCGTCTCGGCGCCGAGCGAGAACGTGAAGCCCACGATCGCGTCCATGCCGAAGTCGCGGTTGTACCGGACGCTCTGCGCGAACACGGGGTTGGTCGCCGCGAAAAATTGCTGGAGCTTGTCGGTGGTGATGTCGTACTTCGCCGACGCGTTGTATTCGATCGTCGACCCCGCGATCGGCGCCGTCATGCCCATCGGCACGGGCGTCGACGTCGCGAGCAGCGTGTCGAGCGGCATCGGCAGCGCGTTCGTGACCTCCGGCCCCGGGCAGAGCTTGCTGCCCTTGCCGCTTGCCGAGGTGATCGTGTCGATGTAGTCGGGGCACGCGACGGCCGTGAAATTGAGCGTCGCCGCGTTGCCCTTCGGATCGACGACGAGCGCCGTCACCGTCGCCTCGGTCGTCGTGAGCGACTTGACGTCGTCGGGCGGCACGAGGAAGCCCGCCGGCTCGGACTGCACGGCGAGCACGCGCAGGTCCTTCACCGTCGTGACGTTGTCGAGCTCGCCGCAGCCGAGGACGACGACACCGGCCGCGCCCCCGACGAGCCCAACGAGCCCAACGAGACCGACGCCCGCCGCGCGCGCAGGGCCAGGTAGGACTTTTCGACAGAGGCGTTTCACGTCGTCTCCCTCAAAACATGCCACGGATGCCGAACGTCGGCAGGAAGGGGATGCCCGGCACGTTCAGCGTGCTGCGGCAGCGGTAATCCTGCACGGTGAGCTCGGGGTTCTTCGCGTTGTAGAGGTTCTGGATGTCGAGGTACGCGCCCAGCTCCCACGCGTTGAAGGTCCATTTGCGTTCGAAGCGCGCGTCGAGTTGGTTGAACGTCGGTTTGCGCGTCGAGTTCGTCGCGCCCTCCTGGCAGGCGAACATGCCTTTGTCGGCGTCGAACGTGCCTTCCATGATGGGCGTCGTCGGCGTGCCCGTCACGAGCCGGAAGCGGCTGCCGATGCGCCACTTGCCCCAGTTGTAGCTCGCGATGGCGTTGAGGTTGTGGGTCTGATCGAAGTCCGTCGGATACCAGACCGTCTGCGAAGCGGCGTTCGGATCCTGCAGCGCGCCCATGCCGCCGTTGCCGAGCGACGCGCCGTTGACGGTGTACGCCGTCTGCTCGGAGCGCGAGAGCGTGTACGCGAGCCAGCCGTAGAAGCGCTCGGTGAAGTCGTGCTTGAGGATGACCTCGACGCCGTACGAGCGGTTGCGTCCGTTGGCCGTGAAGCCGCCGCCCGTCGCGGGCACGGGCTCGTTGTGGCGGCGCACGTAATAGAAGGTCGTGTCGAGCGAGAGCTTCTCGGTGATGTTGCGGACGAAGCCGACGGAGTATTGGTCGGCCCAGATCGTCGGCAGCCCGGGCGTGCCGTACTGGGCGTTCAGGAGCTGCGGCGCCTGCATCTGGTGGAAGATGCCGACGCCGCCCTTGAGGGCGAATTTGTCGGTGATCTTCCAGCGCGCGACGAGGCGCGGATCGAACGTGAAGCGGTTCTGTCCGACGTAGCGGAAGTAGTCGCCGCGCAGGCCTGGCGTGACCGTGACGCCGTGGCCGGGCTCCCAGGTCGCGTCGGTGTAGACGGCCGTGCCGAGCGCGTCGAGCGGGATCGTCTGCGGCACGAGCGTGAGCTGCTGATCGCCATAAAGGCGCGTGTTCTCGGCGAGCGGCAAGTTGACGTCGAGGCGATCGAAGGTCATCGAGCCGTCGACGCCGGCGCGCCAGAGCACCTTCGGGTGAAGCTGACGCGAGACCTCGTCGCGCAGCGCGAGCGCGTGCTGCCGCTGGTTGATGCCGACCTCGCCCGCGCCGAAGGTCAGCTTTTCGTAGCCGTACGACGGCGACAGGCGGTTCACCCAGCCGTGGCTCGCCGTCGACCAGATCGCGAAGACCTTGTGGAACCCCGTCGACGTATCGAGCGACAGGTTTCCGTTCGACGGGTTCTTCGAGATGAGCTGGAGGCTGTCGTTGCTGCCGAAGGCGAACAGCGCGAGGCGGCCCGCGGGGAGATCGCGGTGTACGCCGGCCTGATAGTCCCAGTACACGGGCGAGACGGTCGTCGAGTTGCTTGGCAGCACGAGCGGCAGCAGCAGGTCGTAGTAAGAGCGGCGCGCCGACACCGAGCCCGTCCAGCCTTTGGCGAGCGGGCCTTCGATGTACGCCGACGAGTCGAGCAGGTTGATGTCGGCCTCACCGTGCAGGCGGGGCGTCGCGTCGGTCGTGATGCCGACGTCGACGATGCCGGCCGTCGCGCGGCCGTACTTCACGCCGAAGTTGCCGGGATAAAAATCGATGTGATCGATGAGCCGCGGCGTGAGCACCGAGGGGCCGACGAGGAAGTGATAGAGGATCGGGATCTGCTGGCCCTCGACGTAGATGCCCGAGTCGTTGGGCGAGGCGCCGCGGATGACGAGCAAGCCAAGGCCGAAGGGCGGACGCGCGACGCCCGGGAGGTTCTGGATGACGCGGAGGGGATCGCCGAACGTGCCAGGGACCGTCGTGAGCTCGGTCTTTGCGAGCGTGTAGCGCGTGACGGCCTGCGCGGGCGGCGGCGCGCGCACGGTCGTCTCGTACGAGATGCCGAGGCGCTTGGTGACCTGGCAATCGATCTCGGCGGGCGCGTCGGCGCGCACGATCGCGGCGTCGAGGTCGCGGATGCATGGCTCGTGCGCCGGATCGGCGATGATCACGCGCAGGGGCACGCCGGGCACGCCCTTGATCTCGAAGCGGCCGTCTTCGTCCGTGGGCGCCGCCGCGACGGCGGGCACCTCGACGCCGTGGAGCGGCCGCGCGATGACGGACACCTCGGCGTCCTTGATGGGATCGCGGCGGCCCTTGGCGCGAATGCGGCCCCGCGCGACGACGACCTGCGGCGGCGGGGGAGGCGGGGGAGGCGGCGGCTCGGCGACCTCGGGCGCTCCTGCGTCCAAAGGGGGCTCGACCGGCACGACCTTTGGCACGAAGTGAAGCGTGTACTCGATGCGGATGGGGCCCGGCTTCCCGTCTATTTCAGCCGGTGAGAAGAGGTACTGCATGACGGCGGCTTGCGCCGCGGCGTCGAAGCCGTGGCCCGCGGGCTTCGTGACCTCGACCTTGCCGACGTGCCCCGCGGCGTCGATGTCGACGAACATCGTGACCTCGGCCGACAGCTTGTCGGCGAGCGCCTCGTCGGGATACGTCGGCTCGACGGTGTGCAGGAGCTGCGGCGGCTTCGTGAGCTTCGGCGCCGGCGCGGGCTCGGCGGCGCGCGTGCGTGGTCCCGCGCCGAGATCCTGGGCGCGCGCCGTCCCCGCGGCGCCGAGCGCCACCACCGCCAGAGTCATGGCCAGGCTATGTCCGAAGGACCTCACGGGCGCGTATGCATACGAGACCGAACGAAGGCGCGCCAGGGTTGCCCGCGCGCCCCGCTCCGTCCTCATCATCGTTGTTTTGGATCCCACCACTTCGAGAGGTTCGCGCTCGAGTGGCGAGGTTGGTCTTGGTAGTGCGAGACGTCGTTGAAGAGCATGAGCCGCGCGCGCACCGGATCCTTGAAGTCGACGACGTTGAGGCACGCCGGCGATTGGTCGAGCCGGTCGCGGTATCCGCGCGCGTCGAAGCCGAGCAGGCTCGACAGCAACAGGCGCAGCGTCGCCTTGTGCGAGACGACCAGGATGTTGCTGCCCGCGTGCGCGACGACGATCTCGCGGATGACGGGCAGCGCGCGCGCGAGCACGCCCAGGCCCGACTCACCTTCGACCGGCGCGAACGTGAACGGGTCGGCCTCCCACGACGCGTATTCGTCGGGGTAGCGCTTCTCGACCTCGGGGCGCGTGAGGCCCTCCCACCGCCCGTGGCTGATCTCGCGCAGGCCGTCGCGGTTGATGACGGGCAAGCCGTGCGGCTCGGCCAGGATCGTCGCCGTCTCGACGGTGCGCGACAGCGGGCTGCAATAGACGGCGGAGATCTTCTCGCTCGCGAGGCGTCGCGCGAGGCCGGAGACCTGCGAGCGCCCGTCGTCGGACAGGTCGACGCCCACGGCGCCCGAGAAGCGATCCTCGGCCGTGAGCTTCGTGGCGCCGTGGCGCACGAGAAAGAGGCGGGTGGCCTTCGTCGTCCCCTTCATTTGGAGGCGCCATGATGCCGTCGGAGAGGTCCCGAGTCACGAGCGTTTCGCACGGGCGCGCCTTGGCGCCGGTCGTCGTCCGCGATAAGTAGAGGCGGGGACGCGACATGAGCGAGAGAGGCTGACGTGCTCGTCATTTGGTGCAACGCCACGTTGCCACCCGAAGCCCGTGCGCGGCTCGTCGCGCTAACGCGCGGCCATCGCGTCGTCGTTCCGCGCGCGTCGGGCGAAGGCGACGCGGAGCTCGCGGGCGCCGACGTCGCGTTTGGGCAGCCGGCGCCCGTGCACCTCCTCGCGCCGACGGGGCCGCGTTGGGTCCACCTCAGCAGCGCCGGCTACACGCCCTACGATCGCCCCGACGTGCGCGCCGCGTTCGCGGCGCGCGGCGCCGCGCTCACGAAGAGCTCGCGCGTCCACGACGCGCCCTGCGCCGAGCACGCGCTCGCCTTCGTGCTCGCCCACGCGCGCCGGTTGCCCGAGGCGTTCGCGAATCAGCACGGCGCGCGCGCGTGGCCGCAGCACGCCCTGCGCGCGCGCGCGCGGCTGCTCGAGGGACAGACGCTCGTGCTCGTCGGGTTCGGGTCGATCGCGCGGCGGCTCGTGCAGCTGCTCGCGCCGTTCGCCGTCAACGTCGTCGGCGTGCGCCAGCGCGTCGCCGGCGACGAGCCCGTGCCGACCTTCGCGTGGGGCTCGCCCGAGGCGACGCGCGCGCTCGCGGCGGCCGACTTCGTCGTCGATCTCCTGCCCGGGGCGGCGAGCACGCGCCACGCGTTCGACGCCGCCGCCTTCGGCGGGCTCAAGCCGGGCGCCGTGTTCGTCAACATCGGGCGCGGCTCGACCGTCGACCAAGCGGCGCTCGTCGAATCGCTCGCGGCGGGCCGGCTCGCGGCCGCGTATCTCGACGTCACCGATCCCGAGCCTCTGCCGCCCGAGCACCCGCTGTGGACGACGCCCAACTGCTTCGTCTCACCGCACGCCGCGGGCGGCACCGCCGACGAGGGCGAGCGCCTCGTGAGCCACTTCCTCGAGAACCTCGCGCGCTTCGAGAGCGGTCGCCCGCTCGTCGATCGCGTCTACTGAGAGCGCGCGCCGCCGAACCGAATTACTGATCGACGCAGCCGACCTGAGTGATCTCGTGGATCGACCACCACGAGGTCGCGGGCGCGACGATCATGCCGGTCTGGTAGACCTTGAGAGCGCGCGCAATCGTGTTCGCGGGGAAGGTGATCGTGAGGTTGGCAACGCCCGGGCCCGTCGACGCCGGGGCGAACGCGACGAAGGTCGTCGCGTCGTTCGCCGAATATTCGACCTTATAGGCGCGCATGTAGTCGGTCGCCGTCGTCGTCATGATGTTGAGGCCCGAGAGCTTCACGCGGCTGCCGAAGTCGAGGACGAAGAACTCGTCACCCGCCTGCGTCTTGCCCGACGTGTAGCGGGTCGCCGGGTTGCCATCGATGGCGTTGATCGGCGCGCGCGCGTTGATGTCGAAGTTGCACGAACCGTTGGCTGGGAAGTCGCAGACGTTGTTGGGCGTGAACGTCCAGTTGGCGATGGCGCAGCCGTCGACGGCCGGCGGCGCGCCGCCCGCGCCCGCGGCACCTGTCGTTCCCGCGGCGCCTGTCGTTCCCGCGACGCCCGTTCCCGCGGCGCCCGTGGCGCCCGCCGCGGCGCCCGCGGCGCCGGTTCCCGCGGCGCCCGTTCCCGCAGCGCCCGTGGAGCCGGCCGCGGCGCCCGCGGCGCCGGTGGTTCCTGCGGCGCCCGTCTTCCCCGCGGTCCCTGTCGTTCCCGCCGAGCCCGCGACGCCCGTCGTGCCCGTGGCGCCTGTCGTGCCCGCGGCGCCCGTGGTACCGGCCGTACCGGTGGTGCCCGCCGCGCCGATGTCGCCGCCCGTTCCCGCGGCGCCGATGTCGCCCGCGGCGCCCGTCGTGCCCGCGGTGTCCGTGGTTCCCGCGGCGCCCGTTAGGCCGGCGGTGCCCGTCGTCCCGGCATTGCTATTGCTGGTCGGGCCGTGCAGTCGTTCGGGTCCGCCACAATCGAGCCCCGCGAAGGCGATTCCCAACGCGAGCACAACCACCGTGGTCCCAACTCTTCTAGGCGCCGTTCGAGCCATGGCACACCTCCACAGGAAACAGGCGTTCGGCGGACCGACCCTCCCCTCGTGTCCCGGCGCGCCGGGCGCCTCACCGTGTCGCGGTACCGTCGGCGACCCAGAGTTTACCATTGATCCAACAGACGTCCGAACAGACGTCCAGACGTCCGCAGAGACGTCCGGACGTCCGGACGGAATTCCGAGGAGGCTCCGAACAGATCCCGCCGGGCACGGAGCGCGCGCGTCATGCAGAATCTCCGTAAACCCCTTTTCGTGCGGATCTGCGGGCGATCCTGCGAATCTTCCGCCTCTTGGGACAATCCTGGACAACCCGGGCGGTCCCTGGTCCAATGCGCCCGCGTTCGAGCCTGACGGGACCGAAAGCGTCCCGTCGATCACAGGAGCTTCTCATGAAGATCGCCTCTCTTGCCCTCCTCGCTCTGAGCGGATTGTCGCTGGGCGCGTGCGTGAAACCGCCGGACTACACCAACTCTCAGTGCGCCGGCTATCTCGGCTGCTCTTCGGGCCGGCAGATCGGTCCGATCACGGACACGGAGTTCGGCATTCGCTACCTGGGGCCTGACAACAGCGTCAAGCCGGGCCTCGGCTGCGGCCAGCCCGTTCCGGAGGGTCAGGTCGCGACGGTCGCCGGCTCGCCGAAGGGCTACACGCACTACACGGTCCAAGGAACGGGAGAAAATCTCACCGACACGCCGCTCCTTACGAAGGCGGGGCCGCGTACGTTCTGGGTTCGCCTGCCGCCGAAGTACGATGCCAACAAGGCCTACCCGCTCATCTACGTCGGCCAGGGCTGCGGTGGCTTCGAGGTCTCGAACACGAGCACGCTCGCGCTCTACAAGGAGTCGGCGGGCGGGAACGAGCAAGCGATCTACGTCGCGCTCGACATCCCGCGCGACATGGCGAATCAGGATTGCTACGACAACCGCGACGGTCTGCAGTCGCAGGAGTGGGAAGCGTTCCAGCTGTTCACGTCCTTCGTCGACAGCCGATTCTGCGTCGACACGAACCGCATCTATGTCGCGGGTTACAGCACGGGCGGATGGCTCTCGAACATGTGGGGCTGCTACTTCGGCAGCCAGCCCGACCCGATGTACGACAAGCGCAAGTTCGCGCCGACGTATCACGTGCGGGCGCAGGCGTCGGTCACGGGCGGCGAGCCCGACCAGCAGCCGACGTGCGGTCCCGTCGCTGCGATCTGGCTGCACGATCAGAACGACACGGGCAATCCCATCAGCGGCAACAAGAGCGCCCTCGCGCGCGTGGGCGGCACGAACAAGTGCGACACGAACTACGACAACAAGGCGCTCCAAGCGCCCTGGCACGATGAGATCACGGCGATCGGTCCGGGCGTCTGCAAGCAGTTCAAGGGATGCCCGAACGACTTTCCCGTCGTCTTTTGCACGACGTCGGGCCTCGGCCACGCGAGCCAGGACGATCGCGCGATTCCCGCGTTCACGCAGTTCTTCAAGCTGCTCGCGCCGGGCGCCGTCGCGCCGATGCCGACGCCCACGGGCGGGACGACCGGCAGCGACGACGGCGGAGCGGGCAGCGGCGGCGGAGCGGGGGGCGCTGGTGGCAGCGGCGGCACCTCCGACGCCGGGGCTGCGGGGAGTGACGGTTCGGCGGTTTCCGGGGGCTGACGCGCACGCGTCCCCACTCCCTTCCACGAGATGTCGTTCCAGGTTCCCAGGTTCGAGGACAGGTTCGAGGAGACGAAAGGCACGTGTATATGAAGACAGGGCTCGGCAAGGGCGCACTTCTGGCGGCATTCGTCGTCGCTGTTGCGTCGGGCGTCACGGGGTGCAAGACGCAGCCGTATTGCGACTCGCTCGGCACGTGCGGCGGCAACTTCATCACGGACAAGTCGACGGACTTCTACCGTGGCGACAACCTCCGTGACGAAGAGTGGGTCGTCGTCGGTCAGAAGGACGGCGTGGTTCAGCAGGACGCCTTCTGTCAGGACCAGCTCCAGGTGCCGCCGACGCCGCTGACGCTGTTGCGCCAGCCGCCCGTGCAGGCGACCGATCGTCCGCCGGACAAGGTCACGGCCGATTGGTGCTCGAACATCGTCTTCAAGAACACGGGCGAGGTGAACCGCTTCATCGTTTGGGCGCCGCCGATTCCGCTCAAGGTCGGTCTGCTCACGATCTCGGAGGACTCGAAGACCGATCAGCGATCGGGCAACTACAAGATGGAGATCACCTATCTCCAGACGCGCCACCTCGAGTTCACGGAGACGTGCCTGACGTCTCAGGGCGTTCGCCTCACGTGTCCCGAGCTCGGGCGGCGCCTCGGCGAGTTCCTCGCGTCCGAGGCCAACATCTACAGCGCGCGCTGCTTCGATCCGGGCGGCACGACGGGCGGTTGCCTCTGCGACTATGACGTCTCGTTCATCGGCGGCCCGACGGGGCGCTGGTTCTCGGCGCCGAGCTCATCGCAGGTCACCTTCTTCGACGACTTCTACGCGCCGCCCGCGATCGCCGACTACTGCGTCAACACGGCCGACGGCTCGCTCGATCTGACGGGCCACGACACGACGGCGCTCTTCAACCAGAAGTCGTTCCGCACGATGCACCTCAAGCCACCGACCTGTGACGACGGCATCCAGAGCCACAAGCTCGGCGAGGCGGGCGTCGACTGCGGCGGCCAGTGCCCCAACAAGTGCGGCACCTGCACCGACGGGATCCGCAACGGCGACGAAGACGGCATCGACTGCGGGGGCTCGTGCCTGGGCGTGCTGTGCGAGAACCCGGGCGACCAGAAGTACATCGATACGCCCGCCCTCAAGGACTCGCGCAAGCCGGCGTGCAGCAACGGCGTCAGGGAGCCCTGGGAAGAGGACATGGACTGCGGCGGCCCCTGCAAGGTCACCTCGGGGCCGGACGTCGGGCTCCCGAAGCTCTGCCCCAAGAAGACTCCCTAGCCAGACTCCGACGGAGAACCGACGAACATGATGAGCCAGCGCAAACTCGGGATTCTGGTAGCCGCCGTCGCGGTCTTGACGGCCAACACGTCGTTCGCGAAGAAGGCGAAGCACAAGCCTGTCGACGACAGCGCGGCGTGGGACGAAGGCGCGGCGCCGGTGGCCGCGCCCGCCGAGGAAAAACCGGCGGCCAAGCCCGTCGAGAGCAAGACCGAGGAGCCCGCGGCGAAACCTTGGGACAGCAAGACGGCCGAGGAGCCCGCGAAGTCCGCCGAGGCGGAGCCGGCCCAGGCGACGCCCGTCGCGGCGCCGCCCGCGGTCGTCGAGCCGGTGCCCGCGGCCGCGCCGAAAGAGGACGTCGCGCCCGAGGCGAAGGCATCGACGCCCGCGGTGCGGAGGTCGAGCGGCAACGCCGACTCGCCCGACGGCCTCACGTGGAAGGCCTCGGGGTGGGACATCACGATCTACGGCTACGCCGCGCTCAACGTCATGCAGGACTCGACGCAGAGCTTCAGCACGACGACCGGCAACACGATCATTCAACGCCAAGGCACGATCCGCGGCAACCGGCTCCAGGCGCAGGCCTCGGCGCGTGACTCGCGGCTCGGCTTCCGCTTCGGGGCGCCGGCCGTCAACGGCGTCAGGGCGTCCGTCAACCTCGAGACCGACTTCAGCAACACGCCGCCCATCGAGTACACGGAGGCGAACACCGTCACGAACGCCGGCTTCCGCATGCGGCACTACTACATGAAGGTCGAGACGCCGATCGTCGACATCATCGCCGGTCAGTATCACGATCTGTTCGGCTGGGGCGGCAAGGGCTTCTACCCGAGCACGCTGAACTTCCTCGGCATCACGGGCGAGGTCTATCACCGCCAGCCGCAGATCCGCCTCTCGAAGATCTTCGGCGCCGGCAGCAACTTCGAGCTCGAGGTCGCGGGCGCCGTGTTGCGTCCCGTGCAGAAGGCGGGCGGCTATCCCGACATCGAGGCGGGCGTGCGCCTTGGGCTCAATGGGTGGACGGGCGTTCGCCAGCAGGCCTACGGTCAGCCGGCCATCGGCGGCGCCGCCATCGGCATCTCGGGGATCTATCGTCACTTCGAGGTCGCGCAGTTCCTCGAGCTCCCGGGCGACACGGTCCCCGCCGACGGCTACGGCGCGGTCGCCAACATTTTCCTCCCCATCATCCCCGCGTCGAGCAACAAGAAGCGCGGCAACTCGTTGTCCGTCACGGGCGAGTACTCGCGCGGCACGGGCATCTCCGACATGTACACCGACCTCACGGGCGGCTTGCTGTTCCCGGCGCTGCCGAACCCGACGGGGCGTGACGCGGCTTCGAACGCGCCGCCCGTCTACACGCCCAACATCGACAGCGGCATCGTGACCTTCGACGGCGACAACCGCCTGCGCACGTGCAACTGGGAGGGCTTCGTCGCCGGGCTCCAGTACTACCT
>JBBQJG010000078.1:0-19975 GCA_038325725.1 Polyangia bacterium | reverse complement strand
ATGGGGAACCGGTATTCGAGATCGACGCAGCGCTTGGCGTAGTGGGCGAGCTCGTCGCGCGTCTGCTCGCGCTGCTTGAGGTTCTCGGGGCGCAGGCCCAGGTCCGCGTACCACTTCGTGCGCGTGTCGATCCACATCTGGTGGGCCGCTTCGTCCTCGCCCGGTTTGACGAAGTACTCGATCTCCATCTGCTCGAACTCGCGCGTACGGAACGTGAAGTTTCCGGGCGTGATCTCGTTGCGGAAGGCCTTGCCGATCTGCGCGACGCCGAACGGCAGCTTGCGGCGCATCGTATCGAGCACGTTCTGGAAGTTCACGAAGATGCCCTGCGCCGTCTCGGGCCGCAGGTAGGCGAGCCCCGAATCGTCGCCCGTGTCGACGGCGCCGACCGTCGTCTTGAACATGAGGTTGAACGGGCGCGCCTCGGTCAGATCCGTCGACCCGCACTTGGGGCACTTCAATTCCTTGGCCGCGATCGCCTCGTTGATCTCACCGAGGCCCTTGGGGTCGCGGCCCTTCTGCGTCACGAAGACATGGTCGGCGCGCGGGCGCGACTTGCAGTTGCGGCAGTCCGTCATCGGATCCGAGAACGTCGCCTCGTGGCCCGAGTACTTCCACACGAGCCGGTTCATGAGGATGGCGGCGTCGAGGCCCTCCATGTCGTCGCGCTCGTGGACCGTGCTGCGCCACCAGGCGCGCTTGACGTTGTTCTTGAGCTCGACGCCGAGCGGACCGTAGTCCCACGTGCTGCCGAGGCCGCCGTAGACGGCGGACGAAGGGAAGACGAACCCGCGGCGTTTCGAGAGGCTGACGATCTGTTCGAGCGAGGAGGCCGGCATAGCCGGCGCACTCTAGACGATCGGCCGCCGTCCGTCAGCCCGTCATCCCGTCATCCCGTCATCCCGTCATCGGCTCGTGATGGATGATCTGGACGAGCAAGCCCTCGGGCCCATGGAAGTACAGCGACCGCGAGCCGTCCCGGTGCGTCTTCGGCCGCGCTTTCAGCCCCACGCCGCGCGCCTCGAGGTGCGCTGCCCACTCGTCAACGTCACCCGCCGCCCCCACCGCCAGTCCGATGTGATCGAGCCTCGCGTCCGCGCTGTCTCCGTCGCCCCGCTCCGCGCGGAGAGGGGCCCGATGCATCGCGAGGTTGTCGCGCCCTCCCCGCAGATAGACGTTGTCCGGATCGGGCCGCCACTCGACCTCGTACCCCATGACGTCGACCCAGAACCTCTCGGCGCCCTCGAGATCGCGCACGAACAGCGCCACGTGGCGAATGCCGAGCAGAGGAGGTCGCGCGATCGTCATGGATGAGCTCCCAGTTTGGCTATGAATTCCAGCGAGTGTAGCGGACCGCTGATGTGGTGCTTCACCACCTCCAAGAGCGCCTCGCGGCAACCGCGGTTGATGTCCGCCAGCACCGGCTCCGCGGAGGCGTCGGCGAGCGGCGTCCGCGCGAGGCGCGCCAAGGTCGCGCGCACCTGCTCGCGCATGGGCCGCCCGGTGCGACCGCAGGCCGCGCACACGATGCCACCGCGTTCGGGATCCCATCGGTAGGCCACCGGCGCGGGTCCGCTGCGCGACCCGCCACAGGCGGCGCACGCCTCGACCATCGGACCGAACCCGAGGCGCCCCAACAGGCCGAGCTCGAACACGCGCACCCGCTCGGCGGTCGCTCCGCCGGCGTCGAGCAGATCGAGGAACGTCGAGAGCCAGTCGTAAACGGGGACGTCGACCTGCCGAGGCGCGCTGAGCTTGCTCACGAGCTCGGAGACGTAGGCCGCGTGCGCCATGCAAGCGACGTCGGCGCCGAACGCCGCGTGGCTCGCCGTCACCGAGAAGCTCTCGAGAGTGAGGAGCTCCGCGCCGGAGCGCTCGCGCAGCGACACCTCGCCGACGCTGCCGAGGCCCAGTCCACCGGCGAAACGCTTCTGACTCTTGCGCGCGCCTCGCGCCAGCGCCGACACGCGCCCCGTCGCCCGCCCGAACAGCGTGACGACGCGATCCGACTCGCCGTAGTTCACGGCGCGCAGCACGATGGCGGTCGTCGCGACGGCTGTCACGACGCGAGTCTACGTCAACGTTCAAAGTTCGGCGCGACCGGCGCGACCGGCGCGACCGGCGCGACGACGCGCGCCGAGCGTCATCCGCGCGACGGCGACGCTTCGTCCACGGACGAGACGACGATCGAAGCGGGCGATGCGGCGGGCCGCTCGCTCAGCCCTTCGCCCGAGGGCGGCGGTCGGCGCAGCAAGAGCGACAGCGTGATCGTCGCGATGAGCAACAAGACGATCACGAAGACGGCGAGCCCGAGCCCGCGGCGCGACGACGATTCCTCCAGCTCGTCGCCGTCGGGCGCGAGCCCCGCGATCGCCGGATCGATGACGGGCAGCGCGGACTCGGCGCGGGCCGCCTCGCTGCGCGCGCGCAGGGCGCGGTCGTATCCGGACAGCGGCGTCACCTCGTCGACGCCGACGGCGCGCGCGTAGGAGCGAATGAAGCCACGAACGAACACGTCGGCCGGCAAGCCCACGAGGTCGCCGGCTTCGATGAGCTCGAGCGAGGCGCGCGGGACGCGCGTCGACGACGCGACGTCGCCAACGGTCAGCGCGCGGCCTTCGCGCGCCCGCCTCAGCGAGCTTCCAAAGTGTTCGCGCTCTTCGGTCATGGCCTCCCGATGGCGTAAAGGCACGTGTTCATGAGGGGCACGATCGTCCCCAATCGGCATGTGCCGCCCACACCTTCAGGACGCGCGGCGGAAGCGCGCGTCGTTCGAGGTGGGCAAGATGAAGGTCCGTAGGTCGCCAAAGTCGTCTTTAGCCTCGCGGATTCCCCAACGTTCCTAAGCACTTAACTAACAAAAGAAAGCGGGCGGACGCTAGCAGTAAGTCGCGCGCCTTGTCAAACGGAAAAAATTTGGTGAATCCCAACAATTCGACGGTTGCGATGATTGCGAGGGTTGCCGGGGAGTGAGTTGCCGGGAGAGGTCAGACCCCGCGCGCGTCTGGCGCCCAGATGTACTTGTGGAGCTGGAGATTGAGCCGCGCCGGTAAGCGATCCCGCAGCATCCAGCCGACGAGCGCGTCTGGCGCCAGCCGACCGTGCATCGGAGAGAGCAGCACCTCGGTCTTCTCGGCGAGATGACGTGAGCGAATGACGTCGGCGGCCCAGCGATAGTCGTCCTCGCTGGTGAGCACGAACTTGATGGCATCCCGCGGGCGAAGCCCGTCGAGGACGTCCCAGCGCATTCGATGCGTTTCGCCCGAGCCCGGCGTCTTGACGTCGACGATGCGCACGACGTCGGCCGGCAACGTGTCGAGGGCGTGCGCGCCGGACGTCTCGATCATCACGCGATAGCCAGCGTCGAGCAGGCGCGTCGCCAGCGTCGGCATCTCTTTTTGGAGCATGGGCTCGCCGCCCGTGAGCAAGACGAGCGGCGCGCCGAGCTTGTCGACCTCGGCGACGATCTCGTCGAGGGACATGTCGCGCCCGCCGTAGAACGAGAATTCGCTGTCGCAGTAGGTGCAGCGCAGGTCGCAGCCCGTCGTCCGCACGAGCGTGCACGGCTGACCCGCGTACTGGGTCTCGCCCTGAATGCTCGCGTAGATCTCGGTGATTCTCATGCGGTTGCGGCTCGAAGCGCGGCCAGAGTATAGGATTCTCGGCAGACATGGCACGCCAACCCGACGTCGAGGAGACGCTGACGACGTTCGACGGCCTCGAGTTGCACGTCGAACGCTTTGCGGCGCCGGCCACGCCGCGGGCGGCCGTCGTCATGATTCACGGCTTCTCGGCGCACTGTGGCGCATTCCGCCACGTCGCCGACGCCATCGCCCGCGCGGGCTTCGCAGTGACGGCCTTCGATTGTCGCGGGCACGGCCGCTCGCAGGGGCGCCACGGCTACGTGCGGCGCTTCTCGGACTATGGCGACGATCTCGAACGCGTCATCGCGCACGCCCGCAGCTCGTCGCCCGGTCTGCCCATCGCCGTCGCGGCGCACAGCCACGGCGTCACGGTGACGCTCGACTACCTCTTTCGTGGAGGCGCTGCCTTCGACGCCCTCGTTGCGGCCGCGCCTTACCTCGCGCTCAAGATGCCCGTGCCGCTCTACAAGCGCGCGATCGCTCCCGTGTTGAGCACGCTGTGGCCCACGCTCACGATGTCGAACCAGATCGAGCCCGCGCTGACGTCGCGCAACCCAGAGGCGTGCGCCGCGATGGCGGCCGATGCACTCGTGCGACACGTAGCGACGCCGCGCTGGTTCCAAGAGGTAAGGGCGACGCAGGCGCGGCTTCGAACGTCGGCCTCGCTCCTGAAAGTCCCTACCTTCATGCCGGTGGCCGGTGCGGATCGCCTCGTCGATGCGACCGCCAGCATCGCGTTCGCCAAGGCGGCCGGCCCGATCGTCGAGCTCAAGGTGTACGACGAGCTCTTCCACGAGCTGTATTTCGAGCCGGAGCGCGACCTCGTGATCGCCGACGTCGTGGCGTGGCTCGCCGGTCGATTCCGTGGCACGGGCGAGCGCGATCCGTATACTTGAGCTTCGCCGTGAGCCACCTCGTCGCGTACGCCGGCAACGAGCCCGAGAACATGGCCTGCGCCTTGTTTTCGGCCCGAGGAGCGCTCTATTCGCGCGGCGAGCGGCGAGAGGGCTGGGGCCTCGGCTTCGTCCAGGGCGGCGACGTGCTCTTGCAGAAGCGCCCGCGCGCCGACACGGCCGAGGTCGACCTCTACAACCTCGTCAAAGACCTGCGCGCGGACGCCTTCGTCGGTCGCGTCGGGTTCGGGGTCCAGGGCAACACGTCCGCCGAGGACGCCGACCCGTTCCGCTTCCGCTCGTGGCTCTTCGGCTCCGTGGGCGAGGTCAGTGAGGCCGGCTTCGAGAGCGTGCGCGACAAGCTCCTCGAGAGCGTCCCCGATTTCCTGCGCCGCAACATCCGCGGCCGCTCGCCCGGCGAGCTCGTCTTTCATCTCTTCCTCGCCTTCCTCCATGACGCCGGCAGCCTCGACGTGCCGTCGCCCTCGCCCGTCCTCGTGCACGGCGCGCTCCGCAACAGCGTCGCGTTCCTCGATCGCTTGCTCGTCTCCGTCGGAGGCGACACGCCGACGGCGCCGTCGCGCCTCGCGCTCGTCGCGACGAACGGCCGCTTCCTCGTCGCCGCGAACGGCGCCCACCCGATGCGGTTCCTCCCGATCGAGGGGATCTCAGACTGCCCCGTGTGCCACAGCCGCCTCGATCGCGAGCCCGACGACCGCCGCCTCCCGCACGAAAGCCTCCGCGCCGTGATCTTCGAGGCCAACCGCTCGATCGAAGAGCGCGGCGGCTGGCAGAACGTGCCCGAGGGCTCCGTCGTCATCGTGGGGCCCGACCGCATCCCCGTGGTGTCGCCGCTCTAGCGGCCGCGACTAGGTCGCGGCGACGACGACGCGCGCCGAGCGGCGGCGGCGGTAGTACGAGAAGATCGTCTGGATGATCGAGGCGACGGGCACGGCGAAGAGCGCGCCCACCAAGCCGTAGCTGTGCTCCCCCGCGATCAAGGCGAAGACGACGAGCACGGGGTGGATCTTGGCGGCCTCACCCATGATCTTGGGGTTGAGGAAGTTCGCCTCGAAGAGGTGGATGCCGCAGATCCACGCCAACATCTTCACGCCCTGAGTGACGTCGAAGTTGCCGGACGAGATGAGCGCGATCGCGACGATCGGCACCGACGACATGATCGACCCGAAGATGGGGACGAGGCTCATCGTCGCCGCGATGCCCGCGAGCAACAGCGGGTACTTCACGTGGAAGAGGAGCAGCCCCGCGTAGGTGAACAGGCCGTTGAGCAAGCAGATGATGAGCTGACCGCGGATGACGCCCGACAGGCCCCGGTCGACGCCCGTGAGAATGCGGTCGTAGTCGTGCTGATGAGTCTCGGGCACGAGCGACCGCATGAACCCTTTGACCCGCCCGAGATCGACCAGGATGAACGCCGCGACCATGAGCACGAGGAACATCCGCCCGATGCCGTAGACGAGGGCGGTGACAAACTTCTGCCCGTACTCGAGCGCGCGGTGGCTTTCGCCCTCGGTCGACTTCACGCGCTCGGTCATCCACTTCTTGATCGAGCGCTCCCACTTTCCGCCCGTGACGATCTCGGCCTCCTCCGAGTGCGGCGTCGCGACGATGTACCTGCCATTGCTCGTGGGCTGCACCTCGAGCGCGAGCCCACGCAGGTCGACGCGGTAGCGGCCGTCGGGGAGCGGCTCGAGAACGATCCCGCGTGGCATGTCGCGCGGCGGCCTCGTCGCGGGGGTCTCGGCGTCGGTGATGACGTCGCCGGCGCCACCGGTGTCCGCCTCGGGCCCAAAGTGCGTGTCGACCCAAGCGCCGGCGCGCGGCAGGACTTCCTTGTTGAGCTTCGAGAAGAGCTGTGGCGCTTCACGAAAGAGACGCGCGAAGTCGCCGGACAGCTTCGGGATGAAGAACCCGATGAAGAGCCCGAGCGCCGCGAGGATGTTGACGTACAGGATGATGACGGCGAGCGCGCGCGGGAACGGACGCCCCGCGACGCGCCACTTCGCCATGCGATCGACGAGCGGCGCGAGGATGTACGCGACGAGGATCGCGAACAGGAACGGGAGCGCGACCTCGCGGAAGAAGTAGACGACGAAGACGCAGAAGAGCGCGAAGCCCCAGAGCTTCGCGAACTGCCGCAGCCACGCGAGCGTGCGCGAAGGAAGCACACGCGCGCGCGGCGCCGCCGGTCCGGAACCGGCCGGCGCGCGCGAAGGAAGATCAGACGAAGGCTCGCCGCCGGTCGGGGGGCGTTCCTCCTCGGAGCTCATGACGATGACCCCGCGCGGGTCTTAGCTCTCGCCCTTGTCGCCCTTGACCGAGAGCCCCGCGAGCTTGTCGCGCATGACGTCGCCGAGCGTCGCCGTGGGGACGCCGCCCGTGAAGCCCTGCGCATCCGCCATCTCCTCGGCGCGCGCGGCGCCGCGGAACGACAGGCCGATCTTTCGCTCGGCCGTGTCGACGGCGATGATCTCGGCCTTGAGGATCTGGCCGGGCTTGACGAACGCCTTGGGGTCCTCGATCCGGTCCTCGGAGAACTCCGAGACGTGAATGAGACCCTCGACGCCACGCTCGATCTCGACGAAGGCGCCGAAGTCGAGAACCTTGATGACCTTGGCCTCGACGATCTTGCCGGGCGGGTAGTCGTAGGGAATGCGATCCCACGGATCGGGCACGAGTTGCTTGATGCCGAGTGAGACCTTGGGCTTCTCGCCGTCGAAGTCGATGTTGAGGACGACGGACTCGACCTCGTCACCCTTCTGATAGAGCTCCGACGGGTGCTTGACCCGCTGGGTCCACGACAGGTCGCTCACGTGAACGAGGCCGTCGATGCCCTCTTCGATCTCGACGAAGATGCCGAAGTCCGCGATGTTGCGGACGACGCCCTTGACGACCGTACCCGGCGGGTACTTCTCCTTGAGCGACGCGAACGGATTCGGCTCGAGCTGCTTCATGCCCAAGCTGATGCGGTTCTGACGGGGGTCGATGTCCAGGACAACGGCCTCGACGGTGTCACCGACGGCGACGACCTTCGACGGGTGCTTCACGCGCCGGGTCCACGACATCTCGCTGATGTGCACGAGGCCCTCGATGCCCTGCTCGAGCTCGATGAACGCGCCGTAGTCCTTGAGCGAGACGACCTTGCCGCGCACGACGGTGCCCGGCGGGTACTTCTCCTGCGCGTGCGTCCACGGATCTTCGCTGATCTGCTTGAGGCCGAGCGAAACGCGCTCCGTCTCGGCGTTGAACTTCAACACCTTGACGCGGACGTGATCGCCGACCTGGAACATCTCCGACGGGTGCGTGATGCGGCCCCACGACATGTCCGTGATGTGCAGGAGGCCGTCGATGCCGCCGAGGTCGATGAAGGCGCCGTACTCGGTGAGGTTCTTGACGATGCCCTCGACGATCTGGCCTTCCTTGAGCTTCTCGAGCG
Organism: Polyangia bacterium; assembly: GCA_038325725.1. Classification (GTDB taxonomy): domain Bacteria; phylum Myxococcota_A; class Polyangia; order Fen-1088; family Fen-1088; genus DASZFV01. The sequence continues at coordinate 11,981 of JBBQJG010000078.1, read as the reverse complement.
TCTGCTCCTTCATCTCGGCGCGTTCCTTCTCGAGGAGCACGCGACGCGACAGCACGATGTTGCCGCGCTTCTTGTTGAACTTGATGACCTTGAAGCGGTGGGCCTTGCCGATGAAGGCGTCGAGGTTGCGCACGGGGCGCAGGTCGACCTGCGAGCCGGGAAGGAAAGCCTTCACACCGCCGCGGATCGTGACGCTGAGGCCACCCTTCACGCGCGCGCTGATCGTGCCCTCGATGAGCTCGTCGCGCTCACAGGCGCCCGAGATCTCGTCCCAAACCTTGAGGCGATCCGCCTTCTCCTTCGAAAGAACGCACAGGCCATTCTCGTCCTCGCGGCTCTCGAGGAAGACGTCGATCTCGTCGCCTTCCTTGATGCTGACCGTGTTGTCGGCCTGCTGGAACTCATACAGCGGGATCGTGCCTTCGGACTTGTAACCGATGTCGACGACGACGTGGTCCTTGCCGATGTGGATGACCTTGCCCTTGACGATGTCGCCTTCTTTGACGACGTGTCGGAGGGATTCCTCCTCGAACAGGGCTGCGAAGCTTTCCGGATCGAGCGCGGTGTCTTTCGGGGTCGACGTCGGTGTGGGGACCATGCGGTAGTTCCTCTGTCCTTCTCGGGCCCGAGCGCGGGCCTTTGCGAATGCCCTCGGAGTGGCGGTCGCCGACGGCGGCGGTACCGGTCTTGGGAGGGGTTTGGGGTTTCGGAGCGTTTTTCTCGCGCGCCCGAACCATTCGGGTGGCGAAGGGTGCGAAAATTAGCGTCGCAATTCGGGAAAGTCAATCGGCGCGGCTCGATGCGTCGACTCCCGCGCCGCGGACCGGCGGCGGGACGCTGGGCGCTCCGTCAAAGCGCGGACGTCGGCGCTCAAGCGCGCGCTTCGACAATCGCCGCCATCCTCGAGACGACCTCGTCGGGCGTGAGCCCCGACGAGTCGATCGCGATGGCGTCGTCGGCCTGCTTGAGCGGCGCGACGGCGCGGGTCGAGTCACGCTCGTCACGCTCCTTCATTTCGGCGCGCGTCTTGTCGAGATCGGCGGGCCGTCCCGCGGCCTGGAGCTCGGCGACGCGGCGGCGCGCGCGCTCGTCGGCACTCGCCGTGAGGAAGAACTTCGCACCCGCGTCGGGGAAGACGACGGTGCCGATGTCGCGCCCCTCGACGACCACCCCGCCCTGCGCGCCCAAACGGCGCTGCAGGCCGAGCAGCGCCGCGCGCACCTCGGGCAGCGCCGAGACGCGCGAGGCGCCATCGGACATCTCGGGCGTCCGGATCTCCTTCGACACGTCGGTGCCCGCGAGCAGGACGTGGTTGAGGCCTCCCTCGAGGCGGAACTTCAGGTCGAGCGTCGCCGCGAACGCCGCGACGCCGGGACCATCATCCCAAGGGACGCCCGCGCGCTTCGAGAGCACGGCCATGACGCGATAGATCGCGCCCGTGTCGAGCAGGTCGTAGCCGAGGCGCTCGGCCAACAAGCGTGCCGTCGTCGACTTGCCGGCCCCCGCGGGCCCGTCTATCGAGACGACGAGGCGCCGACCGGAGCCCACCGCTCAGGCCTTACGGAAGCGCGACGGGTAAGCCTCCGGGAACTCTTTGTCCGGGTGGAGAGCCTTCGCGCGAATGATGAGAAGGTCTTCCGTCTCGACGTGCTTGGGATCCGGGAGGCAGCACTCCACGGGGCACACGGCCTGGCAGGCCTCGTGATCGTGAAAGCCCACGCACTCCGTGCAGAGCTTCGGATCGATCACATAGATATCTTCGCCTTCGCTGATGGCCTCATTGGGGCACTCAGGCTCGCAGGCGCCGCAGTTGATGCACTCTTCCGTGATGTAGGTAGCCATTTCGTCTCCGTAAAAGCGCGCGAAGTCTATTTCGCCCGCCCCCGATCGTCAATGAAAGGCGGTGAAAGCGGTTCCGGCGGCTGTAAAAAAGGCGTCGTCGCGCGAATGAGACCGCGGGCAATCAGGCCGATGGCTGCGCGGCCGGGGCGCTGTGGCCCGCGGCGCTGTCGACCGCGGGGCGCTTGGCGGACTTGCTGCCTCGGAGGTTGACGGCGACGAGCTTCGAGACACCGGGCTCTTCCATCGTGATGCCGCACAGGCGATCGGCGATCTCCATCGTGCGCCGGTTGTGCGTGATGATGATGAACTGCGAGCGGTCCGTCATCTCGCGCACGGCCTGATTGAAGCGTCCCACGTTCGCCTCGTCGAGCGGCGCGTCGACCTCGTCGAGCACGCAGAACGGCGATGGTTTGATCAGGAAGATCGCGAAGAGCAGCGACACGGCCGTGAGGGCCTTCTCGCCGCCGGAGAGCAGCTCGATGTTCTGGCTGATCTTCTTGCCGGGTGGGTTCGCGATGATCTCGATGCCCGTCTCGAGCAGGTCGCCGTCGTCGGTGAGCGACAGGTGCGCGTGCCCGCCGCCGAACATCCGGGGGAATACCTCTTTGAACTTGTCGTTCACGGCGTCGAAGGTCTCGCGGAAGCGCTTGCGCGAGGCGCGGTTGATCTTCTCGATCGCCATCTCGAGCTGGCTGATGGCCGATTCGAGGTCGGCGCGCTGGGTCGTCAAGAAGTCGAAACGCGCTTGAAGCTCTTCGGACTCCTCGATCGCCGTGAGGTTGATCTCGCCCATGCGCTCGATGAGGCCACGCAGCTCCTTGGCGCGCTCTTCCTCGACGTCGCTGAACAGCGGGCGCAAGTGGAAGTCCTGCACGACGTCGGCGAGCGTGACATCGCGGTAGCGATCGGAGACGTGCTCCTCGAGCGACGTGCGCTTGAGCGCGACCTCTTGGTGGCGCAGCTCGAGCCGGTTCAGCGTCTGCGCGAGGCGCGTGTCGTCGGCGCGCGTGACGCGCAGCTCGGCTTCGCGCTGGGCGAGGCGCGTCTGCCTGTCCTCGAGCGCGTCCTGCCTCTCATGATGGGCCCGCGCGCGCGCCTCGGCTTCGGCCTGCCACAGCGACGCCTCATCGCGCAGGCTGAGCGCGTCGGCGCGCAGCGTCTCGGCGCGCGCCGTCTCGTCGGAGATCGTCTGTCCGAGGCGCTCGGCTCGCGCTTGGTGCTCGGAGCGTTCGGCGCGCAGGCGCGCGATCATCGCGAGCGCGTTGCGGCGGCGATCCTCGGCCTGGGCGGCCGCGACCTTGAGCGCCGTGAGCGTCGCGACGACGCCGTCGAGCTGGGCGCCCAGCTCCGTCGTGTGCGCGCGCAGCTCGTCCCCGCGCTCGGCCGCTGTCTCGGCGACGACGGCGTCGACGGCGAGCGCCTCTTGGGCGGTTTCTGCGCGCCGCTCGGCGTCCTGCCGCGAGCGGCCGAGGTCCGCGACCTGCGTCTCGAGCTGCGCGCGACGATACTCGAAACGACGCAGCTCCTCGGTGGCGCGATCGAGATCCTTTTGCTGACCGAAGAGCTCCATCTCGTCGGTCCGCAGCTCGGCGGACAGCTGATCCAGCTCGGCCGTGATGTCGGCGAGCTGCTGCTTCTTGCCGACGTGGCGCGCGAGGGCGTCCTGCGTATCGGCCTCGAGGCGCGCGACGATCTCCTCGAGCTCACGGATCTCGCGCTTCTGTTCGAGGACGCCCGCGACGGCGGACTCCTTCGCGCCGCCCGTGACGACGCCCTGCGGATCGATGACCTCGCCTTCGAGCGTCACGATCGTCTTCGTCGTCTTCGTCTCGCGCCACAGCTCGAGCGCGCGGCGCAGGTTCTCGACGACGACGACGTCGCCCATGAGATAGGTCGCGATCTTGTCGTACTGGCGGTCGTAGCCGATGAGGTCGAGCAGCGGCCCGCGAACGCCTTCGCCCGTCGGCCAGGCGCTCGCGTCGGGCATGGGCATGTAGACGGGCGCCGAGGCGCTCGCCACCATCGCGCCACCCGTCGCGTCGTAGACGACCTCGCCCGCGGGCGCCATCGCCATCGGGAATGGCGCCGTGCCGCGCAGGCCCACGGGGATGAACGACGAGCGTCCTTCACTTTTCTTTTTAAGGAACTCGATCGCCTCGAGGCCGACCTCGTGCGACTCGACGATGATGTTGCCGAGGCGATCCCCGAGCACGGCCTCGACCGCCGTCTCGAGGTCCGGCGGCGGCTGGACGATATCAGCGACGACGCCGCGGATGCCGTCGTGCCCGGAGGCCGAGAGCGACTCGCGGTGCTGCATGATCGCGCGAACGCCCTTCTGGAAGCTCTCGTAGCGGTTCTGAATCTCGCTGAGCGACGCAAGGCGCGAGCGGCGCCGGTGAGCCTCCTCGCGCAGCGTCTCGAGCTCGAGCTCGCCGCGCGCGACGTCTCCCTTGAGCGACGTCGCGTGCTCGGCGGCCGCCTGCTTGCGCGTCGTGCGGTCGTCGCGCCGCGCGCGCACGGCCGTGAGGCTCGCGCGCAGGCCCTCGTCGTCGGCCGTCAACGCCGTCACGCGCTCGGCCGCCGTCGACTCCTCGGCCACGAGCCCCTCGATGCGCATCGCGAGATCGTCGCGGCGCTGCTCGGCCGCCGCGCGCTCGGCCTCGTTGCGCGCGATGCGGGCGCGCGCCGCGCCCAACTCGGACAGCGCGCCGTCGAGCTCGCGCCGCGCGTCGCCCAGCGCCGCGCGCAGCGACTCGTGCTCCGCCTCTTTCTCGGAGTACGCGCCCTGGCTCGCCTGCGCGTCCTCTTCGAAGCGCGCGAGCTGGCCGTCGAGCTCCTCGATCGCCGCCGCCTGCTCCGTCGCGCGTGCCGTCAGCTCGGCGATCTCGCGCCGCGCCGCCTCGGCGCGCGCCAACAGCTGCGAGGCCTCGTCGTCCCCGTGCTGCGCGCGCTGCATCCCGAGCTGCGCCTTGTTCGACAGCGCGAACAGCTCATCTTTCGCAGAAGCCAGCTCGTGCGCCTCTTCGGTGACCGACAGGCGCTCGGCCTCGATCGACGTCTCCTCGACCTCGAGAGTGCCCGACACGGACTCGCGCTGGCCGCGCACGACCTCGAGCTCGGCCGCGAGCGACTTCTCTTCGGCGAGATGCCCGAGGAAACGCTGCGCCGACGACCACAGGTCGAGATCCTTGAGCTCGCCCTTGTAGCGCTTGTAGCGCTCAGCCTTCTGCGCCTGCAGCCGCAGCGAGCGCAGCCGCCCCTCGATCTCGCCGACGATGTCGGAGACGCGCAGCAGGTGATGCCGCGTCGACTCCATGCGCCGCTCGGCCGCCCGCTTCTTGGTCTTGTACTTCGTGATGCCCGCCGCCTCGTCGATGAGGCCGCGACGATCCTCGGGGCGCGAAGAAACAATGAACCCGATGCGCCCCTGCTCGATGATCGCGTAGGCCTTCGAGCCGACGCCCGTGCCCAAGAAGAACTCGACGACGTCGCGCAGGCGCGACGGCACGCCGTTGAGCAAGTACTCGCTCTCGCCGTCGCGGTGCAGACGACGGGTCACGACGATCTCCTCGGGGCCGACGGCGCCCCACGGGACGCCATCCGGCGCGACGTCGGACGCCATGCCGCGCGCGTCGAACGTCAGGGAGACCTCGGCCAGGCCCGCGGGGCCCCGCGACTCGGAGCCCGAGAAGATGACGTCTTCCATGGCGCGGCCGCGCAGGTGCTTGGCCGACTGCTCGCCCATGACCCAGCGAATGGCGTCGACGACGTTCGACTTGCCGCAGCCGTTGGGACCGACGATCGAGGTGATGGCGTCAGGGAAGCTGATTGCGGTCTTGTCGACGAACGACTTGAAGCCGCAAATCTCGATTCGCTTGATCTTCACAGAGTCACCCCCAATTTCGGCCTGCGGCGCGAGCGCGGTTGGGTCCCCAAATGGCGTGACAATACGTTTGACGTATCGTCACCAGACCCGGTGCTTGAATTACCACCTCGGGGCGGTGCTTGTAAACCACGGTCCGAGCCCCGTAAGCGAAAAGCAAATTTTTTACTTCTCCGTCGGAGAGAGGTCGCACGCAGCCCCGCGAACGGCCTGAGGATCGGGCCTTGTCGTCCCACGTTTGGTGATAGTGTCCCACACCCTCCATGGACCCCGGACTTGGCATCAACCCGGCTGACCTCACCGAGCTGCTGTCCGTCGTGGGCGGTGTGCTCGGCACGGGGGTGCTCGGTTTCCTTCTGGTTCGCCGCGCGCGGGCCTCCAGGCGCCGGCAGATCGAAGAGGCGAACGATCCCCTGCCGCGGGAGCTCCCCCGTCGACGCTCGAGCGCGCGAGACCTCGGACCCGAGCCAGACGCAAAAAAAGACGACGAGCCCGACGAGCCCGACGCCCGGAGCGCCGCCCCCGCGCCAGCCCCCGACGCCCCGACGGCCGCCGCGCACGCCCCCAGCCCCGAGACGCGGCCCCGGCCGACGGCCCCGGCGGCGAGCCGCCCGCCCGCCGCCGAGCCCGAGCGCCGCGGGCAGGTTCTTCCCTTCACCCCGCCGACCTCGACGACGCGCGAGCGGCCCACGGCCGCGGAGGTCCCTCCCGCGGCGACGGGCCCGAAGAAGCGCGACACCACCGCCCTGTCCTCTGGCCTCGCGCGCACGCGCACGACGGGCTTCATCGCCGGCCTCGGGAAGCTGTTCGCGGGCAAGAAAGAGATCGAGCCCTCGCTCGTCGAGGAGATCGAGAAGGTCCTGCTCACGGCCGACATCGGCGTGCGCACGAGCCAAAAGCTACTCGAAGAGATCCGCACATCCCTGTCGCGCAAGGAGCTGCAGAGCCCCGACGCCATCTGGGATTTCCTCCGCCAACGCTGCGCCGCGCTCCTCGAGCAGGACGTCGCGCCCATCGACTTCGGTTCGCAAAAGCCTTTTGTCCTCCTCACGATCGGCGTCAACGGCAGCGGCAAGACGACGACGATCGGCAAGCTGTCCGCGAAGCTGGGCGCCGAGGGCAAGAAGGTGCTCCTCGCCGCGGGCGACACCTTCCGCGCGGCGGCCGCCGAACAGCTCGACATCTGGGCGGGCCGCACGGGCGCGACGCTGGTGCGCGGCAAGGAAGGCGCCGATCCTTCGTCGGTGATCTTCGACGGCGTCCGTCGCGGCGTCGCCGAGGGCTTCGACGTCGTCATCGCCGACACAGCGGGACGACTGCACACGAAGACCGACCTCATGCAGGAGCTACAGAAAGTTCGGCGCGTCGTCGCCAAGGCGAGCCCAGGCGCGCCACACGAGACTTGGCTCGTGATCGACTCGACGAGCGGTCAGAACGCAATCGCGCAGGCGCAGATCTTCACGGCCGCGATGCAGGTCTCCGGGATCGTGCTCACGAAGCTCGACGGCACGGCGAAGGGCGGTGTCATCCTCGGCATCGCCGATCAGTTGAAGTTGCCGGTTCGCTACATCGGCGTCGGTGAACGCATCGAGGATTTGCGGGAGTTCGACGCCACGGAGTTCGTCGACGCGCTCTTCGAGCCCCCCGCGAGCGAGGCTTGATCGGACACGTCAAAGACGCCTCGATGCCGCGGCCGAATGGCCAAGATCGCGTCGCCACGGACAGATTTCCCGGGCCTCATGTGACGGCCGTCTTGGTTTTTAGTTGCCTCGAAAAATTTCGTCATGCTATAGTGCGCAAAATCTAAGTACCGTTGTAACTGTTTGAAATTCAATAGCTTTTAGCCCTTCAGCTCATCTACACCCCCCACGGACAGCGAGGGATCATGAAGCGACCGGCCATCTGCTTCTGTTTGTGTTTGTGTGTCGTCGGGTGGGCGGGGGCGGGGTTTGCGAAGGGAAAAGCAGCACCGAAGGCGGCAGAAGCCGCCCCTGAAGTCGCGCCTGCGGAGGCCGCACCTGCGGCCGATCCGAACGCGGCCGCAGCCGATCCCAACGCGGCGCCAGCCGATCCCAACGCCGACCCGAACGCGGCTCCCACGGATCAAACGCCGATCTCACCGGACGTCGATCTGAACGCGCCGTTGCCGACCGAGAGCACGCCGGCGAAGACGAAAGCCGCGGCGACCTTGTCGTGGCAGGACATCGTCGTCGTCCCGCGCAAGGCCTTCCTCAAGGGGGGACGTCTCGAGCTCGCACCGTTCTCGGGCATGTCGATCAACGACAACCTCATCCGCCACTACGGCTTCGGCGCCAACCTCAACTACTTCCTCTCCGACGTCATGTGGGTCGGCCTCGAGGGTCAGTACTTCATCAAGGCGTACACGCCCACCGAGGAGAACGTCGGCCTCGACTACAACCGCATCCCCACGCTCAATAAGTACCTCTACGGCGGCAGCCTGAACTTCGGGTACGCGCCCGTCTACGGCAAGTTCGCTTGGTTCAACAAGCAGATCATGCACTGGGAGATTTACGTCACGGGCGGCTTCGGCCTCACCGTGTCCCAGATCATCCCGCGCGACTCGCGGAACGCTCCGTGGAAGAACAACATCCTCACGCCGGAGTTCTCCGTCGGCAGCCGCTTCTTCCTCTTCGACTGGCTCACGGTGAACTTCGCGCTGCGCGACTACATCCTGCCGGACAAGTACGAAGCGCAGGGGCGCACGGCCGCCATGACGCTCGATGTGGCCAAGGCCAACGCGGATTCGAAGTGGGTCAACAACGTGATGGCCTATGTCGGCGTCGGCTTCTTCCTGCCGACGAAGTTCACCTACAAGACGCCTCGCTAGGAGAACACGACGATGACGACCATTCAGCATGATCGACTCGCCCTCCGTCTGAACCTCCGGCGCCTCGCCCTCCAGCGTTTGACGCTCCGAGGTTTGACGCTCCGGCGTTTGACGCTCTTGGTGGCGTCCTCGGCCGCCCTCGTCGTGACGATGGCGCCGCTCGCGGCGCAGGCGCAGCGGGTGAGCCCACTCGCCGACGCGCCCGCGATCCGCAAGCGCGAGGAGCTGCGCGCCAGCCGCTTCGAGGGAGGCCTCGGCTTCGGCTCGACGGTGGGTCAGGACTTCTATCACACGATGTTTCTCGACGTGAAGCTCGACCTGCACGTCTACGATTGGCTGTCGATCGGCGTCGTCGGAGGTTATGGCTTCAAGAACCTTCAGACGGCGTTCGGTGAGCAGCTCGTCGGGTCGCTGCACGACACCCCGCCGGTTCCGCGCGAGCCCACGAAGGCGACCGCGACGGCGTCGATGGAACAGATCAAGATGATGGCGGCGGCTCAGCTCGAGTTCACGCCGTTCGCGGGCAAGTTCTCCCTCGCGGGCAAGGTCTTCGCGCACTACGACTTCTACGCTCTGGGGGGCATCGCATTCCTCGACGTCGAACCGACCACGGCGTCGTCGCCGGATGCGGCGGCCTGCTCGAGCACGGGGACGGGCAAGTCGTGCGGCGTCTCGGGGTGGAAGTTTGGCCCCACGGCCGGCGTGGGTGTGCACGTGTTCATCAAGCAGTGGCTCGCGCTCAACGTCGAGCTGCGCGACATCCTGGCCCGCATCAATCCGTCGGGTCGTGACGTCAACGGCGACGGGTTCGCGCGCACGGACGACATCGGCTGGGGTTCGACTTACATCATGACGGCGAATCTCGCCGTTTACCTGCCCTCGGCGGCCGTCATCTCGCAGTAGGGCCTTCGGCGTGCCCGCGCCCAAGAAGAAGGTCACGCTCTACTTCAGCGCCGGAATGCTGGAGGAGACGCAGCGCGAGGCGATCCGACAGGATCGATCGATCTCGTGGATCATCCAGGCGTCGTGGCGCATGTCGCGCGATGAGGTTCGCAAGCTGCCCAGCACCGGCGGCGCACCGACGCTGGCGCCGCAAGCACCAGCGCCGCCTCCCCCTCCGACCCCGGTGCCCTTGCCTCGCGGCAAGGGCACCGCTTAGGCGCGGCTTCTCACGATCTCTGCGGTCGCCGGGCGGAGCGGGCTTCCTTGGTGCCGCCCTGAGAGAGCGAGCGCTTAGGGACCCGGACAGGGAGGGGCCCGCGGTCCCTCGACGAGCAGAACGCACGCGGTGCCGCTGAGGTTGCCATCGGACGTCTCGAACCAGATGTCCACTTGATCGCCCATCGTGCCGTCGAAGGGAGACGAGACGTAGCTGCCGTCTGCCTTGCCTTCAGCGACGACGCCGGTGCGTAGTCGTAGATTGAAAAGAGAGAAGCGCGCGTTGATCGCCTTGTCGTTCGCGGGCCCCGTGGCAATCCACACGGTCTTCATGGCGCCCGCGCCGTCCGAGACGAGCGCGCTCATGAACGAAACCTGTCCTGGCGGGGGCACGGGGATGAACGGCGCATTGCACGCCCAGATCAGCGACACGACGCCGAGGGCGACCACGAGACGAGCGATGCGAAGACGAAGGCCGTTCATCGGTGGAGAAACTCCCGCTTGAAGGGAAACAGCAAGGCCTGCGCCATTAGTATGGGCTCTGAAAGCCGGCTTTGAGCCGGGCGATCGTCAACCAGGTTGGCGAGGGATGTAACCACGTTGGGGCGTTGGGGGCGCGCCATGCGTCACGCGAAGCGATAGCGCTTGAGCTTCTTCTGGAGGCCGAAGCGCGACAAGCCGAGGAGCGCGGCCGCCTTCGTTTGGTTGTTGCCGCAACGGCCGAGCGCCTCGCGCAGGAGCCCGCGTTCGAGCCGCTCGACGCGCGGCTTGAGCAGCAGGTTGTCGACGTCGTCGGGCGACGGCACGACGCCCTCGCCCGCCGCCGCGACGGCGGGCGACAGGTCGGCGACGGTGATGCGCTCCCCCGAAAAGGCGTAGGCGCGCGTGATCTCGTTCTCGAGCTCGCGCACGTTGCCGGGCCAGCGGTGGGCGCCGAGGCGCGCGAGCGCCGCCGGCTCGACGACCTTGCGCGGAGGCGCGTCGCCCGAGGCGTTACGCGCGGCCGCGACGCACTTGTCGAGAAAGTGCTCGATGATGCGCGGGATGTCCTCCCGTCGCTCGCGCAGCGGCGGCAGGTTGATGCACGCGACGTTGAGGCGGAAGTAAAGATCCTGCCGGAACTTCCCCTCCTCGACCATGCGCGCGAGATCGCGGTTCGTCGCGGCGACGACGCGCACGTCGACTTTGCGCGTGCGCTCGGCGCCCACGCGGCGAAGCTCGCCCTCTTGCAGGACGCGCAGGAGCTTTCCCTGCATCGCCGGGGACATCTCGCCGATCTCGTCGAGGAACAACGTGCCGCCGTCGGCGACCTCGAACAGGCCGCGCGCGTCGCGGTCGGCGCCCGTGAAGGCGCCGCGCACATAGCCGAACAGCGTCGACTCGAGCAGCGTCTCGGGGATCGCGGCGCAGTTCTCCGAGACGAACGCGCGCTCCTTGCGCGGGCCGTTGAAGTGGATCGCGCGCGCGACGAGCTCCTTGCCCGTGCCGCTCTCGCCCTGGATGACGACGGGGAGCGCCGTGTCGGTGACGCGATCGAGCAGGCGGAACATGTCGAGCATGCGCGGCGTGCGGCCCACGATGTTGCGGTAGTCGTAGCGCACGGCGAGCGCCTCGCGGTTCTCGCGCAGCTCGACCTTCATCCCGGATAGCTCCTCGCGGCGCGCCGCGAGCTCGACCTCGAGGCGACGGTTGAGCGCCTCGACCTGACGCTCGCGGCGGCGCAGCTCGGCGAGCAGGCGCGCGTTCTCGATGGCGATGGCCGCCTGCTCGGCGAAGTCGAGCACGACCTTGACGTCGTCCTGATCGAAGGCACCCTTGCGCAACCGGTGGTCGGCGTACACCGTGCCGACGGCGCGGCCCTTGATGACGAGCGGCACGGCGAGGACAGAGCGCAGATGCAGGTCCGAGACGGAGAGCGCCTCTTTGAAGCGCGCGTCGCCCACGGCGTCGATCGTGACGATGGGCTCGCCGCCCACGGCCGCCTGACGGGCGATCGAGCGCGACAGCTCGAACTCGGCGGCCTCGAGCGTCTGCTGGTCGATGTTGCGCGCGACCTTGACGACGAGCTCGCCCGCGTCGTCCTCGAGCAGGAGGAAGCCGCGCTCGGCGTCGAGCAGCTCGATGACGGTGTCGACGATCGTCTCGAGGAGGCGCGGCAGGCGCAGCTCGCTGTTGAGGCGTTTGTTGATGCGCTGCAGGCGCCGCTGGCGCGCCTCCGTCTCGACGGCGCGGGCGGCGAGCGCGGCGTCG
>JBBQJG010000077.1:0-20077 GCA_038325725.1 Polyangia bacterium | reverse complement strand
CCCCCTGTGCGGCCCGGCTCAACTCCGCCATTTGATCGAGCACCCCATCGAAGGCCGCTGCTCCTCGGCCGGTCGCCGGCCCGCGAGCAGCGCCTCGAGCGCCGCCGCGAGCTCGCGCGTCGTCACCTTGCTCTCGTCCTTCCACGAATCGTCGATGCGCCCCCGGTACGCGAGGCGTCGCGCCCCCGCACCATTGGAATCGTAGACGAAGATGTCGGGCGTGCACACGGCGTCGAAGGCGCGCGCCACGGCCTGCGACTCGTCGTGCAGGTAAGGGAAGCCGTACGCCTTTTCGCGCCAGCGCGCGGCGAGCGGCTCGAACCCGTCGTCGGGATAGGTCTGCGCGTCGTTCGAGCAGATCCCGACGAGCTGGACGCCGCGGGGCCCGTACTCGCGCGCGAGGCCGATGATGCGATCCTCGACGGCCTGCACGTAGGGGCAGTGGTTGCAGATGAAGAGGACGACCAGCACCTTCGACCCCGCGAAATCATCGCGGGCGAAGACGCGGCCCTCGACGGCGGGAAGGCGGAAGTCGGGACAAGGAGCGCCGAGCTCCCCGGGCGGTGTCTCGATGGCCATGGGTGCGGGCGGCATCTTAGCAGGGATACGAGATTGAAATGGAGCGCCGAGAGTCGTAGAAGGCGGGCATGCCGACCCCCCAAACCGGAAGCGGCGGCGGCGCCGACGCCGCGGGTCCCGAGCGCTTCGAAGATCTCCTCGGGCGTCTCCGGGGCCTCGTCGATCGCCTCGAGAGCGGCAACCTGCCCCTCGAAGACAGCCTCAAGGCGTTCGAAGAAGGCATGGAGCTGTGCAAGCGCGGCGCGGGCATCCTCGATGGCGCCGAGAAGAAGGTCGAGACGTTGCTCGGAGGCGCGAGCGCGGCGACCGCCCCCTTCGAGATGCCCGAAGAGTGACCGAGGAGAACGACAGCGCGGCGTGGCTGCGCGCGCGCCGCGACGAGATCGAGCGCGCGCTCGACAGGCACCTCGCCCCGCCGACGGACGGCGATCCGGGACGCCTCGTCGAGTCGATGCGCTATTCGCTGCTCGCGCCGGGCAAGCGGCTGCGCCCCCTGCTCGCCCTCGCCGCGGCCGAGACGCAGCAGACGTCAGAAGCGACGGCCAGCGACCCCAACATCTTGCGCGCGTGCTGCGCCGTCGAGCTCGTCCACTGCTACTCGCTCATCCACGACGATCTGCCGGCCATGGACGACGACGACGTCCGGCGCGGGCGTCCCAGCAACCACAAGGCGTTCGACGAGGCGACGGCCATCCTGGCCGGTGACGGCCTTCTGACGCTCGCCTTCGAATGGATCGCCGAGTCGGGCCTGGCGGCGGGTCGTCCCGGTCCCTACCTCTCGGCGGCGCGCGCCCTCGCCCGCGGCGCCGGCGTGAGGGGCATGGTGCGCGGCCAGGCGCGTGACCTCGGCGAGCCGCCGCCCGACAACGTCACAGCCCTCGAGCGGCTGCATTCCGAGAAGACCGCCGCGCTTTTCCAAGCCGCCGTCTCGCTCGGGGGCGCCGTCGCGGGCGCGAACGCCGCGGAGCTCGCCGCGCTGGCGACCTTCGGCGCGTGCTTCGGCGTCGCCTTTCAGCACGCCGACGATCTCGACGACGCCGATCACCCGGCCCACGCCGAGGCGGCGCGCGCGCGGCTGGGCACGCTCGTGAGCGAAGCCGTCAGATCCCTGGCGCCGCTCGGCGCCCGCGGACACCGCCTCGCGGGGTTCGCCGGCGCGCTGCTTCCGACCTCCGCCTGAGGGAGGCCACGGGAATCGAACTTAGCGCGACCCTAATTTAGGGGCGCGCGGTCGCTGTAACCGCGTGTTAACATGACGTTGGGATGCCCGCAGACGAGAGCACCAGGATGTTCGAGGCGCCGGTGGCGCCCGAAGGGGGGAAGCGGGATCGCGCGTATCTCGTCGTGCTCGCCGGGTCGAGCGTCGGCGAGATGTTCAAGGTCGAGGGTGACAAGACCGTCATCGGCCGCGGACAGAAGGCGACGATTCGCCTGCTCGACGACGGCATCTCGCGCGAGCACGCGCAGCTCGTCCTCCTGGGCGGCACCATCGTCCTGCAGGACCTCGGCTCGACGAACGGGACGTACTGCAACGGTTTGAAGGTCGAGGGGAACAAGGAGCTCGCCGACGGCGACAAGATCCTGGTCGGATCGACGAAAATCCTGAAGTTCACCTATCACGACAACCTCGACGAGATCTTCCAGATGCAGATGTACGAGTCCGCGCTGCGCGACGGGCTCACGAAGGCCTTCAACAAGAAGTACTTCACCGACCGCCTCGAGAGCGAGTTCACGTTCGCGACGCGCCACGTGACGCCGCTGACGCTCGTGCTCTTCGACATCGACCACTTCAAGAAGGTCAACGACACGCACGGTCACCAAGCTGGCGACTACGTGCTGTCCGAGATCGCGACGCTCCTGACGGGCCTGCTGCGCGCCGAGGACGTGTTCGCGCGATATGGCGGCGAGGAGTTCGCCGTCATCTGCCGCGGGTCTGACGTCACGCAGGGCCACGTCGTCGCCGAGCGCATGCGCAAGGCCGTCGAGGTCCACAAGTTCATGTTCGAGAGCACGCACATCCCGCTCACGATCAGCATCGGCGTGGCCGGCCTGCCCGACGCCGCCGTCAAGGACGCCGCCGAGCTCGTGAGCTTCGCCGACCAAGCTCTGTACAAGAGCAAGCACGCGGGCCGCAACCGCGTCACGCTGTTCAAAGCCGCAACGCCAGCGGGTTGACCGGCCCGTGCTCGCGCGCGACGGAGGGCGGACAGGGGCCCGAGCGTCGTTCGTCCTCTGCGTCGCGCTGTTGCTGTTCAACGACCACGTGCTCAAGGGCGCGGGGATCTTGCCGGGCTGGCTCACGGGCAAGCTCTCCGACGGCGCGGGTGTCGTCGTCGCGCCGGTCGTGCTGGCGTGGCTGCTCGCCGTCGCACGCGTCCCGCCCACAGCGGCACGCGTGCTCGCGATCGCGGCCGTCGGCATCGCGTTCGCGGCGATCAAGCTGAGCGACGCGGTCGCGGGTGGTTTCGACGTCGGCGTCAACGGCGTCGCGGGCGCCCTCGCCCTCCCCTTCGCGGCGCGCACCGTCGCGGACCCGACGGATCTCCTCGCGCTGCCGCTCCTCGCCTTCGCCTGGCGGCTCACGCCCGCGGTCGTCGAGGATCGGGGCCTTCGGCGCTCGGGCGCGCTCGTCGCGGGACTCCTCGTGTGCGCCGCGACGTCGCCGGCGTACTGGCGGCTCCCGCCCCATTGGGCTTTCACCCAACCCCCTCAGAGCCGGATCTGGGCGCAGCGGCTCGACGGCGGCGCCGTCATCGTTCAGCTCGGCCGCCAGTCCGACGACGGCGCGTTCGAAGTCGGCGTCGAGCTCGCCGGCCAGGAGGCCAAATTATCGCTGGACGCGACCGACGCGCGCCTCACGCTTCCGAGCGGGAGCGTCCCGGCCACCACGCCCGTGGACGCGCTTGCGTTGATCAGCGCCGCGCCTGGCGAGACCGCCCGGATGCGCGTTGTTTTCCATCCCCCGCGGACCGCATGGGACAAGGGGGCACGCGGTGCCCTCGAGCTCACCGTCTTCGACGCCGGCCGGCCGCACGCGCTGCGGGTGCCACTGTCGTACGAGGAAAGGATCAGTGAGGGACGATGGCCCGACCTGCGCTGATCGCCGCTCTGGCCCTCGGGCTCACGGGGTGTCCCACGCCCGAGCTCCAATTCCGGCATGAGGATCTGACGCTGCATCGGCCCCTGCCTGCGCCTCGAGTTCTCGTGGGAAAGCGTGTCCTCGTACGTTTCGACCACGAGAGCGGGGCCGGCCCCGGATTCAGCGCTCGGATCTGGCTGGACGTCTTCCCTCCGAACGCCCGACTCACGGGCGCCTGGATCCAGATCACGAGCCGGGGCGAGGTTCTGGAAGGACCGGTCCCGATCCGCGCCCCGAACGGTCCAGGCGAACGCGGCTACTATCTCGAATGGAGCTGCGGGGCCGGCTGCCGGCGCGTCGCCGTGACCGAGCCGGGCCCCGAGCGCGCGACGTTGTGGCTCGGCCCCGTCTGCGTCGGCTCGGATTGCGAGGTTCTGCGTGCCGATGACGCCCTCCTGACTCCGGAGAGATAGGCGGGTTTCTTGCCCTTGCCGGGGCGGGCCGTAACCTTTTCGAGTGCGCTCCCCTCGACGCCTCACCGCGCTCCTCCTGACGGCCCTGCCCGCGAGCGCGCTCGCACAACAGGACTACGACGGCGACGAATCGCCCCCCCCGACGGCCCCGGCCGTCGCGACGACCCAAGGGAAGCCCGTCGACTTCGACAAGACGTGGCTCGAGCCATACTTCACGAAGGGATCTGGCAAGGACGGGCTCGATCGCTTTCGCGAGGAGGATTGGCCAGGCGCCGAGGCGGGCTTCGGCAAGGCGGTCCGCCTGCTCAAGAAGGGGTCCGACGAGCTGCTCGCGACGAGGTACATGCTGGCGCTCGCGCGCGAGAACGAATCGAAGTGGAAGGACGCGGGCGACGCCTTCGAGGCGCTGTACACCGCGGCCCCGAAGCTGGCGACGTACCACGCGTACCACGCCGCCCGCTGCCGACTGCGCGGCGGCGACGCCGCGGGCGCGCTCGCGTGGGCGGACAAGGTCACGGCGGGTACCGTCCCCGAGGCCGAGACGACGCTCATCCGCATCGACGCGTTCCGCGCGCTCGCGCGCTGGGACGAGGCGAAGGCGACGATCGACGCCTTCCTCGCGCGCTTCCCGAACGGACCGCGACGCGCCGAGGCGATGTTCAAGCGCGGCGAGGCGATAGAAAAGCTCGCCGCTGGCAAGCGTGACGACGCGAACGCCTCCCTGCTCGACGTCACGGCCATCTATCGGCGCGTGTGGTCCGAGGCGCCGCTCGAAGCGTGGGCCGACCGGGCGGCCGAGCGCCTCGAGGCGCTCGCCGCGACGTTGCCCAAGGACGAAGCGCGGCTCTTGCGGACGCACAGCGCCGGCGAGTGGGTCACGCGCGGCATGAGCTACTTCGACCACAACCGCAACGTCGAGTCCGAGCAGGCGTTCATCGCCGCGCTCGCGGCGCCGGGACTCGACAAGAACCTCGAGTGCCGCGCGCGCTTCCACCGCGCGCAGTCGGTGTGGAAGCAGCGCCAACGCGCACGCGCGGCGCCGCTTTTCGATGACGCCGACGGCGCGTGCTTCCGCGCCGACAATCGTGACCTGCACGCGAAGGCGCTGTACCAGGGCGCGCGCTGCTACGCCTCTCAAAACGCGCGCGCTGACGCGCTCGCTCGGTATGCGCGCATCGAGGCCGAGCACCCCGACCACAGCTACGCCGACGACGCCCGCCTGCGCGAGGCCGAGCTCGCCTCTGACGCGGGCGACGAGGCCACGGCGGCGACGATCCTCGCGGAGGTGCCGAAGCGCTACCCCAAGGGCGACCTCCTCAACGAGTCGCTGTGGCGCCTCGCCTTCGCGAGCTGGCGCGCCGGCAACGACGAGGGCGCGCTACATTGGCTCGACGAGAACCTGCGCCTCGTGCCCCACGAGGAGATCTGGTACGCGGAGGGCCGCGCGCTCTACTGGAAAGCGCGTGTGCTCGAGCGCCAGGGCAAGGCCGAGGACGCGCGCCACTTCTATGAGCGCGCCGCGCGCGAGTACCCGCTCTCGGTCTATGCGTTGCTCGCGCTCACGCGGCTGCAGGGCGTCGACGGAAGCGCGGCGGCGAGCCTGGTCGCTTCGCTCCGCGAGGGGATCCACGACGTGCCGGACTGGACGTTCACGGCGCGGCCGCTGTTCGGCAACGACGGGTTCCTGCGGGCCGTCGAGCTCGCGCGCATGGGTCAGGGTGGCGACGCGCGCCGCGAGCTCGCGCGCCTCGGCCTCGCGACATCGGCCGAAAAACATGGCGGCGTGCGCGGCGCGCCAGAGGAAGAGGATCTCTTGTGGATCACCGCGATCCTGCTCGACCGCGGCGGGTCGTGGGCGGCGTCGCACTCGATCCCGCGTTACGGCGTCATGGGCTATCGGCTCGAATACCCGCGCGCGCTCGGGGCGGCGAAGTGGAAGATCGCCTACCCGCGGGCCTTCCCCGCCCTCGTCGCAAAAAACGCCAAGGCGAACGGTCTGCCCGAGGGCCTGCAGCTCGCGATCATGCGCGAGGAGAGCGCCTTCTCGCCGCGCATCGAATCGTTCGCGAACGCCATCGGCCTCACGCAGATGCTCGTCAAGACGGCCAAGCGCTTCTCGAACGGCGCCCCCGTGACGCGCGAGGTGCTGCTCGATCCGGCGAAGAACGTCGAGCTCGGCTCGCGCTTCCTCGGCTTCCTGTGGAAGCGCTTCAACGCGACACCCCCGCTCACGATCGCCGGGTACAACGCCGGCGAGTCCGCCGTCGAAAAGTGGCTCGGCGAACGCGGTGGGCTCGCGACGGACGAGTTCATGGAGACGATCCCCTACGACGAGACCCGCAACTACACCAAGCGCGTGCTCGCTTCGTTCTTCGCCTACTCGTGGCTCTACGGCGACGCGCCCGTACCGACGGTGCCACTCACGCTCGGGCGCGGGACCGCGACGGCGACGCCCCGCGCGGCGACCACCGCCACGACGCCGACGCCGACCGCGGACTAGGCGCGGCGTTACTTCTTCTTCTTGCGCCCGAAGAGGCCCGTCTTCTCGGGCGTGACCTTGTCACCGCCCGACGCGGCAAAGGCGCGCAGGTGGCCTTCCTCCTCGGAGGACAGCGACTTGGGGACGACGAGCTTGAGGTGCGCGATGACGTCGCCCTTTCCGCGGCCCTCGAGGTGCGGCATCCCCTGCCCCCGCAGCGTCATGGTCTCGCCCGGCTGCGTTCCGGCGCGCACGTCGATCTCGACGTCGCCCACGAGCGTCGGCACGGACAGCTTCGAGCCGAGCGCCAGCTGCGGGAAGCTCACCTCGATCTCGGTGTGCAGATCGACGCCGTCGCGCTCGAAGCGCTCGTCCTCCTCGACGCGCAGGACGACGTACAGGTGTCCTGATTGGCCACCGCGGGGCGCGGCCTCTCCGCGCCCCGCGAGCCGCAGCGTCGAGCCGTCCTCGACGCCCGCGGGGATCGTGATCTGCAGAGTGTCCTCGTGGCGCTCGAACCCCGAGCCGTCACAGGTCTCGCACGGGTGGCGGACGATCTTGCCCTCGCCGCGGCACACGGGGCACGTCGACGAGATCATGAGGAAGCCCTGCGAATGCATGACCTGCCCACGACCGCCGCACTGCTGGCACACCTCGGGCGCGGAGCCCGTCTTGGCGCCCGTGCCCTTGCACGTCCCACACGCGACGCGCCGGACAACCTTGACGTCCTTCGTGGCGCCGCTCGCGGCCTCGAGCAAGGAGATCTTGATCGACGTCTCGACGTCCGCGCCGCGCGCCGGGCCGCGACGGCCGCCGCCCTGCCGCCCGAACACGTCGCCGAAGATGTCCGAGAACGCCGAGAAGATGTCGCCCACGTCGCCGAAGCCCTGGCCGCCCGCGCGGCTGGGCCCCGCGTGCCCAAAGCGATCGTAAAGGCCCCGCTTCTCGCCGTCGGACAGGACTTGATACGCCTCCGACGCCTCCTTGAAGCGCGCCTCGGCGGCGGCGTCGTCCGGGTTGCGATCGGGGTGATGCTCCATGGCGAGCTTGCGGTACGCGCGCTTCAGCTCGGAGCCGTCGGCGGTGCGTTCGACGCCCAGGACCTCGTAGTAGTCTTTCTTGTCTGACACTTTCGCGCCTGAACCTATGAAGCGGCGGCGGGCGTGTCAAATGCGGCTATCTGCCGGGGTCCGGCTCGCTGCCTCGCGAACCCCGGGCCCCTTCGCTCCGCGCGGCAAAAGCCGCGCTGCGCTCGCGTGGTAACTTCGCCGCCGATGAAGCATAGCCCTGGGTTCCTCGCCATCGTGAACGACGCGAAGGCGCGCGTCCGCGAGTGCTCGATCGGCGACGTCAAGGCGCGCCTCGAGCGGGGCGAAGCGTTTCAGTTCGTCGATGTGCGCGAGGACGCCGAGTGGGCCGTCGACCACGCCGCCGGGGCGCGCCACATCGGCCGCGGCGTGCTCGAACGCGACGTCGAGCAGCTCATCCCCGATCAGGGGGCGCCCATTGTCCTTTACTGCGGCGGCGGCTTCCGTTCGGCGCTCGCCGCCGACAACCTTCAAAAGATGGGCTACCGGAACGTCGTGTCGATGGACGGCGGCATGCGCGCGTGGCGCGAGGCCGGCTACCCGATCGCGAAAGGCTGACCGGTGTCTCGGCAGTTCACCGACGATCCCAAGCCCTGGAAGGTGCTGTCGAGCGAGTACCTGTCACGCAAGTTCTGGTACACCGTGCGCGTCGAGAAGGTCGAGCTCCCCACGGGCGCCGTCATCCCCGAATATTGGGTCAACGAGTACCTCCCGTGGGTCAACGTCGTCGCCGTGACGACCGACGACCAGATCCTGCTGATCCGCCAGTACCGGCACGGCATCGGGCGCGTCCACTTCGAGATCCCGGCCGGTACGACCGACCCGGGAGAGTCGTCGCTCGAAGACGCCGCCAGGCGCGAGCTGCTCGAAGAGACGGGCTACGGGGGCGGGGCTTGGTCGCTGCTCACGACGCTGTCGGCGAATCCCGCGCTGCAGAACAACCTGACCCACACGTTCCTCGCCGAGGGCGTCGTGCGGAGGGGCGACGCCCACCTCGAGGCGGGGGAAGATCTGAGGCTGCATCTGGTCTCGTTCGCCGAGCTCGCGAAGCTCCTCGACGACGACGACGAATTCGTCCAGGCGCTGCACGTCGCGCCGCTCATGAAGTACGTCCTGCGCCGCACGCGCGCCGCGACCACCGCGAAAGGAACCCGCTGATGCCGATGCCCGATGAGATCGTGGGGCTGCTGCGCTCGAGGATCACCTTCAAGTGGCAGGACGGCCACCAGACGGCCTACACCGCTCGCCACTTGCGCCTCGCCTGTCGCTGCGCCGGCTGCGTCGAGGAGACCTCCGGCGAGGCGCTGCTCGATCCGAAGACGGTGCCCGAGACGATTCGCGCGAAGGGCATCGAGCTCATCGGCCAGTACGCGATTCAGATCGAGTGGAGCGACAACCACTCGACGGGCATCTACAACTTCCGCGATCTGCGCGGGAACTGCCCGTGCGAGACGTGCGCCGGGATCCGCGCCGCCGGCGGCGTGCCGACGTAGCTCAGCGCCTTACAACACCAGGGGATCGCGCCCGAAGCGCACGCGCAGACGGTTGAGGCGGGTCAGCACGGCCGGGCGGCCGATGAGGCGGCGCTCGAGGCCGAGCTTGCCGGGAAAATCGACGAGCGTCAGGCCGATGATCATCGTGAGCACGCCCTGCCCCGGCACGCCCGGCAACGCCATGACGAAGCCGATGACGAGCATCAGGAGGCCAGCGACGTTCTTTCCGACGAGCCCGAGGACGCGCACCGCCGCGGGGCGGTGCGCCCAAAACCCCGAGCGCCCCGCCGTCGCGAAGTGGCCAGGCGACCAGCCAAGGACGACGGCGGCGGCGACCGCGAGGCTCGCGACGGCGAGACCGAGCGAGATCGCGATGCCCCACCACAGGCCCGCGCCCTGGGCCGCGTGGGCGATCCGCGTGACGAGCGCTCTGAGTCCTTCCGCCATGCCCGTGTCGACAATCTTCCACGTCACGCGCGGCGTGGCCAGCGCCGTTCCTCCTGCTAGTCTGTCGCCATCAAGATCGACATCGAGGTCGTAAACAGCGCCGACGACGTCCCCGAGGCGGATTGGAACGCCCTCGCGGGTGACGACGATCCGTTCCTCGAGCACGCGTTCCTCTCGACGCTCGAGGCGTCGGGCAGCGTCGGCGAGGACGCGGGCTGCGTGCCGCGCCTCGTGCTCGCGCGCGTCGGGAAGCGCCTCGTGGGCGCCGTGCCGCTGTACCTCAAGACAAACAGCAACGGCGAGTTCATCTTCGACTGGGGTTGGGCCGACGCCGCGCAGCGTTCGGGGCTGCGCTACTACCCGAAGCTCGTCGCGGCGATCCCCTTCACGCCGGCGACCGGACGACGTTTGCCCGTGCTCGTCGCCCCGGACGACCCGAAGGTCCCGCCCGCCCACGAGATCGTCGCGGCGCTCGTCGCCGCCGTGCGCGAGGTCGCCGACGAAGAGCGCGCGTCATCGATCCACTTCCTCTTCTGCACGGAGCCCGAAAAGGCGACGCTCGCCGCCGAGGAGTATCTCCCGCGACTGAGCCTCCAGTTCCACTGGCACAACCGCGCCGAGCGGCCGTTCGAGAGCTTCGACGACTATCTGTCGACGTTCCGCTCGCGCAACCGCAAGCAGGTGCGCAAGGAGCGCGCGGGTGCCGCCGCCCACGGCCTCACCTTCCGCGTCGCGACGGGCGCCGAGCTCGAGACGCGCGACTGGGAGGCGCTGCACCGGTTCTACGTCGTCAACGTGCGCCGCCACCACGGCATGACCTACCTGCGGCCCGCCTTCTTCGAGCTCGCACGCCAGACGCTCCCCAACCGGCTCGTCGCGACCCTCGCCTACCGTGGCACCGAGCCCGTCGCCGGCACGATCAACTTCGAAAAGGGCCGGCACCTGTACGGCCGCTACTGGGGCTGCCTCGCCGACTACGAGATGCTGCACTTCGAGCTCTGCTACTACCAGCTCATCGAGCGCGCCATCGCACGCGGTTACACGCTGTTCGAGGCCGGCGCGCAGGGCGAGCACAAGCTCAAGCGCGGCCTCGGGCCTGCCTTCACGCACAGCGCGCACTGGATCCGCCACGCAGGCCTGCGCGGCGCGATCGCCTCGTTCGTCGAGCGCGAGGCCCTCGCCGTCGACGAGAGCCTGCGCGAATACGCGACCCACACGCCGTTCCGCAACGAAGGCGCTGCCGAAGACGACGATTCGAAGGCGCCGAAGACTGAAACCTAAGAACCGATGGCGGCGCCGAAGGTGAACGCCAGCTTCCCGTCGACGATGTCGGCGCGGACGAGGCCGCCGCTCGTGAGCTTGCCGAACAGCAGCTCGTCGGTGAGCGGGCGCTTGAGCTCGTCTTGAATGACGCGCGCCAGGGGCCGCGCGCCGTTCATCGGATCGTAGCCCTTCTCGGCCAGGTAGGCGCGCGCCGCATCGCCGAGCTCGAGCGTCACCTTGCGATCCGCGAGCTGCGTGCGCAACTCGGCCACGAACTTATCGACGATCTGGACCATGACGGCCGGATCGAGCGGCAGGAAGTCGACCTTGGCGTCGAGACGGTTGCGGAACTCGGGGGAGAACATCCGCTTGTAGGCCTCGTCCGTGTCGCCGAACTGCGTGCCACCCGCGCCGCCGAACCCTGGCAGCCGCTTCGACAGCTCCCGCGCGCCGACGTTGCTCGTCATGATGAGGATGACGTGGCGGAAGTCCGACTTGCGTCCGTTGTTGTCGGTGAGCGAGCCGTGGTCCATGACCTGCAACAGCAGGTTGAAGAGATCGGGGTGGGCCTTCTCGATCTCGTCGAGCAGCAGCACCGTGTGCGGCGACTGGTGGACCGCGTCGGTGAGCAGGCCACCCTGGTCGAAGCCGACGTACCCCGGAGGCGCGCCGATGAGGCGCGAGACGGTGTGCCGCTCCATGTATTCGGACATGTCGAAGCGCACGAACGACACGCCGAGCGTCTCGGCGAGCTGCTTGGCGAGCTCGGTCTTGCCGACGCCCGTCGGCCCCGCGAAAAGGAACGACCCGATGGGCCGCTGCGGAAGACCGAGCCCCGCGCGGTTCATCTTGATCGCCTGGGCGACCCGCGCGCAGGCGAGGTCTTGCCCGAAGATCTTCCCCTTGAGATCGCTCTCGAGCCGCTCGAGCTTCCCACGATCGTCAGAGGCGACGCGCTTCGGGGGGATTCGCGCCATCGTCGCGAGGACGCTCTCGATCTGTCGGCTGTTGACGACGCGCTTGCCGGACGAAGCCTTGGCGCGAGGCTTCTGTTCCCCTTTGTCCCCTTTGCCCGATGTCCCGGCCGGCTTGGCGCCGTCCTTGATTTTGAGCGCCGCTCCCGCTTCATCAATCAGATCGATCGCCTTGTCTGGCAGGCGCCGGTCGTGCAGTTACCGCGACGACAGCTCGGCCGCCGCACGCAGCGCCTTGTCGGTGTACGTGACGCCGTGGAACTCTTCGTACTTCGAGCGCAGGCCCTTCAAGACCTTGACCGTCTCGTCGATCGAAGGCTCCTCGACCTCGATGGCCTGGAACCGGCGCGCGAGGGCGCGGTCCTTCTCGATGTAGCTTCGGTACTCCTTGTGCGTCGTCGTGCCGATGCAGCGGAGCTTGCCGTTCGCGAGCGCGGGTTTGATGAGGTTCGACGCGTCCATGGCGCCTCCCGAGGCCGCGCCCGCGCCCACGATCGTGTGCAGCTCGTCGATGAAGACGATGGAGTTCGGCTTCTCGTCGAGCGCCTTGAGGACGGCCTTGAAGCGCTCCTCGAAGTCGCCGCGGTAGCGCGTGCCCGCGACCATGGCGCCCATGTCGAGCGCGTAGATCGTCGCGCCCCGCAGCGCCTCAGGTGCCTCGCCCATCTCGATCCGACGCGCGAGGCCTTCAACGATGGCGGTCTTGCCGACCCCCGCGTCGCCGAGGAACAACGGGTTGTTCTTGCGACGCCGCGCGAGCACGTGGAGCGCACGCTCGATCTGGGGAGCGCGTCCAATGAGAGGATCGATCTCGCCCGCGCGCGCCCGTTCGTTCAGGTTCACGGCGTAGGCCTCGAGCGGATCGACGGGCACCTCGTCCTCGTCGTCGTCGGGCCGCCCCGCCCCTTCGCTACCGCGCCCCGTCTGCGGCGTCTTCGCCGGCAGGAGCTTCGAGATGCCGTGCGAGATGTAGCTCACGACGTCGAGGCGCGTGATGCCCTCCTCTTTGAGGAACGCCACGGCGTGGGAGTCGCTCTCCGACATGATGGCGACGAGCACGTTCGTGCCGGTCGCCTCCGAGTGACCGGCGCCGAGCACGTGGTTGACGGCCCGCTGGATGACGCGCGCGAAGCCGAGCGTCGGCTGCGCGCGCTCGCGATCGGCCTCTGGCTGCGCCTCGAGCTCCTTGTCCAAGTACGTCTCGAGCTTGGCCTGCAGGCGCGGCACCGAACCGCCGCACTGCTTGACGACGTCGGCCGTCTTTTCGTCGCCGAGCAGCGACAGCAAGAGGTGCTCGAGTCCGGAGAACTCGTGCCCGCGCGTCGTGGCGTCGTCGAGAGCGCGGCGGATCGCGGATTCCAGCTCTGGGCTCAGCATGTCTTCTGGTCTCCTCGGGTCAGGTCGCTTGGCGTCAGGTCTCTTGGCTTTTCCGCACCGAAGTCTGCAGCGGCATTTCGTGCTCGCGCGCGAGCTGGACGACCTGATGGGCCTTCGTCTCGGCGATGTCGAAAGGATAAATGCCCGCGACCCCGACGCCCTTCGTGTGGACGTGCAGCATGATCTGCCGCGCCGACGCCCCGTCGTGCTTGAAGTACTTCATGAGCACATACACGACGAACTCCTGCGTCGTGTAGTCGTCGTTGTGCAGAAGGACCTCGTACAACGGAGGTCGTTCGACCTTCTCGTCGCTCTTCGCGATCGGCTTCAGCGCACCCGGAGTTTTCTCCAGGGTCGAGGTCCCCTCGCGGTCGTCGTGGCGTTTCGGCATCGGGCTTCAGGCGCGGATCGTAGCGCACTCTCGCCACTCCACAAGGCCGGGACGTCAGCAAACCAGGGACGTCAGCGAATTGGGGCCAACGTCTAGCTCGCCGCGCGCGCCGCGACGCGATCGATCTGCCGGCGCAGGCGATCGGCGACGACCTGGGCGTTCTTCTCGGCGTCGGCGAGCGCGGCCTCGAGCAAGCGCAAGCCATCCTCGCGGCGGCCCAAGCGCACGGCGTTGAGCGCCTTGAACTCCATGAGCTCGATGATGTCCGGCGCCTGCAGCGGCACGGCCCGCGCGCGCTCGAGCAAGGCGTCGAACTCATCGTCGGGGGCGCCCCGGCACCACAGCATGACGTTGTCGAGCAGGATCTGGCCGTCCATGGGCAGCGCCTGGGTGTCGGCGCTCTCGGCCCGAATGCGCGCCTGCTTCTCGTTGATCATGTCGACGACGGAGCGCGCGCCGTCGAGATCACCTCGGTAGGCCTTGATGCGCGCGATCGCCACCTCGGAATAGGCCACGCGGGTCGACGTGTCCCCCTGGGTCATCGCGTAGAGCTCGGCGGCGCGACGCGCGCACGGCTCGGCCTCGTCCGGCTGGCCCAGGTAGAAGTAGACCTCGCCGAGGTCTTTGATGTTGAGCGCCTCGAGCATCGCGAACCCGAACTCGCGCGAGGTCTGGATCGACCGCTTGAAGTCGACGATGACCTGATCGACGCGGCCGAGCATGAAGTTGAGGAAGCCGCGGTTCTGCAGCATCGAGCAGAGCGTGAGGGCGTCGTTCGCCTCCTCCGTGACGGCGATGCAACGATCCGAGACCTGGGCCGCTTCGTCGAGGCGGCCCAGGTTCGACAGCACGAACGCGTGCATCATCATGCCCTGCGTGTAGGCCTCGTAGCCCTCTTCACCGAGCGGCGCGGCGACCTCGACGCACTGACCGAGGAGCTCGCAGCCGGTGGGAAGACGCTCGGCCCGATATTCGGTGCGCCCCAGGCCCATGAGGATGCGCGCGCGCACGGCCGGCGGCGGCGGCTCGAGCTTGGCGAGCTCCTCGGCCTCCACGACGGCGGCGGCCGACCGCTTGTACTCGTTCATCCAATCGAGGGCGATGCCCTCGTCGAGCAGGAGGTCCATCTGCGACGAGCGCGCGCCGATCTTCGTCGCGCGCTCGAGCGCGATCGCATAGTCCTTCAAAGCGTCCTCATGGCGACCCAACCGAAAGCGCATGAGGCCGCGCCCTCGCGACGCAGCGATCTGCGAGACGTCGTCCTCGGCGGGCAGATTCTCGATGGCGTTCTTGAACAGCGACTCGGCGTCGAGGTACGCGTGGCGCGCCAGCGTCCGCTTCGCGAGGTCGAGGTAGAGCGTTCCGGCCTCGAGCTTGAGCCCGCTGCGCGCGGCGTGGAACGCCATCTGCGGCAGGCGCGACATGTCCGGCAGACGATCCTGGCGCTTGAAGTGCTCGAAGGCGGCGCGGTGGATCATCTCGCGCTGCGCGGCGACGACGCCCTGGTAGACCGAATCGCGGAGCAACGAATGGCGAAAGCCGACGCGCCCGCCCCTGTGGCGCACGAGGATCCCCGTCTCGGCGAGGCGCCGCACGCCGATGCTCGCGTCGAGCTGGGTCTCCGGCGACGATCCCACGCGCTCGAGCTCCAACATGACGCCCTCGACCTCGTCGGTCGAGAACTCGACGCCGAGCACCGACGCGAGGCGCGCGTGCGCGAGCAGATCGGGGGGCAGCGACTCCGTCTCGCGGCTCGCGAGCCACTGCACGAGCGGCAGATCCGGCAGCTTGTCGAGCTCGTCCGTCGCGAGGAACCAGGAGTTCGACTTCTCCGACTTTCGAACGAGGCCATCGCGCTTGAGGCCACGCACGAGCTCGACGAGGAACAACGGAATGCCCTGCGTCCGCTCGGCGAGGCGCGCGAGCGCCGAAGCGGGGACGTTCTCGGCGGGCGTGAGCAGGCGGCGCGCCAACTCCGAAGCCGCGGCCGGCTCGAGGGCCTGCAGCTTGAGCTCTTGGCGGTGCGCCGCGCGGCCTGCCCAGGCCGTGCGCCCCTGCCCAAAGTTGGGGCGACCTACGACGCAGATCCACATCGGCGACGCGGCCTCTTTCAGCGTCGCGTACTCGAGCGCATCGAGCGCCGTCTCGTCGACGAAGTGGGCGTCCTCGACAATGACGGCGAGCGGGCGCTTGCGCGCCATGATGCGCAGCGCTTCGCCGGCGCCACGCGCGGCGCCCGCCCGCAACGCGCCGGGGGCGGCCGCGTGAACCTTGATCTCTGGGTGCTCGGGCGGCGCCCACCCCATGGCGACGGCGACGCCCGCCCAGCAATCGCGCGCCAGATCGGCGCCGATCGCGTCGGTGAGCAACGCGCGGCCGAGATCGGCCGGCGCCACTTCGGGCAGCGCGAGCGCGCGCGTGAGGATCTCGCGCGCGGTTTGGCCCTGGGCGCCGCCCATGACCTCCTTGGCGCGGATGAAGACCGTCTGAACCTTCGGCAACACCTCGAGGTGCTGCACGAGCATCTGCGCGAGGTGCGTCTTGCCGTAGCCCGCCTCGCCGATCATGGTCAGGATCGTGGGCGTCGACGTTCCCGTCGCGGCGCGCATCGACTCGAGCAACGTGCGCAGGACGTCGTCGCGCCCGACGAGCGGCGCGACGCCCATGCGCGTCGTCGTCTTCTCCGACGTCTGCGCCGCCTTCTTGAGGAGCATGACGCCCGGCCGGCCCGGAACCGGCTCGGAGTTGATGTCGGGCAGCACCTCGATGGCGGCCGCCGAGAGCAGCACGCCCGCCGGATCGGCCTCGCCCGGATACTGTTCTTTCTTCGCGAACAGCGGGCTCTGATAGCGGCGGGTGCCGTCGGGGCGGGCTTGAATCGAGACCTGCGCCAGATCGACGAGCGCGCGCGTGCACAGGCCACGCCCGACGAACATCTCGCCCGCGTTCGCGGCCGCGCGCGTCGGGTTGTCGCCGAGCTCGTGGCCGAACGCGAGGGCATACTGATTGCCCGCGGCGTTCGCGAGCTGAGCGCCCACGCCCGTGATGGCCTCGCGCACGGCGGCCACGGGGCTCTTCGTCTCGAAGAAGAGGAGCGCGACGGCGCGGCGTTCGCGCGCGGGCGCGGCGGCCTTCGCGGCGGTGGGCGCGGGCGCGGCCGAGGCGCTCTCGACGGGCTTGCCGCCCACGCCCTCTCGCAGGCGCGCACGCTCGGCGACGAGCCCGGCTTGCAGCGCGCGACGCAGCTCGCCGGCGCTCGAGGGACGTCGCTCCGGATCCTTGGCGAGGCAACGCATGATCGCCTCTTCGAGCGGGACGGCGATCGGCACGCGGCGTCCCAGCGCTGGTGGGCGGCGGCTTCGGTGGCTCATCTGCACGTCGGCGGGCTTGCCCCAAAACGGCGGCCCCCCCGCGAGCATTTCGTAAAAGATCACGCCGAGCGCGTACAGATCGCTGCGGGCGTCCAGATCCGTGCGAGCCTCGCACTGCTCGGGCGACATGTACTCGGGCGTGCCGGCGGGCGCCTCCTCCTTCGTCGACTCGCTCGGCGCCGCGCCGATCTTTCGCACGAGGCCGAAGTCGAACAGCTTCGCGCCGAAGCTTTCGTGGACGAACACGTTCTCCGGCTTGAGGTCGCAGTGCAGCAGCTTCTTGTCGTGGGCAATTTCCATCACGTTCAGGATCGCGATCGCGGCCTTGGCGAAGTCCTCGAGCGGGACCGGCCCGTCGAGCTCCGTCATGACGTCGGCGAGGATGGGCGCCTTGACGAAGTCCATGACGACGTAGACGGAGCCGTCGGGCAGACGACCACTGTCGTACACGGCCGGCACGTGTGGCACGCCGACGGCGATGAGCGCCTCGGCCTCGCGGATGAGGCTGTCGCCCGCCGAGGCGTTGTCGGAGCGCGCGACCTTGATGGCCGCGGGCTGCCCGTCGGACACGCGCTCGGCCAGGAACACGGCGCCGAAGCCACCCTGCCCGAGCAGCTTCTTCACGCGAAACGCCGGCAGGTCCGGGTTCGGGACGATGAACGGCGTCGGCGCGTCCTCGGCCGCGGGCGGCGCGACGGGAGGGGGCCCGTGCGTCACGCAATTGGGCGCGGCATCGCGCAAGCGCTTGCCGCAGCTCGGACAGCGGATCATGGACGCTCGTACCCTATCATGCGGTCACGCACTGACGTCACAGCCCACGGCCTCCCCCAACCTGCGACAATGTCGCCCATTGGTTCACCTTGGAGCCCCTCATCTCGACATCGACTTCGGAGCTCCGCTGCACCAATCGGCGAAATGTCCCCTCAGCTTGACGCCTGCCCCCTGCCCCGAGTCCCTTTGAGCCCCCCCGAACTGGCCCTTCCCATTGATCCGCTGCTGCGCGGCATCGTGGCGGCCCTGCGGGACGAGCGAGCGCTCGTCGTCGAGGCGCCCCCGGGAGCCGGCAAGACGACGCGGGTCCCGCGGGCGCTCCTCGACGGGATGCCGGCGGACGCGGGCGAGATCTGGGTGCTCGAGCCGCGGCGGCTCCCGACGCGCCTCGCGGCCGAGCGGGTCGCGCTCGAGCGCGGCGAGCGCGTCGGCGAGACGGTCGGCTACACGGTCCGCTTCGAGGACGTAACGTCGCCGCGCACGCGCCTGCGGTTCGTGACCGAGGGGATGCTCACGCGGCGCCTGCTCGGCGACGGGCGCCTCTCGGGCGTCGCGGCCGTCGTGCTCGACGAGTTTCACGAAAGGCACGTCGCGACAGATTTGGCGCTCGCGCTCTTGCGGCGGCTACAGCTGACGACGCGGCCCGAGCTGCGGCTGTGCGCGATGTCGGCGACGCTCGAGGCCGAGCCGCTGCGGGCCTTCCTGGGCGGCTGCGCGAACGTGCGCAGCGAGGGGCGCCTGCACCCCGTCGACATCGAGCATCTGCCCGCGGAGGAAGATCGCCCGCTGCACGAGCAGGTCACGGGCGCCGTGCGGCGGCTGCTGCGCGAGGGGCTCACGGGCGACGTGCTGGTTTTTCTGCCGGGCGCCGCCGAGATCCGGCGCGCGCAAGAGACCCTCGCGGCGGCGCCGGGGACGTCCGAGCTTGCCATCGTTCCCCTACACGGCGAGCTGTCGCTCGAAGAGCAGACGCGCGCCGTGCGCCCCGATCCGGCGCGTCGCAAAATCATCTTGTCGACGAACGTCGCGGAGTCGTCGGTCACCGTCGAGGGCGTCGTCGCCGTCATCGATGCGGGCCTCGCGCGCGTCGCGACCCATTCGCCGTGGACGGGGCTCCCGACGCTCGCGCTGCAGAAGATCAGCCGCGCGTCCGCGACCCAGCGCGCGGGGCGCGCGGGGCGCACGCGGCCCGGTCGGGCGCTCCGCCTCTACACGCGGCTCGATCACGACGCGCGCCGCGCGCACGACGTGCCCGAGATCGCACGCGCCGATCTCGCGGAGACGCTGCTGACCCTCGCGGCGCTCGACGTCGGTCCCGTCGCAGATTTCGCGTGGTTCGAACGACCTCCCGCGGCGGCGCTCGACGCCGCGCGCACGCTGCTCGGGCGCCTGGGAGCGCTCGATGGCAACGATCGCCTGACGCCCGTGGGGCGACGGATGGCCCGCTTCCCCGTGCACCCGCGCCTGGCGCGCCTCGTGTGCGAGGGCGAATCGCGCGGCGCGGGCGCGGGGGCGTGCCTCGTCGCCGCGCTGATCTCCGAGCGCGACATTCGGCGCGGCGCGCGCGCTTCTTTCGGGCCCAGCGGTCGGGGACGCCGGAGCTCGAATGACTTGGGCGAGTACGGCGAGATCCTCGATCTCGTCGACCTCTTTCGCGAGGCCGACAAGGCGCGCTTCCGCGCCGACGCGCTGCGATCGCTCGACCTCGACGCGCGGGCGACGGAGGCGGTCGCGCGCGCGCGGCGCCACCTCGCGTCCTCTCTGGGGAGCCGCGGAAGAGAGGCACCCCTCGAAGTCGCCGCCGAGGACACCGCGCTCCGCCAGGCGACGCTCGCCGCGTTCCCCGATCGCGTCGCGCGCCGTCGCTCTCCGACCGATCGCACGGTCGTCCTCGCGAGCGGCGGCGCCGCCGAGCTCCAGGGCGATCCGGGCAGCGAGTGGCTCGTCGCGATCGACGTCGAAGAGCGCGCGGCGCGGTCGCCGGGCGGACGCGGCGTCTCCGTGCGCCTCGCCGCCGCGATCGAGCTCGAATGGCTGCTCGACGCCTGCGCCGCCGACATCGAAGACGTCGACGTGCTCGAGTGGAACGCCGACAAGGAGCGGGTCGAGCGACGAACCGGCCTCCGCCTCGGCGCCCTCTGCCTCGACGAGACGGTGACGCCGGCGCCCGCGAGCGACGAGACGAGCCGCCTGCTCGCCGAGGCCGCCCTCGCGCGCGGCCTCGAGCGCCTTCCGGGCGGCGAGGACGTCCCCCGGCTGCTCGCGCGGCTCGCCTTCGCGCGCACGCTCGCG
>JBBQJG010000076.1:0-20216 GCA_038325725.1 Polyangia bacterium | reverse complement strand
CGCCGGCGCAGGATGTCTCGGGCTGTGGCCAACCCAACAGCGGGTAGTTCCGGATCTGGAAGTAGCTCGGGCTGCGCGTCATGACGAAACAGTCGATGCTCGACACCTCACCGACGGTCAGCCAGTTCGCCTCGCTCTTCTGCAGCACGTGCGTCCTGCCCACCGTGAGCGCGTATCGGGACGCCACAGCCAGTCCAGCCGCCTTCATCGCGCCGTACGAGACGAGATAACTTCCATGGCAGATCACGCTGTCGCTTAGAACACCGGTCGCGTCCCTAGAGGGCGCCTCCCAACAAACGGGGATCGCCGGTCCCGAGGGGCGAACGGGCGCGGCCGTGTAGGCCATCGATTGAGGCGCGGGCCTCATGCAGCCCAGGTGAGCGACGAGGAAGGTCGTCGCGAGCCACCAGCCGCGCCTCAACACGCGGCAACGGTAGCGCCGAGGCCGGGCCGCCTCAAGCTCCGGCCTCATTGCCGACCTTGCGATACAAAATCCGCCAGACGCGCGAGCCGTCCCCTTCGCACTGCCGCTCGCGGCGCGACTTGGCGGGGTACGGGTTCGCGGGCAGGAAGCTCCACGGCGCGTGGGTGTTCACGAGGCGCGCGGGCACGGCGCCCTCGACGGCGGCCATCGCCTCGAGCGCGAGCTCGAAGATGTCCGTCTGCACGAAGAGCTCGCCGCCGGGAATCAGGGCCCGCTCGATCTCGACGACGAGCTCGGGCCCGATGACGCGGCGCTTGTGCTGCTTGGTCTTGAACCACGGGTCGGGGAAGTTCAGAAAGAACCGCCGCACGCTCCCGTCGGCGAACAGGCGCGGCATGTCGACGGACATGTTCGCGAACACGAGGCTCACGTTGCGCAGGTCGGCCTTCACGAGCTCGGCGTTCGTGGAGGTCACGAGCTCGTGCCGGATCTCGATGCCCACGAACGTCGTCTCGCGATCGGTCTTCGCGAGGTCGATGAGGAAGTGCGCCTCGGCCGCGCCCAGCTCGACGTCGAGGGCTCCGCCCGGCGCCGGCGCGAGGCGCGGCACATCGGCGATCTCGAGCAGGCCCGACTTCAGCGGGTTGACGTGCTGACGAATGCGGGGCATGCCAAAACCAGGGCGCGCAGCGCCGCCTGAGACGACGTCTCGGGGGCGGAGGCCAGCAAGATCCTCAGCGTCCTTCGCGGCCCGGGTCTTCGGTGTCGAGGACCTCGAACGTCAGCTCGACGTCGTCGAGCGCGCCCGCGCCCGTCTTGAGGCCGGGGAACAGCGGCGCGCTTTCGGGCGACGCGGAAGCACCGGGCGCCGACGTCGAGCCCGCGCCGACGCGGGCGCGCAGGACGCCCAGCCGGCGCGCCCACTCGTCGAGGCGGCGGCGGGACTCGCCCAGTTGGCGGCGTAAATCGTCCAAACGCGCGTTCATCAGAGGCCGGAACCTACCACGATCCTGCGTCGTCGCCCCGAGCGAGCTGGGGGGGCCGGGCGCGCGGCCTAGGCCGGCGCCGACTTGCGATCGACGTGGTTGATGTACAGCTGCTGCAGGATGCCGATGAGGTAGCTCGTCAGCATGTACAGGGCGAGACCCGACGGCAGCACGAGCGAGAACGCCGTGAACATGATGGGCATCATGAGCTGCATCGTCTGCTGCTGCTGGTTGTCGGGCGACGCCGGCGACATGCGCATCTGCAGGAACATGACGCCGCCCATGAGCAGCGGCGTCACGTAGAAGGGATCCTTCGCCGTGAGATCGTGGATGTGGAAGACGAACGGCGCGCGATACAGCTCGACCGCGTAGTTCAACGTCGAGTACAACGCGATCCAGATCGGCATCTGGATGAGGCTCGGCAGACAGCCGCCGAACGGCGACACGCCGTGGGCCTTGTACAGGTTCATCGTCTCGGTCGACTGGCGCTGCTTGTCGTTCTCGTACTTCTTGCGGATGGCGTTCATCTTCGGCGCCAGGCGCTGCATCTTCTTCGCCGACAGCAGCGACTTCTGCGTCGGATAGAAGGTCACGAGCTTGATGAACAGCGTCAGCAGAACGATCGCCAGGCCCCAGTTGTGGGTGAAGCCTTGGAAGAACTTCAGCAAGATGAGAATGGGGCGCGACAAGATCGCGAGCGTCACGTCGACGGCGCCCACGAGGTTGACGTCGACGCCGCCCGGGCTCACGGCAGAGAGATCGTCGACGACCTTCGGCCCCGCGAAGATCGCGAACGCGTAGGTCGTCGCCGCGTGGGCAGCCACGTTGCGCGACTTGAACCGCATGACCCCCTCGCCGACGACGCCGTCCGACGAGGTCGCCTTGCAGGTGCGCTCCGCCTCTCCCTCGCCCGGATAAGGAACGGCCGCGAGGAGGAAGAACTTCTCGTCGGCGCCGAGCCAGCGCACGACGCCCGTCAGCTCGATGGGATCCTTCGGCAGCTTCTCGATGGGCTCGCGCTTGGGCTTCTCGGGGCCCTCGCACAGCAGCGAGCTCTGATTCGCGGGCCCGCCGGACAGGAAGCTCCCGCCCTTCTTCTCGGGGTCCTGGCGACCGGCGAGCGACAGGGCGAGCGCATGGTCCGCGTCCTTGTCCGACTTGTTGTGGACGACGATGTCGAGGGTGAGGCGATAGCGGGTCGTGTCGAGGCGGTAGCGCTTCTCGATGCGCACGGCGGGCGTCTCGGCGACGAAGAGGACCGTGTCGGGCGCCGGCTGGGACGCCTGCCACGAGCGCCCCAGGGGCCCGAAGGACGCGTCCGGGAACGTCGTGCGGAAGGCGGCCTGGGCAGGGTCGAGCGTCGTGACGACGTCATGGCCCGTGTTCGCGTCGCCCGGATGGTCGAGGTACTTGGCCTCGAGCAGCCGCGCGTGCTTGAGCGTCCCACCGAAGCTCGAGAAGACGAACTGCTCCTGCTTCGAGGAGAGCGTCAGCTCTTGCTCGGGCTGGTCGGCGGCCACGGGGGCGCCGGCGGTCGGCGTCGTCCCGGGCATCGTCCCCGCGGTCGTCCCACCGGACGTCGGCGCGCCCGCGGGCGCGGTGGGCGCCGGCGCCGCCGCCACGACCGGAGCCGTCGGAGTGGGCGGCGGATAGATCTTCATCCAGATGAACATGGCCGCGACACACAGGACGACGGCGAGAACGACGCGCTTTTCCATCAGCTCACACCCGTTCGGGAGATCGCCGCGTGCGCGTGGCGCTCAGCGGGCGGGGGTACGGGATCGAGGCCGCCGCGCGCGAACGGCTGGCAGCGCAGCAGGCGCCACGCCGTCAACGCGAAGCCGCGCCCGGGACCGTGCACGTACACGGCTTCCTCGGCGTACGCCGAGCACGTCGGCTCGAACCGGCAGGCCGGGCCCAGCGCGTACGAAAGGATCGGCGACAGCGCACGCCGGTACAGCCACAACATTGCGAGGAGGAGGTTCTTCATCGGGTGGGACGCAAGCGTCGGGCGAGACTAGCAAGCTCCGAGGCCGTTGGCGCGTATCCCGCGCGCGCTGCGGACGGGCGCGCCACGATGACGAAATCTCCGTCGTTCGGAAATGCGGCCGTCATGTGGCGGCAGCTTTCACGCAGCCAGCGCTTCACCTTGTTGCGCAACACGGCGCCGCCGACCTTGCGGCTCACGGTGAACCCGAAGCGCGGGCCGCGCGGGACCTCGGTGGACGCCTCGGCGTGCGGCAGCGCGAACAGCATGTAGTGCGTTCCCACGAAGCGCCGGCCACCGTTCTGCACGGCGAGGTACTCCGTCCGCTTGCGGACGCGGCGCGCCCGCGGGAAGGCGTGGCCAACGTTCTGGCCTCCCGCAGCCGTCCCCACGAGGCGGCCTTACTTCTTCGCGATCGAGACGGTCAGCTGCTTGCGGCCCCGGCGACGGCGGCGGCGAAGGATCTCTCGGCCCGCGCGGGTCTTCATGCGCTTGCGGAAACCATGGGTGCGCAGGCGACTCTTGCGATGGGGCTGAAAGGTTCTCTTGCTCACGACGTCCTCCGGGCTGACTTCCGTATCGCGGGCCGCGATCTCCGCTTTGGAGTTGCGCCACGCATTGCCTTGAAAAGTGGGCTTGTCTAGCACCCTGCCTGGGCAGTGTCAAACGCCACCGACGGAGAAGGCGCCCCACCGGGCGTTCGTGATTTCGCGGTGCCTGATTTTACAGCGCTCCGCGCGATCGCGACGCGCGATCACGTCATCCTCTTCGATACATTCGCACACCCTTGCGAACACACGCGCGTGTCCCCGTCGAGACGCGGGCAATTCATGGCGTCGCGATCTCGCAAGCGCCCATCTCATGGGGCTTGGCGCGCGCGGCCGAACGAAAACGCGGTGAAACGTGTGCGCGTCGAAACCGTTGCTCGATCGTTTCAAGAAAACGCATGGACGATCACTGTCTTAGAAACTATGCGCGCCCAAAACACACCAAGACGGCGCGCGCGCCTCACGCACGTACGCGAAGCAAATGTTCTCTGATCTCCGCTGTCTTCGCTCATCGCGCCGAATGCCGCTTGATGGTCGACGAAGCGACCTGATAGAGACTCACTCGCTTCGCGGCGCCGACGTCGCGGGCAGGTTTCCAAGCAGCACGACGACACAAGAAACGTAGACGCTCAAAAGCCCCTCTCGACGTCCCGCGATTCCTATCTCGCGATACCTATCGAAGGATCTTCTCTTGGGGGGCTTTTCGCGTGCCTTGTGTTGTGGACAAAGGGGGGAAAGTCACGTGAAGGCTGCTGATACCACTATGAATTTTGCATGTCCGCGCCTGTGGATAGGTGGAAAAGATGCTTGAGCTCTGGACCGAGGCGGTTCGCTCGATCGAGCCGCTCATCAAGCCCGCCCACCGCGATCTCTGGCTGCGACCCATCGAATGCGTCGACATCGACGAGGGTCGCATCCGCTTGCGCGCGCCGAACCGCTACCACAAGGAGTGGTTCGAAGATAATTTCCTGCCGTCGATCCTCAAGGACCTCGAGACGCGCACCCACCGCACCTACGTCGTCGACTTCGAGGTCAGCGAGGACGCGGCGCCGAGCCCCGCGGTCGCGGTGCCCGGGCTCGCGCGCATCATTGCGGAGAGCCGCGGCGTCGCCGAAAGCCGCGGCGTCCCGGTCGCCCTTCGACCCAAGGCCCCCGAGCTCGTCACGCGCTACACGTTCGAGAAGTTCGTCGTCGGTCCGACGAACCAGTTCGCCCACGCCGCGGCCCGCATGGTCGCGGAGGCGCCCGCCTCGAAGTGGAACCCGCTTTTCATTTACGGAGGCGTTGGCCTCGGCAAGACGCACCTGCTGCACGCCATCGGTCACGCCATCCACGAACGCCAGCCCGATTGGAACGTCTCGTTCATCACGGGCGAGAAGTTCGTCACGGACTTCATCGGTTCGATTCAGAAGCGCCAGGGCGGCGGCGGCTCGGGCGGCGGCAACTCGATGGAGGATTTCCGCCAGCGCTATCGAAACGCGCCCGACGTGCTGCTCGTTGATGACGTCCAGTTCCTCTCGAACAAGGACAGCTCGCAGGACGAGTTCTTCCATACGTTCAACGCGCTCCACTACGCGCACAAGCAGATCGTGCTGACGTCGGACAAGCTGCCCGCCGAGCTGCCGGGCGTCGAGGATCGCCTGCGCAGCCGCTTCACCTGGGGCCTCATCGCCGAGGTCGAGACGCCCGATCTCGAGACGCGCGTCGCGATCCTCAAGCAGAAAGCCGAGGTCGACAAGGTCTTCCTGCCCGACGACGTCGCGCTGTACCTCGCGGCCCACGTGAAGTCGAACGTCCGCGAGCTCGAGGGCGCTTTGCTTCGACTCGCGGCGCGCGCTTCGTTCCAGGGCCAGACGATCTCACTCGAGGTCGCCCGCGAGGCCCTCGCGAAGCTGTTCGCGAA
Organism: Polyangia bacterium; assembly: GCA_038325725.1. Taxonomy (GTDB): domain Bacteria; phylum Myxococcota_A; class Polyangia; order Fen-1088; family Fen-1088; genus DASZFV01. The sequence goes on along the minus strand of JBBQJG010000076.1, from coordinate 14,368 downwards.
CGCCCCCACGGGCCTGACGATCGAAGGCATCCAGCGCGAGGTCGCCAGCTACTTCGACGTCAAGCTGCACGACCTCAAGGGCCCCAAGCGCCACCGCGCGATCGCCCACCCGCGCATGATCGCGATGTTCCTCGCGCGCAAGCTCACCAAGATGAGCTACCCCGAGATCGGCAGCCGCTTCGGCGGCAAGGACCATTCGACGGTCATCAGCGCCGTGAAGAAGATCGAGCGCCTCTGCGGCGAGGACCCCAGCGTCCGCAGCGTCGTGGCCACGATCGAGTCGCATCTGCGGTCGCCCTAGTTCGCGCCTCGCCTCACGCGCCTCGCCGTGGGGAGGGACCGCCTCCACGGGGCGCCCCCTCCTCGGCGAAGCCGCGCCCGCCGACCTCGAAAGGCTTATCCCCGGACCCCTGTTGGCAGACCTGTGGACGAAGGAGCGATCTGGCCCGACGGGGGGTTCCCAACGTTTTTGGAGTCGGTCTCAGGGCAACTCTCCACAGGAATTTTGGAGGGCGTCACCGACGGTGAGCCCACCCTTTTCCACATCCCCACAGGCCCTACTACATCTCCTTTCTAATCCAATTAATTAGAGATAAAAGAAGAGGCTTCGAGAGACCGCCTCGAGCGTAGGCAGACAGAAGGAGACGGGATGGAGTTCAAAATCCAGAAGAGCGAGTTCCTCAGGGGACTCTACCTGGCGTCCGGCATCGCCGACCGGAAGAGCACGCTCCCCATCCTCGCGAACGTCCTCCTGCGCACCGAGGGCAAGGACAAGCTTCTCTGCGCGGCGACGGATCTGTCGGTCGCGACGGTCGTCAGCCTGTCTTGCAAGGTCGAGAAAGAAGGCGGGCTCACCGTCTCGGCGCGCCAGCTCCACGAGATCGTCAAAGGCCTGCCCGACGAAGAGGTCCGCGTCCGCGGCACCGAGCAGAATTGGGCTGAGGTTTCGTCCGGCAAGGTCGAGTTCAAGGTCGTCGGCATGAGCGACCGCGACTACCCGAAGCTCCCGAACATCATGGAGGCCGAGACCTCCAAGGTCGATCCGGCGGCGTTGCGGGACATGATCGCCAAGACGATTTTTTCAGTTTCGGTGGATGAGACGCGCCAGCACCTCGCGGGCGTGCTCTTCGAGAGCGACGGCACGACGGGGCGCATGGTCTCGACGGACGGCCACCGCCTCTCGAAGGTCAGCAGGCCGCTGCCGGGCGGGCCCAAGCTCGCGACGGGCGTGCTCATCCCGCGCAAGGGCGTGCTCGAAATTCGACGCGCCATAGAGACGCGCGAGGCGCCGTGCGAGATCGGCGTGTCTCAGGGCAACTTCGTCCTCAAGGCCGACGACGTCGGCATCTCGGTCAAGCTCGTCGACGGGCAGTTCCCGCCCTACGACCAGGTCATCCCCAAGGACAACGACCGCGCCGTCATCGTGTCGCGCCTGGGCCTCCTGGAAGGCTTGCGGCGCGTGTCCCTCATGTCGTCGGACAAGACCTGGGGCGTCCGCTTCAGCCTCGAGAAGGGCAAGCTGCGCATCGAGAGCGACAACCCCGACCTCGGCGCCGCCAAGGAAGAGATCGACATCCCGTACAAGGGCGCGGCGCTGAGCATCGGCTTCAACGCGCGCTACCTCATCGACATCTTGTCGGAGATCGAGACGCCGGAGATTCGTCTCGAGCTGTCGGGTGAGCTCGACCCGGGCGTCGTGCGCCCCGCCGACGGCAGCGATTACGTCGGCGTCGTCATGCCGATGAGGCTTTAAGAAATCAGGGACCCTAGAGGGTCCCAGACCCCCCATGTTGCTCTCGATGTCGACGTCGCGGGTTGAGGGGCTCTTGGTTTCGATGTCGCGGGTTTGAGATGCGGATCCTGGAGCTGCGGGCGAGCGGCTGGCGGAACCTGGAGCCGCTGCGCTTCGAGCCTGGTCCGCGCGTCACCGTCCTGCATGGCGACAACGGCCAGGGCAAGACCAACGTCATCGAGGCGATCTATTACCTGGCGACGCTGCGATCGTTCCGCACGTCGCGCGCCGACGAGCTCGTGCGGGAGCCACCGGGCGAGCCCCGCGCCGAACGGGCGCAGCTCGCGGCCCGCGTCGAGCATCGCGGCCTCGAGCGGAAAGTTGATGTGGAGATCGGGCTGGCCGCGCGACGGACGGTCCAGCTCGACGGCAAGGCCGTGCGAGGCGCGGCGGCGATCTTCGGCGCCGTCAGCGTCGTGCTCTTCGTCCCCGAGGACCTGCTGCTGCCGCGGGCGGCGCCGGCGGCGCGCCGGCGGTTTCTCGACCTCGCCGTGTTCAACGTCGAGCGCGGCTACTACCGCGAGGCCGCCGCCTACCAGCGGGTCGTCAAGAGCCGGAACCACGTCCTGAGACAGGGCCGCGCCGACCCCGTGCTGCTCGACGCCTACGACGAAGAGCTGGCGCGCACGGGCGCGCGGGTTGTCCTACGCCGTCGCGCCCTCGTCGCTGAGCTCGCGCCGCGCACCCGCGATCTCTTCCGCGCGCTACATGCCGACCTCCCGGTCGAGCTGCGCTACCGGAGTGCGCCCACCGTCGACGCCGCCGGGGACGAAGAGGGCCTGCGTGCGGCGCTGCTCGCGGGCGTGGGCGCCCAGCGGGCCCTGGACGCGCGTCGCCGCTTCACGACCTTCGGCCCGCACACCGACGACCTCGAGATCGTCCTTCACGGCCGCCTCGCGCGCGAGCACGCGTCGCAGGGGCAGCTCCGCTCGCTCGTGCTCGCCCTCAAGCTCGCCGAGCTCACGAACGTCGAGGCGCGCCTGGGCGACGCTCCCGTGCTGCTCCTCGACGACGTCCCGAGCGAGCTGGATCCGACGCGCCGCAAATTTCTCTTCGAGATGGTGTCGCGCCTCGCTTGCCAGACGGTCATCTCGGTGGCCGAGCGGGGCGTCGTCCCGCCCCTGCCCGGCAGCGTCCGTTTTCGCGTCTCGGGCGGCCGCCTCGAACCCACCTAACCCAGCGCGACTATTCCCTTTACACACTCCGCGAAGGGTGGTAGGACATTACCGGCTAGAGTATTGGAACCTTTCAGGTTTCTACCAAGCCGCCCCCCCGCAAAACCACGATGACCACACCGGGAGGCGAGCCGCCAGACGAGGGCCAGATTTCGACCCCGCCGCCGGCCGCCAACGCTTACGACGAAGGAAGCATCCAGGTCCTCAAGGGCCTCGAGGCCGTGCGCAAGCGGCCCGGGATGTACATCGGCGACACCGACGACGGCACGGGGCTGCACCACATGGTGTACGAGGTCGTCGACAACTCCGTCGACGAGGCGCTCGCGGGCTTCTGCAACCGCATCGACGTCGCGATTCACGTCGACGGGTCCGTCTCGGTCGACGACAACGGCCGCGGCATCCCCGTCGGCCTGCACCCGACCGAGAACCGCCCGACGGCCGAGGTCGTCATGACCGTGCTGCACGCGGGTGGCAAGTTCAACCACTCGAACTACAAGGTCTCGGGCGGCTTGCACGGCGTCGGCGTGTCGGTCGTCAACGCGCTGTCGGAGTTGCTCAAGCTCGAGATCAAGCGCGACGGAAAGACCTTCTACCAAGAGTACCGGCGCGGCGATCCGGTGACGGCCATCAAGGCGATCGGCGTCTCCGAGAAGACGGGCACGAAGATCTCGTTCAAGCCCGACTCCGAGATCTTCAAGGGCACGGAGTTCAGCTTCGAGATCCTCACGCAGCGTCTGCGCGAGCTGTCGTACCTGAACCGCGGCCTCACGATCACGATCCGCGACGAGCGCTCGGACAAGTCGCACGAGTTCAACTTCGAGGGCGGCATCTCGCAGTTCGTCGCCGACCTCAACGCATCGAAGTCCATCATCCACGAAAAGCCCATCGCCGTGCTCGGCGAGGTCGACGGCACGCAGGTCGACATCGCGCTGCAGTGGAACGATTCGTACCAAGAGTCGATCTACTGCTTCACGAACAACATCAAGAACAAGGACGGCGGTACGCACCTCACCGGCTTCCGCGCGGCGCTCACGCGCACCGTGAATGCCTATGCGCAGGCGGCGGGGTTGCTCAAGGATCTCAAGCAGGGCCTGGGCGGCGACGACATCAGCGAGGGCCTGTCGGCCATCGTCTCGATCAAGCACCCCGACCCGAAGTTCAGCAATCAGCCCAAAGACAAGCTCGTCTCGTCCGAGGTCAAGGGCATCGTCGAGCGCATCGTCAACGAGAAGCTCGGCCGCTTCCTCGAAGAGAACCCGCGCGTCGCCAAGCAGATCATCGAAAAGGCCGTGCTCGCGGCGCGGGCGCGCGACGCCGCCCGCAAGGCGCGCGAGATGGTGCAGCGCAAGGGCGCGCTCGACTCTTCGTCGCTGCCTGGCAAGCTGGCCGACTGTCAGGAGCGCGACCCCGCGCTCGCCGAGATCTACATCGTCGAGGGCGACAGCGCCGGCGGCTCCGCGAAGCAGGGCCGCAACCGCAAGGACCAGGCGATCCTCCCGCTGCGCGGCAAGATCCTCAACGTCGAGAAGGCGCGGCTCGAGAAGATGCTGTCGTCGAACGAGATCGTCACGCTCATCACCGCCCTCGGCGCCGGCGTCGCCGACGAGAAGAACGTCGACAAGATCCGTTACCACCGCATCATCATCATGACGGACGCCGACGTCGACGGAAGCCACATCCGGACGTTGCTCCTGACGTTCTTCTACCGGCACTTCCCGGAGATCGTCGATCGCGGCTACCTGTACATCGCGCAGCCCCCACTCTACCGCGTCAAGAAGGGCAAGAAGGAGCTGTACCTCAAGAACGAGACGGCGCTCGACGAGTACCTGCTCGAGAGCGCTGCCGAGAACATGAAGCTGCGCGTGCCCGGCAACCCGGCGGGGCTCGCCGGGGAAGAGCTGCGCAAGCTCGCCCGTCAGGCGGCGAAGTACAAACGCCTGCTGGCCGTCATGGATCGCAAGTGCGACGCGCGCATCGTCGATGGCATCGTGAAATTCGCGAAGCTGACGAAGGCGAGCCTACAGGACCAAAAGGCGATCTTGTTGGCGCTCGCGCGCTTCAAGAAGAACATCGACCTGTTCGCGCCCGAGCTGTCGGACGTCGTGCTCACGGTCGCGGCGGACAGCGAGCACGGCGGCTTCAAGATCTCGGTGCCGGCACGCTCGGCGGGTGTGCGCAAGCCGACGACGATCGACTTCGAGCTCATGGACTCGCCGGAGTTCACGGACCTCACGGCGGCCCACGCCGCGCTCGACCTCCTCGGGGAGGCACCGTTCTTTATCGAGAACGGCGCCGACATCATCGAGTTCACGCGCGTCGAGGAGCTCGCCGACCGCATCAACGAGGTCGGCAAGAAGGGCCTCGCGATCCAGCGCTACAAGGGCCTGGGCGAGATGAACCCGGAGCAGCTCTGGGAGACGACGATGGATCCGACGCGCCGCACGCTGCTCCAGGTTCGCGTCGAGGACGCCTACGAAGCCGACCGCCTTTTTTCGACGCTCATGGGCGATCTCGTCGAGCCGCGCCGCGCGTTCATCGAGACGAACGCTCTGAACGTCCGCAACCTCGACGTCTAAGTTCGGGACCCTGAGAGGGATCCCGCGCCCCGGGCGCTCGCCGCAGCCGGCAAAGCGGCCTTCGCTCGGCTCGATGTCGCTCGGGTCAGACGCGCACGTTTTGGATGATGCTCATCTGCATCTGATGGAGCGCCGTCATCATCGACGTCATGAGCTGATTCATCTCCGAGATGTGGTTCATCTTCGCCTGGAGCGCCATCATGGCCGCCGGGGAATCTGAGACTGCCGCGGGAATATTGCCGGCTCGGATGGCACTCATGAGCGGGTCATTGCCCTGATTGAGGAACGCCTTCGCCGCGTCCGTGACGGGTTGGTTTTGAGAGGAAGAGGACGACGACGTCGACGCCGCGGACGACGCACCGGGCGTCGCGGGTGCGGTGGGTGTGGTCGCGACGGACGGAGGAGACGTGTCGGTCGGGGGCGTGCTCGGATCCGTTTTTGAGGGCGGAGTGCCGCGCCAGGCCGCCGACGTGGGCGCGGGCGTGCTGAGTGATTGTGACATCGCGTTGGCCGAAGGCGGGGTCGAGGGCGGAGTGCCGCGCCAGGCCGCCGACGCAGGCGCGGGCGTGCTGAGTGATTGTGACATCGCGTTGGCCGAGGGCGGGGTCGAGGGCGGAGTGCCGCGCCAGGCCGACGACGTGGGCACGGGCGCGCCGAGCGATTGGGCGAGATTGAGTCCAGGGGTCGACGTCGGGTGAGGGGTGGCGAAGACGAGGTGAGGCGAAATCACGGGTCGCAGGAGCGTCGCCAGCGGCGCGTCTGGCGGTGCCGCGGGCGGAGCGCCCGCCGGCGGAACGGACACGGGCGCGACGCGCCGCGCGCCGGACGGTGCCGTGGAGCTCGGACCCGCCAAAGGCGTCTTCGTGGGATCTGGGCTCGGCATGGCGAGGAGGAGCGGCGGCGTTGGTTGTGCGAGCCAAGGGGTGCTTGGAACGCCTCCGGGGCCCGTCGGCCGACCACTCGAGAGGTTGTTCTGCGAGAGGTCTTTGAAGGACGACAATCCCTCTTTGAGCGCACCCACGGGGTTTCCGCACTCGTAGTCGACGACGGCCCCGGCGATGCCTCCGAGAAACTGCAGATCCTTCGGCAGTAGCTGGTGGGCGAGGTTGTTCACGAGAGAGCCAGGATCAGTGACGGCCGCGAAAATGCCGCCCAAGTCGAAGCCCATGGCTAACCTCCCACCGCGAGCGAGCTGGTCTTCGTCGTGGTCGCGGATCGGACCGAGGATTTGACCGACGTTGCGATGGTCGTCGAGGCGGAGCCGAGGGACGCCGCCTCCTGCGTCTGCGACAGGCGCGTCTTCTCCGCCGCGAGCGTCGCGACGATTTCGTCGCGCATCGCGAGAAGCTTCGGCTCGCCGGGCTCGTAGACGAGTCCCTTGTCGAGCTGCGCGAGCGCCTCAGGGAAGCGGCCGAGCCCGCGCAGCGCCGCCGCGTGGAGCGAGTACGACCACCAGTACGTATGGTTCGCCGCGACGAGACCGAGGCAGAGCACGTCGACCTGCTCGTAGTGGCCTGCCTGGTAGAGCAGGTAGGCCGTCGCCATGACCTGGTCGAGGGCGTGTTGGTCGATCCCGAGGATCGATTTCATCGTCGTCGTCGCGAGAAAGCTCTCGGCGACGGGATCCAGAGTGGCGGCTGTTGCGCTCATGACGTGTCTCCTCCGCGGAAGGTTTCGAGAACCGTTTGCGGAGGAGGTGTCGGTCGCGCGTCGCGGCGGTTGCGTCGATTGCGTCTGAAACGAAAAAACTGCGCGCGACGAACCGAGCCAGGGCGGGTCCAACGGAAAAACCCCGGCGCGGAGAACCGAGCCGGGGCTTTCGGAGGTTCGGAGCCCTTTCGGAGCTTCGAACCAGTTCGTTCGGAACCTCGTCAGGTCCGAACGAAATCATTTTACGACGTAAAGATCCTGTCGAGCTTCTCCTCGATCTTCACTTCCTTGGACTTCGTCGCGACGGCGATCTCCTTGATGAGGAGCGTGCGCGCCGTGTCGAGCATCTTGCGCTCGCCGAACGACAGTTCCTTGTCGCCCTTGAGGCGTTGCAAGTCCCGGAGGACTTCGGCGATCTCGAAGACCGAGCCCGTCTTGATCTTCTCCATGTACTCGCGGTAACGGCGGTTCCAGGTCTGGCCCTCGACCGCGACTTCACGACTCTTGAGGATCTCGAAGACTTCGTCGACCTCGTCGGCGCGGATGAGCTCGCGCAAACCGACGGCGCCAGCGTTGCGCGTCGGGATCATGATCTTCATGGCGTTCTCGAGAATCTTGAGGATGTAGAACGTCTGCTTGTTCCCCGAGATTTCTCGCGTTTCGATCCCGACAATCTGCGCGACTCCGTGAGCCGGATAGACAGCCAAGTCTCCAACCCGGAAAGTGGGCTCCATTGTTACGCTCGCTCCTTGCTGAAGGCCGTTTTCAAAGCACGCGAACCTTATCACGCGGAGGCCCTTCCTTCAACGCAATTTCCCGGGAAATTCGCGAGGTTCTCGCGTCATTATTCGGGAGAAATCGGGCGCTTGCCGCGCGTCACGACGTTGACGGAAGGTTGACCGAAGCAAATGCGGCGCGGCGGAGAAACGAAAGAATGGTCGAGACGCCGTAGCCCGTGCCGCCCTTAGAGACGTGCGCGAATTCTTTGTCAGCGCTCGACGGTCCCGCGATGTCGACGTGAACCCACGGCGTCGTTCCAACGAACTCGCGCAAGAACAATCCCGCCGTGAGGGCGCCGCCCCAACGCTCGCCCGTGTTCTTCATGTCGGCGACCTCGGACTTGAGCTGCTCGATGAGCCGCGGCGGCAGCGGGAGTCGCCACACCTCTTCGCCGGCGGCGCCGGCCGCCGCAATCCACTCGGACGCGAGCGCATCGTCGTTGCTCATGACGCCGGCCGTGTGAGGGCCGAGCGCGACGATGCACGCGCCCGTGAGCGTCGCGAGATCGATGATCGCGTCCGGTTTGAATCGCAGGCCGAACGTCAACGCATCAGCGAGCGTGAGCCGGCCCTCGGCGTCGGTGTTCGTGATCTCGACGGTCTTGCCCGCCATCGACGTGATGACGTCGCCGAGCTTGTACGATGAGCCCGACGGCATGTTCTCGGTGCACGCGGCGAGCGCGTGGACTTCGATGGGCAGCTTCTCGCGTGCGGCCGCGGCGATCGCGGCGAGCACGGCGGCGGCGCCCGCCATGTCGGTCTTCATGTCGAGCATGCCTTCGTTCGTCTTGAGCGAGAGGCCGCCCGAGTCGAACGTCACGCCCTTGCCAACGAGGACGATGCGGCGGAGCGCTCCCGCGGGCTTCCATGTGAGGTGAACGAAGCGCGGCGGTTCGACGCTGCCCTGCGAGACGGCGAGATAAAGGCCCATGCCCAGCGCGCGACATGCGTCGTGATCCAGGAGCTCGACGTCGACGCCTGCTTCGCGCGCCCACGCCGCGGCGGCGGCCGCGAGCGCCGTGGGCGTCATCGTGCCCGCGGGCTCGTTGACGAGATCGCGTGCGCGGCGCACGGCGCGCGCCGTGTTTTGCGCGCGCGCAAACGCGGCCGGCGCGTGGCTGATCGCGAGGCCGCGTGGCGCGAGGACGGTGAACGACGCGAGCGCGGGCGGCGTCGCTCGCTCGCCCGAGAGGTACTTCGCGAATTGATAGAGGCCGAGCAGCGCGCCCTCGGCGAGCGATTCGATCTCGCCGTTCGCGTCGGCGGTACCGAGGGGCGCGACGACGGCGACGCTGCGCGCGCCGAGCGTGCGAGCGAGCCGCGCGACACGTCCGCCGAAGATTTGGCGATCACGCGACGTCGCGAAGGTCGTTCCGCACCCGACGAGCGCGATCCGGCGCGGCCCGAACTTGCCGAGGCCGTGCACCGACGAGATCTGGCCGGCTTTGCCGAGGAAGCGCTCCTCGGCGAGCGAGGGCCGCCAGGCCCCGCCGAGCGCGGCGTCGACCGCCGTGACGAGGGCGTCGGTCGCGAAGCCCTCCTCGACGCAGGCGATCGCCAGCAAGTCGACGGCCGCCGCCAGCGGCTCCGTCGAAGAAAGGTCGAGCCGAAGCTCCGGCTGGTCCGTTCCGTTTGACACGGGAGCGGTGCTGACATTAGCGTGATCACCGATGGGTAAGGTGACAAAGTCGCGCACGGCGGCCAAGAAGACGGCCAAAGGCGCGGCGCGACCGGCCGCTGCGCGGAAAGCGAAAGCGGCGAAGCCCGCTCGCTCCGCCAAGCCCGCCCCAAGCCGCGAGGCGAAGCCCGCCCCGAGGGCTGTGGCGAAGGCCGTTGTGAAGCCAGTGGCCAAGGTCATCGCGAAGCCGGTGGCCAAGCCGATCGTCGCGGCCACCGCGAAGCCGTCGAGTCCTGTCCTCGCGAAGCCGATGGGCGTGGCGCCGGCGAGGCCGATGGGCGTCGCGCCTGCGAGGCCGATGGGCGTGGCGCCGGCGAGGCCGACGGGCGTGGCGCCTGCGAGGCCGATGGGCGTGGCGCCTGCGAGGCCGATGGGCAGCCCGGGCGCGCGCGCGGGCGGCCCTGGCGTTCCGGCGGTGCCGACCCCGGCGAGGGTCATCATGGCGAGGCCCGTGGTTCCGAGGCCCGCGCCCGTCGAAGATCGACGGCCCGACTCGGATACCGCGCCGCCCCTGCCGGTTCCCATCGCGAGCTTCACGTTCTGAGTCAATGAATTCGGGCCGGCTGCAGCCCGCACGAAAGGAGAGATAGGTATGTCCGTCGAGAACAATGCCCTTGCCGAAAGGCGCGAAGCCGCGGCCAAGGTGCTGCGAGAGATCCTCGATCGCATGGGGATCGAAGCCGAGGTGAGCGCTTTCGATGATGGCGAGCGAGTTATTCTCGATGCCCACGGCCCCGAATCGGGCCTCGTCATCGGGAAGAAGGGCGCGACGCTGGACGCGCTCCAGTACGTCATCAACCGCATCGTCAGCAAGAAGCCGAGCGACGGTCCGGGGGTCGTCGTCGACGCCGAGGGCTACCGCGGTCGCCGCGAAGATGCCCTGACGGACTTGGCGAACCGTATGGCGGAAAAGGCAATGAAAACGGGACGTCCTGTGCCTGTCGAGCCGATGAATCCGCACGATCGCCGGATCGTTCACGTGACCCTCAAGGAGCACTCGGGCGTCACGACGGAGTCCGAAGGCGAGGGCCTTTTTCGACGCGTCGTCATCTATCCGAAGCGCGAAGTGAGCTGAGCCGGACCGGCTCGCCGAGCTGGTCGACTTAGGTTAGCTAGCCGCTCTTGCCGAACAGTCGGCGAAGAGCGGCATCGGAGAAGATGCGGCCGACGGCGTCTGCTGCCCGCTCGTCGTCGTCGCGTTCGGTGGCCGACATCCAAGGGATTGTCCCAATCGGGGCAACACCCGCGGTCGCCGCGATCAGGCGGTCGTTCCAGTCCTCGTGGGGCTCGCGCTCGGGCGTGGTCCTCACGAGCACGAGCGCCGCGAGCGTGAGGTGTCGACGGGTCAGCTCGGCGACGGTCAGGGCGACGTGGTTGATGGTGCCGAGGGAGACGCGCGCGACGAGGAGGACCGGGAGCGCCAACTGCGCGGCCAGATCCGCGTTGGTTTGGCCCGGTCCGTAGGGCGAAAGCAGACCGCCCGCGCCCTCGACGACGAGGCAGTCGCCACGGCCGCTCAGGGTCTTTGCGCGCGCCGCGAGGTCGGCGACGTCGAGGACGAGACCGGCGACCCGGGCGGCGGCCGCGGGTGCGGCGGGCAAGGCGAGCGCGAACGGACAGATCTCATCGAGGGCGGCTGGTGCGTCCGCGGCGTGCCGTAGCCGGACGGCGTCTAGCGGCTCGGGCGCGCAGCCGGTCTCGACGGGCTTGAACGGGACCGGTGCGCGGCCGGCGCGTCGGAGAAGGCGCAGGAGGCCGACGGCGACAGTCGTCTTGCCGACGCCGGTGTCGGTGCCGGCGACGAAGACGCCGGAGAGGACGGCAGGTGCAGTCCGCGGCGCGGCGCCGCGCGAAAGGTTGTCGGTTCGCTTCATTGTGACCCCCTACGCCCGTAGCAGCTCGATCAGCGCACTGGAGAGCCGGTCGACTTCGCCGGGCGTGTGCTCCGAGGACAAGGTCACGCGGAGCCGCGCGGTTCCTTCGGGCACTGTGGGCGGACGGATGGCGGGCACGAAGAGCCCGCGGGCACGTAGCTGGTTAGAGGCCGCGAGGGCGGCGCCGTCGGAGCCGACGATGATCGGGACGATCGGGCCGCGCGTCGGCAGAACGTGCCCGGTCAGGGCGGCTTGAAGGCGGGTCTGGTTCGCGGCGAGGCGCCGGCGCCGTTCGTCGCCCTCTGAGCCGTCGACGAGGGTCACGGCGGCGGCGGCGGCGGCGGCCACGGGCGCTGGGAGCGCCGTCGTAAAGACGAAGGTTCGCGCTCGGTTGACGAGTGTGTCACGCAGGGCCGCGACGCCCGTCGCGAAGCCTCCGGCGGCGCCGAACGCCTTTCCCAACGTACCAATCAACACGTCGGGGATGACACCGGCTGCGTGGCAAAGGCCCCGTCCTCCGGGCCCGAGGGCGCCGAGGGCGTGCGCTTCGTCGACGATCAGGATGGCGTCCGCCGCTGAGGCGAGCTCGGCCAGGGCGCCGAGTGGGGCCGCGTCGCCGTCCATGCTGAAGAGGGACTCGGTCACGAGGAAACGGCGCCGGAAGGTTCCAGGGCGGCTGAGGGCGGTGCGGGCCGCGGCGACGTCGCCGTGGGCATAGACGGAGATGCTGGCCCGCGAAAGCCGACAGCCGTCGATGAGACTGGCGTGATTGGCGGCGTCGGAGGCGATCAGGTCCTCGGAGCCCGCGAGCGCTGTCAGGGTCCCGAGGTTGGCCTGGTACCCCGTGGGAAAGAGGAGAGCCGCCTCTCGTCCTAGAAAGTTGGCGAGGCTCGCCTCGAGGCTGCGGTGGGCGGGAAGGTCGCCCGACACGAGGCGGGCGGCGCCGGCCCCGAACCCTTGGCTACGGGCGGCGTCGGCGGCGGCCGCCGCGAGCGCCGCGTGGGAGGCCAGGCCTAGGTAGTCGTTGGAGCAGAAGGACACGAGCTCGGGCGCGGCCGGGTCGGGGCCAAGAGCAAGGTGCTGGCGGGTGGGCCCGGAAACCTCGGGGCAGCGCCGTAAGCGATCGGCGCGCGCGAGGGCATCGAGGTCGGATTGAAGGATGCCCGCGAAGTCACGCACGACGGGCGATCCTATAGCGCGGATCCCCGCGCGGGTCGCCTGCGCCCGCCGTTCGACGTGGAAGGTGGGGCCTTGGGTCGAGCGGTCCGGGAGTGTTCCACGTGGAACACGGGTCGTCGGTTGGAGGTTCAGGCTTGTTCGGCGCGACAGGCGGGTCGTCGGCTTGGGACCTCGGAGGCAAAGGCGGGGAGTGTGGTCCGCTGGGTTTAAGCTCGAGGCTCGCCATCTCGATGGGGAACAAAGGCGCGCCGGGCCGGGGGGAGGGCCGGATGTTCCACGTGGAACGTGGGTCATGGGCTCGGGCGCGGCTGGGTTCGGGGCGGTGGTCGCCCGGGCGTGCGTCGGTGTTCCACGTGGAACGATCTTGATCAGGTCACGCGGGCGAGCTCGACGAGGACGCGCCGATCTTCGAGATACGACCGCCGAAAGGTCTCCAACAGGGAAGGAGGGGCCGCAATGTCAGCCGCCGTCATCGCCGCGAGGAGGAAGACGCGGCCTCCCGGGCGGACCAGGGGAGCCCCGATCGAGGCCCACAGCTCGGGCGCGAAGGTGGCTCGGGAGAAGGCGGCGTCGAAGTCCCCGGCCCCGAGCGCCTCGGCGCGCCCCACGTGGACCGTGACCCGATCGCGCAGGCCGAGCTCGCGCGTCGCCGTTCGCAGGAACGCCGCCTTCTTGGCGATCGGTTCGACGAGCCGTAAGGTCAGCGCCGGGTGTAGCAACGCGAGGGGGAGGGCGGGGAGGCCGCCCCCGCTTCCGACGTCGACGGCCCGCGCGGGCAGGCCATCGCCGAACCGGGATGCAAGGGCGAAGGAATCGGGCAGGTGTTCGCCCGCGAGGTCATCCAGCGAGCTCGCGCCCGTCAGGTTGATGTGCGCGTTCCAGGTGAGCAGCAAGGTCCCGAAGCGCGCGAGGGCTTCGCCTTGCGCCTCGTCGCAGCCGACCGCCCAGGTTTCCGCGAGGCGCGCGAGGGCGGCCCGAAACGAAGCCGGTGCGTCCCCCATGCGAGCCCCTATATCACGATCGCGCCTATCATTTTGCAACCAACATTTTGTTCCATTTCGCCCGCGCGCGGGCGCGCATATACTGCCCCCCGGACGACGTGCGTCACGGCCTTCGTCGTTATTTTCGTCTTCGTCTTCGTTTTCGTTTTCAATGGAACCGCGAACCGATCAGCAAACGGGACGGCGTCGGATTCTCGTCGTTGACGGCGACGCGCCGATCCAACGGCTGCTCGACGTCAACCTCCGGAGCGCGGGCTTCGAGGTCCAGACCGTCGCGACCGTCACCGAAGGTCTCGCCGCCGTCGCGACGTCGCGCCCCGATCTGATCTTCTCGGAGACGCGCTTTGCGGACGGGCCCGACGGCTTCGATTTCTGCAAGCAGCTCCAGAAAGCCGGCGCCGTCGCCGTCGCGCGACCGATCGCGTTTGTTTTTCTCGCCGAGCAAACGATGGATTCGAAGCTTCGCGCCGTCGAGGCGGGGGCCGATGATTTTCTGGCGAAGCCGGTCTACGTACAGGAGGTCGTCGCGCGCGCGCGCGCGCTGCTGCAGCGGCGCGAACGCGATCGCCTCGAGGCGCTCACGCGCGGCGACGAGCCGTTCACGGGCGCGCTCGACGTGTTGCCGCTCGCCGATCTGCTGCGCGCGATTGCGGCGAACCGCCGC
>JBBQJG010000075.1:0-20279 GCA_038325725.1 Polyangia bacterium | reverse complement strand
GGCGTGTCGGCGACCTACGATCGGTGCAAAGCGGGTCTCGAATTCTGCAACGACCGGGCCTTCGGATGACACCCAGCCATCCTCGATGCACCGTTTGACACGCTCGAGCTCGTTTCCATAAAACTTCGGAATATTTACGGGAATTATTTCTGACAATGGGATTTTATCCGGACTTGTTCGGGCGAGACGGCAGAAAACAGGGTCTTGTCCTTCTCGCCGGTATAGGGACCTTGTTTGACTTCGAACATCTCGACCTCTTCGAGAACCTCGAAGCCGTGTCCTGCAGAAACCAGAAGAATGGTGTCGCCGCTACCGAGAACGTAGCTCTCGATGTACTCCCCGCTCGTTTGATAAAAGTCGATTCGGAGCCGGCCGCGACGGATGAAAAGGACCTCGAGGGTCCGAAGCACCTCGCGTTTGATCTCGTTGTGGGTGTGTGCCTTTATTTGCACCCCCACGGGATGCTTCATATACGCGAGTTGCTGCGAGTAGTTGTCCGGCGTAAAGAACTTGACGCCGGAACTATCGAAGTCGGCGGGGATGATGATTGCCAGGACTTGGTCCTGAAATTTAACCGTATACATAGGTACCGAGTTTTGAGGTTTTTTCCGTCCGGGGACTACCGTCGGGTATGCGATAGATCGCTCGCTACCGAGTCCACGGGCTGCGAGGTCCGCCCGGAGAAGGTAACAGAGCGTGTCATACATCGCCAAGCCGGAACCGAGGTTCGACACCGAGTTCGACACCGTCGGGAGCCTCGGCCGCGGAGAGCGGTCGAACTTGCTTGACGCGTCGGATCAGCCCCGCGTATCGTTGCGTCAACGCTCGTATGTCTGAGTCGCGGGAGCAGAAGTTGGAGGCCGAAGAGTTCGAAGGCTTGGCATCCCGCCGCTGCTCACGGAGAGAAACCGGCGCGGAGCGACCCGCCCCTGACACACGGCGCCTCGTCGTAGTTTCTCGGCGCAACGCATGAAGGTCGGCGTCTTCGTCGGAGACACCCTGCCCGAGGCAGGAGGTGGCTACACCTTCGTGAAAGAGATCGTGGCGCAGATCGAACGGCGCGCCGGCCGTTCTTCGCACCAGTTCACGCTTCTCACGACCGCGCCCGTGACGCCCGGGGCACGCCGCCCCGGCGACCTCGAGGTGCTGTCGCTGTCATCAGCTTTGCCCGATCTGCGCCTCCGCGCGCGCCGCAAAATCGTGCGAACCTTTGACCACTGGATGGAGCGACCGGTCGGGCTGACCGCGCCATCGACTGATGCGTTGGCCACGCTGCTGACCCGGCATGGAATTGACCTCGTTTGGTATGTCGGGCCCACGTCGATCCGGACGTTGGACATCCCATTCATCACCGTCGTCTGGGACCTACAGCACCGCCTGCAGCCGTTCTTTCCCGAGGTCAGTATGGGGACGGAGTACTCAATCCGGGACCATGGATACCAGGAGGTCCTGACCCGCGCGTCTCTGGTGATTACGGGCACGCAGGTCGGGCGCGACGAGATCGTTCGGTTTTACGGGATCGCCCCGGAGCGCATTCGTGTCCTGCCACTCCCGACGCCCACGTTCGCGCTGGACGCGGCCAGCCTTCCGAGCCCGCGACCCACCGCCGCGCCACCCGAGCCCTTTCTCTACTACCCGGCCCAATTCTGGCCCCACAAGAACCATGTGAATCTGTTGGAGGCCTTGCGTTTGTTGCGCTCCCGCGACGGCCTGGATATTTCTTTGGTGCTTTCGGGCTCCGACAAAGGAAACGCCAGCTTCGTGAAGGAAGCCGCCGCGCGCCTCGGGCTCACCGATGCCGTGCGGATGTTGGGCTTCGTCTCTCGAGAGGATCTGATCGGATTGTATCGGCACGCACTAGCGCTCACCTTCGTCACCTTTTTTGGCCCCGATAACCTACCGCCCCTCGAAGCCTTCGCGCTCGGTTGCCCCGTCGTCGCCTCCGACGTCAACGGCGCGCGCGAGCAGTTGGGCGATGCCGCTCTCTTCGTCGGTCCGACCAAACCGGAAGAGATCGCCGAGGCCGTTCGCCGGCTGCACTCGGATGAAGCGCTGCGCGCGACTTTGACCGCACGCGGTCACGCGCGTGCCCGCCGCTTCACCGGAGAGGACTTCGTGGCGAGCGTCTTCGAGTGGCTGGACGAGTTCGCACCCATACGCCATTGCTGGCCGACGGGCACCGGCGTCAGCAGCAGCTAGGTCCAAGGCAGTTCTTCCACTCGCATGCGTTTCCTCAAAGTAACGACTTTCTACGGCGAGTATCTTCAGCTGTTCTACGAACGGCGCCCGCACTTGCGCCTGCAGCCTTTCGAACAACAGCTGCGGGAGCTCATGTGGGACGGCTTCGGTTGGGCGGATTTCTTCCAGCATGCGCTCCCCGCGTTGGGTTACGAAGCGTCCGAGCTGATCATCAACGCGGAGCCGTTGCAGCGCGCCTGGGCAACGGAGCACGGAGTGGTCTTCCCCCCCGGCGACTGGTGGCACGAGATCGCTTTCGAACAGATCCGTAGCCACGGCCCCGAGATCCTATTTCTCGACGACACGTCGGTCTTTCCCGCAGATTGGATCGGGCGCGTCCGGGCCCAATGTCCCAGCGTCCGCCTCGTCTTGGGGTGGGCGGGAGCTCCGTCCGGGCGGCCCGAGGCCATCCACGCTTATGACGCGATCCTGTCTTGCGTTCCTGAATTGGTCGCCGGATTTACCGACGGCGGGAAGACCGCCTTTCATCTAAACCACGGCTTCGAACCCCGCATCCTCGAGCGCATCGACGTAAAACGCGAGCCCACCTTCGCTTTTACGTTCGTTGGCCAAATCCTGGGAGGCTCGGCCTTTCACGAAGAGCGACGTCGCATGCTCTTGGGACTCGCCGAACGACTTGACGTCGACATCTATTCACCGATCGCCAACGTTCCGCTTCGCGGCAAGATCACACGAAAGCTCAAGCCACTCTTGCGGCCGATTGCAGCCGCGGTCGATCGAATCCGCGTCCCCGCCAAACTGCGTCGCCTCATTCCGCTTCCGCCCGTCGCGTCGGGCGTCTACGACCGAGGCCTCCAGCTGCCGCGCGCTCTCCGAAAGAGCCTGCGACCCGCCGTTTATGGTCTCGAGATGTTTCAAAAGCTCCACGACTCCAAGGCAACCTTCAACTGTCACATCGGCGCGTCGAAAAGATCGGCGTCCAACATGCGCCTGTTCGAGGCGACCGGTGCTGGAGCGTGCCTCGTCACGGATGCGAAGGACACCTTGGGAGAGTTGTTCCGCGACGATGAGGTCGTCAGCTACTCATCGCTCGAGGAGTGTGTTGAGCGCGTCCGCTGGCTTGGAGACAATCCGACGAAGGCCAGGGAGATCGCGGTCAGAGGACAGAAGCGGACGCTGAGCGATCACACTTATACGATACGCGCGCAACGGCTCGACGAAATCATCCGAAGCCTCCTCGCGCGAAGGTGAACGGGCGTCGCGAGCGCGGAAGTCTGAACCCGACCGTCAAAGAGCGCGGCGTCGCTTCAGCCGCAGCATCACCTCTTCGAAAGAGGCGCGCCGGCGGCCTCGAGCACCGCCGCCATCCGCTCGACGGGAATCGCGACGAAGTTCCGCTCCGGCGCCGCGCCGGCTCCCGAGGTCGACGCCAGCGTGACCTTGCGCAGGCCCTCCTGAGTGATGACCCGGATCTCGTAGCGCAGCTTCGTGAAGAGCTCGTCGATGGCCTGGGCCGGAGCGTCGGCGAGCGCTTCGAAGATCACGACGGGCCGGTCGCGCGCGAGCGTCTCGGCCGCGCCCTGAAACACAGGGAGCTCCCATCCTTCGACGTCGACCTTGATGAGGTCGACACCGACGACGTTTCGCTCCTTCATGGCGGCGTCCAGCGTGGTCACAGGAACGGTCAGCTCGACCGCGTCCGGCACGCGCGCGCCATCGAGGCTCGTCAGCACGTCGCTCACCGTCGTGAACAAGGTGCTGTACCCGATCTTGGTGCCGAGGGCCGTGGGGAGCACCTCGACGCCGCGCGCGCCCGACAGCGCGACGCTCCGGGCCAGCGACATGGCGACGAGCGGGTTCGGCTCGAACGCGAGAATCCGCGCTTCTGGCCGCAGGCGCGCGGCCAGCAGTGAGAAAATACCGGCGTTGGCGCCCACGTCGACGATGACGCGCGCGGCGCGAGCCAACGCGGCAAACAAGGCCACCGTGGTCGGCTCGAAGTCAGCCAGCCCTCGATAGTAGGCGAGGCCGACCAACGACACGCGCGGTTTGGCGGCCATCGTGATCTCGACCCCCGCGACCTTCGTCGAGAAACTGCGAACGTATCCCGGCAGCGCGAGATTCGTGGCGCACGCCCCGCCGATGGCGCCCCGCAGCTCCGACGACAACACGCTGTCATTCGCGAGTCGCCGCGCGGCCGGACCCAGGAGCTCGGGCAGGCCGGGCACGCGCGCCAAGTATCTCGTCAACGTCGACGTCCACATCGGGGGCGCCAGTATGAACCGTTGCCCGTGCGCGCGTCGACCTTGTACACTCGGAATCGTCACGAGAGGAAGCGCCCCCGCGCGCGTCGCCGCAGCCATGAACCAACCCCTCGAGAGCGCTCCCGCGAGTCTACCGCGCGCCAGCATCGTGATTCCGACCTACCGACGCACGGACGACCTTCGCGCGTTGTTGGACACGCTGATCCCGGAGGCCGGGGCCGCGAGCAACCTCGAGGTGATCGTGTCGGACGATGGTTCGGGCGCCGAGGTCGCCGAGATGGCCGCGGCCTACGCGTCGCGCTTCCCGAGATTCAAGTACATCACCGGCGAGAACGCCGGGCCCGGTGTCGCGCGCAATCGAGGGGTCGACGCCGCGTCATCGGATGTTCTGCTCTTCGTCGACAGCGACTGCCTCGTCGAGCCGGGCTGGGCCGACGCGCTCGCGAGCGCGATCGAAGCGGGCGCCTCGATCGCGTTCGGCCCGACCCGCAGCCCGGTGCCTCGGCTCGAGCCGTTCGTGCACTCCATCTTCTTCGAGGACGAGCTCGTCGGCGCGACCAACATGGCGTTCGCGCGCCGGACGTACGAGGCGCTCGGAGGGTTTCGACCGGAGATCAGCCGCTTCGCGGAGGATCGCGATCTCTTCACGCGCGCGCGCGTGGCGGGCCACGTTCCTCTGCGCGTGGCCGAGGCCATCGTGAACCATCCCCCTCGGCTCAAGAAGATCCGACTGCCTCCCCTCCTTCGGGACGCGCCTTACCTCAGCGATCTGCGCGCGTTCTACTCGTACCACCCGGATGTGCGACAGCAGGACCAGCGATCGAATCGCGCCCTGCTCGCCAAGGGAACGCTGAAGCTGCTCGTCGGGATGACCCCCGTCGGCATTCCGACGTTCGTCGCGCAGGCGCTCATCAGACGACGCGACGTGAACCGTTGCCTCGAGGCAGCGCACATCGACTTTCGCGTTCCCGCGAGCGACGCCATCAAGTACGGCCTCCTGCAACCGGTGAACGACGTCCTCAACTGGGCGATCCAGGCCCTCCAAATTCGCGCGTTATAGCTTTGCAGGGCTTTCAGGGCCCTGATTGAAGACGCTACGCGGTGGCGTTCGCTGTCGAGATCTGTAAATTGGTGCGCGTGAGCGCACCGGCATCACCTCCGCAAGAGACGGCCCTCATCTGTGGCGTCGGGGGGCAGGACGGCGCGTGGCTCGCGAAGGTCTTACTCGAGCGAGGGTATCGCGTCGTCGGAACGTCGCGCGACGCCGCCATGGCGACGTTCACGAACCTCGCGCGCCTCGGAATTCGAGAGCGACTCACGATCAAGTCGGCGGCCCTCACGGATTTTCGCAGCGTCATCCGCGTGCTCATGGAGGTCGAGCCCGACGAGATCTACAACCTCGCGGGGCAGACGTCGGTCGGGCTGTCTTTCGACCAGCCGGCCGAGGCGCTCGAGAGCATCGCGTTCGGCACGCTGAACTTGCTCGAGGCGATCCGCATGCTCAAGCGGCCCGTGCGCTTTTACAACGCGTCGTCGAGCGAGTGCTTCGGCGATACGACGACAGCGGCCGACGAGAACACGCCCTTCCGCCCGCGCAGCCCGTACGGCGTCGCCAAGGCGGCGGCCTTCTGGCAGGTCAGCAGCTACCGCGAGGCGTACGGCATCCACGCGTCGTCGGGCATCCTCTTTAACCACGAGTCACCGCTGCGCCCCGAGCGCTTCGTCACGCAGAAGGTCGTCGCGGCGGCGTGCCGCATCGCCGCCGGTAGCCGCGAGCGGCTCAAGCTCGGCGATCTCTCGATCCGCCGCGACTGGGGCTGGGCGCCCGAGTACGTCGAGGCGATGTGGCGCATGCTGCAGAAGCCCGAGGCCGAGGACTACGTCATCTGCACGGGCGAGACGAATCCGCTGTCGGCGTTCGTCGACGAGGCGTTCGCCGCCGTGGGCCTGCAGGCGGGTGAGCACGTCGATCAGGATCGCGCGCTGTTCCGGCCGGCGGATCTACGTGTGAGCCTGGGATCGCCCGCGAAGGCGAAGGAAAAGCTCGGGTGGACGGCCACCCGCCGCATGAAAGACGTCGCCCGCGACATGGTGGCGGCCGTGCGCACCGGCAAGCTCGCGACCTGATGAGCGCCGTACTTGCTCACCCCGCGTTTTCGGCGCGCGCTTCGGGCTAGACTCGCGCCCCCTTCGTTCAAGGAGTCCCCGTGAAAGCTGCCCGCGCGATCGCTGTTGCGAGTTTCTCCGGCGCCCTGTTGTGCGCCTGCATCGTCACGCCCGACCTGAACGGCGGCATCGCCGTCGGGCCCGCGGCGGGCGGCGCGCCGATGGCCGGCTCGACCGGACCGATCGAGGCGGGTTGCAGCTACAACGCCACGCAGCTGCCGCCGAGCAGCGACGGCGCCGTCTTCCAGGTGGCGTGCCCGGCCGGGTGCGAGGCGACGGGGGGCCTGTGGGGCACGGACGTCTACACCGCCGACTCGGCGATCTGCAAAGCGGGCATTCACGCGGGCGCGATCTCGCCGGGTGGCGGCGTCGTCAGCGTCCAGCTGCAGCCGGGCCGCCCCGCGTACCGAGGCTCGCCCCGCTACGGCATCCAGTCGAACGACTACGGCGCGTACAACCGCAGCTACGCCGTCATGACGAACGCGGCGCCCGGGGGCGCGCCCGCCACCGTGGCCGCCGCCGCGCCCGCCGCGCCGCAGATGATCGAAGCCGGCTGCAGCTTCAACTCGACGCAGATCGTCGGCGCGCCCGGGACCTACGCCGTCGTCTCGTGTCCGGCCGGCTGCGCGCAGACGGGCGGCCTGTGGGGCACGGACGTCTACACGGGCGACTCGGCGATCTGCAAAGCCGCCGTCCACGCGGGTGTCATCTCCGACGCGGGCGGCCCCGTCGGCGTCGTGCTCGATCCCGGCCGTCCCGCCTACCGCGGCACGGCACGCCACGGCGTGACCTCGAACGACTACGGTCCGTACGGCTCGAGCTTCCGCGTGCAGCGGCCCTGACGCTGCGTTCGCGCACCGGCGCCTGCGCCTCCGTGCCCCGTCTCCGCGCACCGGCTCGATCCACTGCCCCATGACGAAGACCGGAGCTCCCGACGTGGAATGGCCGCGCCCGTCCGCGCTCAGCAACCGAAACGTGTTCCTGGGCTTGCTCGTCGTCGTCACGGGCCTCCGTCTCGTGTCCTTCTTCGAGTCCGTACGCGACTGGGACGAGAGCCTGTACCTGCTCGTCGCGGACCAGTGGGTTCAGGGGCACGCGCCTTACACGGTCGTCTGGGACAACAAGCCGCCCGGGATCTACGCGATCTTCGCGCTCACGCTCGAGCTCTTCGGGCGCTCGCTCTTCGCCATCCGGGCGATCGCCTGCGTCGCCGTCGCCGTGACGGGCACCTTCGTCTTCCGGATCGGCGCGCTCCTCGAACGGGACGGATGGGTCGTGGGGCTGCTCGCGAGCTGCTTTTACGCCGTGCTGTCGATGAACAACGGCGGCATGGCGGCGAACACGGAGGTGTTCTTCTCGGCGCCGAGCGCCGCCGCGTTCTATGTCGTCTTGTCGACGGCCAAGGCCGTCGTCTCATCGACGGACAAGGCGATCCCGCTCGCGCGTGCCACCGCTCGGCTGGGCGTCGCCGGCCTTCTTCTCGGGCTGGCCTTCGAAATCAAGTACGTCGTCCTCTTCGACATCGTCATGTCACTCACGGCGCTGGCCCTGGTCTTCCCCTGGCGGGCGCCGACGGCGCGGACGCTCCTCGCCTTCGCCAAGGGCGTGAGCGCGCTCGGGCTGGGGACGATCCTCCCCTTCGTCGTCGTCACGCTCGTGTTTCGCGCTACGGGGCACCTGACGGAGTACTGGGCCGCCAACTTCACCGCCAATCAAGCGCGCACCGTGCATCAACCCTTCCAGCTCGGCGTCATGGCGGCGGCGCTGTGGGATCAGCTGCGGACTAACTATTTGTTTTGGGTCGCCGCGCCCGTCGGGCTCGGCGTGCTCGTGGCCCGCGGCCGGCTGGTGAGTCGGGACGACCGGTGGTTCGCCTCGACGGTGGGTCTCGGGATCCTCGTGACCCTCGGGGGCTTCCTCGTCGTCTTTCGAGCCGCCGTCTACCCGCACTATTTTCTGCAGCTCGCGATCTGGCTCGCGCTGCTCGCGGCCTTCACGGCGGTCCGTCTCACGATGTCCCACGAGCCAACGGGCCGCGGACCTCTCGTGCGGCGGCGCGTCTTGCTGATCGTGGCCGCGGTGCTGCTCGTGCAGCAGGCGGGGCCCAATGTCGTGTTGGGCGCGAAGGAGGTCTACTTCCAAGGCATCAAGGGCCGTCCCTATTGGCGAGATCGCCCGGCGGCGGTCGCCGCCTACCTGGCCCCGCGCCTGAATCGTGACGACGCGATCTACGTGGTCGACGATCAACCCGTCATCTACTTCCTCGTGGGCGCGCGCCTGCCCACGCGCTTCGTCTTCCCGCCGTTCCTCGTGCGTCAACAGGGCCTGCCCGACATCGTGGGCATCTCGCCGCTCGTCGAGCTGGCGCGGATCATGGACGGCAGGCCGACGTACGTCCTCAAGCTGAGGAAGGACGATGAGCCCTCCTACCTTCCCGAGGACCAGCTCTTCGTCAAAGAGCTGCGCGCGCGCCTCGCGCGCGACTACGTGCTCGAACAATCGATCGACGGGCTCGATCTCTTCCGCGCCCGGACGTCCCCTTGACAGCGCGAGCGCGAGCGCGGGCGCGCGATCCCTACGTTCCCGCGACCCAGCGCTGCAAGCGGCGCGTGAGGACGAAGGCGGCGAGGCTCGCGCCCGCGAGCCAGGGGCACCCGAGCACGAGGAGCTGCGCGCCGTCGACGAGCGAGATGCCCGCGATGAGCCGCCCGACGAGCTTGGGCACCTTCGGATCCTTGGTCTCTTGGCGGGCGATGACCGTCAACAAGACGAGGTAGGCGCACAAGAAGATGGCCCCGACGACGAGGGGCGGCGAATAGCCGGGCCCGGCGGCACGCGCGGCGGTGACGTAGACGGCGACGCGGCACAGGCCCATGACGATCGGCGCGACGGGGTTGCGCTTGTGGCTCGCGTCGTAAAGGACGATGAGGCCCGCGAGGACGAGGCCCGGCAGCACGGCGCGATCTCCGCCCGGGCCGACCCAGAGGATCGCGAGCCCGAGCGCCATGAGGCCGAACCCTCCCGCGAACACTGTCCGCGCCGAGACGACGCCCGACGGGATGGGACGCTCGGGCCGATGCGCGGCGTCCCACTTCGCGTCGAACGCGTCGTTGAGGAACATGCCCGCGACGTAGAGCAACGACGCCGCGAGCGCGACGGGGATGATGACGCCCGCCGTGGGCGCGGCGTTGAACGCGACGCCCGCCATGACGTTCGTCCACACGGTGGGCAGGTTCGACACGCGCCCGAGCGTGAGCGCCGTGCGCAGCGGTGACGGGGCCGCCGCAGAAGACGCGCTCATGCGCCGCGCAGCGCCTCGAGCGTCCACGCGAGCTCACGGGCGATCGCCTCGTCGACGGGCTCTCCGCGGAACTCTTCGGGCAGCACGTCCCAAGTGTACGTCTCGACCTCCAGGTGCTGGCAAATGTTCTCGCGGAAGAGACGCGCGAGCAGCGGGCGCAGGAAGGCCTGCGTGTTCTCGAACGGTCCGAGGCGTTCTAGAAAAAGCGGCACGTGGAAGTGCACGCGCCATTCGGCGTCGGACGCCTCGGGCGCCGCGGCGCGCGTCGCCTCGGCGAGGGCCTCGGGCAGGTCGAGCGTTCGCCGCAGGTGCTGTCCGTGGCGCGCGACGACCTGGTGCAGATAGACGCCCTCGGCGAAGGGCGCGAGCGCGGCGCGCGCGGCGGCGTTGGGCGGCGCGACGCGCAGGCCCGCGCTCACCTGCACCTTGAGCACGCGCACGCCCGCCGCGGCGAAGCGATCGAGCGCCTCGTCGGGCGTCTCGAACTCGACGGCGGCGTGACACGCGTCGAGGCACACACCCAGATGACGGCGCAGGGCGGCCTCGGCGGTGGCCGGGTCGAGGCCTGTCGTGAGCGCGAAGTCCAAGATCGAGTCCGCCGAGAACACGTGCTCCTTGAAGAACGCGACGGCGTCGGCCGACGTCTCGAGCAGGCAGTGGGGCTCCGGCTCGAGCGCGAGCGTGACGACGCGCCCCGTGCGCGCGCGCAGGCGCAGCAGGAAAGCGGCGTGCGCGCGCAGCCGTTCAGCGACGCGCGCCCCGGCCTTGCCCGACGTGCCGCGCTCTTCGAAGCAGCCGGGCACCGTGCTGACAGAGCCCTCGACGCCCTCGGGCAGCAGCGCCGCGAGCAGGCCGGCCAGCGTGTTCGAATAGTCGAGGCGCTCGTCCTCGAGCCAGTCGGGGCGGTACACGCGCTCCTTGACCCGCGTGCCCGAGAAGGCGCCGTAGGGGAAGCCATTGATCGTGAAGACGTAGAGGCCGGCCGCGCGCAGCTCGTCGCGAAACGCCGCGAGCACCGACGGCTCGGCGAGCCGCTGCGCCGCCGCGGCCGACAGGCGGAGCCCGACGCCGAACGGGCGATCGGGGCACACGCGCGCCTTGACGGCCCGCACGTGCGTCGCGACGACGGCCCGCACGTCGTCCCACATCTCGCCCGCGTGGATGTTCGTGCAGTAGGTGAGGTGCAGCGACTGACCGGCGGCGCCCGTGACGATCATGATCCGACGATCGAAGACCCCGCCGGGGCGCGCGCGCGCAACCAGGCGACGGACTTCTCGACGAGCGCGGCGTCGATCTCGTTGACCTCGACGGCCTCGCCGATCCCGCGGAGCAGCGTCACCGTGAGCTCGCCGCCGAGGTGCTCGCGGAACTCGTCGAGCCCGGCGAGCACGGCGAGGCGGCCACCCGCGGCGTGGATCGCGAGCGCGTCGTGCCAGCGCGGCAACCCGAGCGCGCCCACGAGGGCGTAGATGCGCTCGCAGTCGGCGTCGGCCAGCAGACCGCGTTCGAAGGCGTAGCGGGCGTCGAGCACGATGCCGATCGCGACGGCCTCGCCGTGGCGCAGCTCGTGGCCCGTCATCGATTCGAGCTTGTGCGCGGCCCAGTGGCCGTAGTCGAGGGGACGCGCGCTCCCGAGCTCGAACGGATCGCCGCCCGTCGCGATGTGACGCAGGTGCAGCGTCGCGCAGCGCCTGATGACCTCCTCGATCGCGTCGAGCGCGCCCGCGGGGTCGAGCGCGCCGGTCCGATCTAGACCGAACGACGCGAGCGCGGGCGCGGCCGCCTCGAGCGCCGCGAAGAACCCGGCGTCGCGGATGAGCGCGACCTTGACGGCCTCGGCAAGGCCCGCGATGCGATCACGCGCCGGCAGCCGCTCGAGGAAGCGCGCGTCGTTGACGACGGCGAACGGCGGCGCGAACGTGCCGACGAAGTTCTTGGCGCCGAAGAGGTTGACGCCGTTCTTCACGCCGACGCCCGAGTCGTTCTGCGACAGCACGGTCGTCGGCACGCGCACGACGCGCAGCCCGCGGTGCGCCGTCGCCGCCGCGAAGCCCACGGCGTCGAGCACGGCGCCGCCGCCCAACACCATGACGAACGAATGCCGATCCAGGTGGTGCGTCTGGAAGAGCGCGAGCAGGCGCGCGATGATCTCGGGATCGTTCTTCACGGCCTCGCCGCCGACGACGGGCGTGAGCGGCGCGACGAGCTCGAGCCGCGCGGCGTGCCGCGTGAAGTACGCCGTGAGCCAACCGCCGAGCTCGGGCCACGCCGCCGCGAGGCCCGCGTCGACGATCGGCAGCACGCGGTGGCGGCGCGCGGGCTCGCGCCGCGCGATCGCGTCGACGAGCGTCGGGTTCGCCGGATCGAGCGCGTCGCGCGAGAACACGACGTCGTACGCGAACGGGACCGAGAACGCCTGCTCGATGCGGAAGGTCGCATTCGAAGCGGCGGCGCGGGGCGCGGTTTTTTGTGCGGGTGGTGCCAAGGGCTACTTGCTCGCGCCGTCTCGAGGGCCGGCCCCGGCCGAGGGCGACGGCGAGGGCGACGGCGAGGGCGAGGGCGACGGCGACGGTCAACCTTAGCGCATTCGTCTTGCCCGCCAAACCGGAGGGCCCTCGCCCGGTGCTATGCTGCCGCGCCGTGAGCGACCCAGCGACCCCGGAACGACAGACTTGGCTCGAGGCCTTCGTGAGCCAGTGCGGCGGCATCGCCGGCACGGTGCACATGGTGTCATCCACATCACCCGACGAGCTCGTGCTCGCGGCGGCCGTGCGCATCCCCGAGCCGGTCAAGCAGATCGTCGCGCGCGTTCCACGCGGCAAGGGCATGGCGGGCCTAGCCTTCGAGCGCGACGAGCCGATCTCGACGTGCAACATCAAGACGGACGCGACGGGTCAGGTGCGCCCGGGCGCGCGCGCCGTCGACGCGCGCGCGGGCGTCGCGCTCCCCGTGCACGATGCCGCGGGCCAGGTCCGCGCCGTCGTCGGCATCGCGTTCACCGACGAGAAGGCCCTGAGCGAAGAAGAGCTCGCCGACCTCGCGCGCGCCGCCGCCTCGCTGCCGTAGCTGTCAGCCCAACCTGGCTACCCGGCGCGGGCGGTTCGTGTTATCGAAAGATCCATGATTCGTGTCGCGCGCGGGTCTCGGGTGGTCGCGGCGTTGCTCGGTCTCGGAGGCTTCGCGGGCGGCTTCGCCGGCTGCTCCAGCGGCGGCTCCCCCGGGGGAAGTGCTGGCTCGACCGGCGCGGCCGGCGCGATCTCGATGGCGGGCACCACGGGCGCCGCCGGCGCTGCCGGCACCACGGGCGCCGCCGGCTCCACCAGCGCGGCCGGCACCACGGGCGCCGCCGGCACGACTGGCGCGGCCGGCACGACGGCCACGGCCGGTAGCAGCGGCGCCGGCACGGGCGGCGGCGGTTCGAGCGGCGCGGGAGCGGCGGGGACCGCCGGCTTGACGGGCACGGCCGGCGCGTCCGCGCTCGTCGCGCCCATCATGCGCGCGGGTGTCTACACGTTCGAGGTCGGCAACACGAAGTTCACCGTCGATCCCGCCCCGGGCGGCCGCATCGTCGAATACAGCCTCGACGGCACGAACGTCCTCACGAACGCCACCGCGAACGCGAGCTACTGGGGCTCGACGTTCTGGACGGCGCCCGAAGGTCTGTGGATGGGGAGCGCCATCGCGAAGGGCGGCGCGAACATGATGCTCGTCCCGCAGTTCGACACGATGCCGTACCCGATGACCGTCGCGGCGGACAACTCGTTCTCGGGCTCGGGCCCGAGCATGACGTTCGCGAACATGACGTTCAACGTGACGAAGAAGTTCGCGGCCAACCTCGCGCTCGGCGCGATCGACATCGTTTATACGATCACGAATCAAGGCACGGCCGCGATGACGACTGGCCCCTGGGAGGTGACGCGCGTCTATCCCAACGGCCTGACGTTCTTCCCGGCGCCACCCGCGGCGTCGAAGGCGCCGCTCATCGCGAACCCCGGGGTCGTCAACCCGTGCGTCACCGTCGCGAACGGCACCGTGTGGCTCGACCACTCGAAATACGTGCCGGGCACGCCCGCGAAGTACGGCAAGTACTCGACGGACGCGTCCGGCGGCTGGGTCGCGCACGTCGTGCCCGACACGAGCGGCAAGGGCGACCTCCTGCTCGTGAAGACCTTCAAGGACATCCCCGACGGCACGGCCGGCACGGGCCACGGCGAGGTCGAGGTCTATTACCGCGAGGACCGCAGCTACCAGGAGGTCGAGGACCACCACGAGCAGGCCATGATCGCGCCCGCGGCGAAGGTCGATTGGCCCGTGCGCTGGTACCTGCGCCGCCTGCCGACGACCATCGCGCGCACCGCCGGCAATCAGGCGCTCGTCGACTTCGTTACGCAGCTCATCAAATAAAACGCGCGTTCCGCGACGGCGCGGCGCGTGGCGCTGAGCCGTTTTTCCCCCACCCTGCATCCGGGAGCTTCATGAAGATCAGCGTTCGTTCGTGGCTGAGCCTCGTTGCCCTCCTGTCGCCGCTCGCGCTCGCGGCGCCCGCGCGGGCCGCCGTCGTGTGGACCGCCACCTTCGAGAGCAACAAGAGTGGCGACGTCTGCTCGAGCGGCGCCGCCAACGCCGAGTTCAAGCCGGGCATCAACGAGAAGAACGGCACGCGCATCAACGCCCAAGTGCTCGCCACGGCGGCGCACTCGGGCAGCCTCGGCTGTCAGATCACCGTGCACCCCGACGATCTGCTTCCTCCTTACAACCAGGATCGCGTCGACATCCAGCACCCGAGCACGCTCACCGACGAGGGGAAGGATTCGTACCTGTCCGGCTGGTACATGATGCCCGCCGACGCACAGATGCGGAACGAGATCGGTTTCTACGAGACCAACAAGAGCTTCGCGAACGCGATGGACATCTGGGTCGCCCCAAAAACGGCGACGGGCGGCGGCACGACGATCAACTTCGCGATCGGATTTCTCCCCGACAAGGCGACTTGGACAGCCGACTTCAAGGCGGGCGTCTGGCACCAGGTCGCCCTTCACGTGCACTGGTCGCAGACCGCGACCAGCGGCTACGTCGACCTGTGGCTCGATGGCCAGCAGACGGTGACGATGCTCAAGGGCAAGACGAAGCCGAACGCCGACACGTTGTTCTATCAGACGGGCCTGCACCGCAAGCTCCCCATGAGCTTCACCGACACGATCGTCTTCGACGACTTCATCGAAGGCGACGCGCTCGCTGACATCAAGATCGCGACGCCCGGCACTGGAACCGACGGCGGCGTCGCGACCGACGGCGGCGCCGCGGGCGCGGGCGGCGCGACGGGCGCCGCCGGCATGACCGGAAGCGCGGGCGCGGTGGGCGTGGCCGGCGTGACGGGCACGGCGGGACAAACCGGCGCGGCCGGTGCGACGGGCGCCGCGGGTGAAACTGGCAGCGGCTCTACGGGCAGTGCGGGCACGATGGGCGCTGCGGGCAGCACGGGTGCGGCGGGCACGGGCGGCGGTGCGGGAACCACGGGAGGGGGCGCGGCGACGGGCAGCGCCGGCTGTGCGTGCGCTCTCGACGCGCGCTCGTCGGGAAAGTCGTGCCTAGGGAGCCTCGGCTTGCTCGGCGTCGTCGCGCTCGCGGCGCGGCGGCGGAGGCGCGGGTCGTGATGAAGGGCGGAGCCGAGACGCTGACGTTGTTTTGCGTCTTCGAGTGCCGAGACTGAGAACCCTCCTACGTCGCGAAACCCACGTAGCGCCGCGGTCCTGTAGGGCTCGCGAATCGGAGAACGGCCAGCATCGTTCATACGATGGTCCGGCTTGTCCTCTCCTCGCTCCGACGGTACCTTCGAGCCCCATTCATCAACACTTTCTTCGAAAGTGCTCGCGTGCATATCCTTCTTTACTCAAGGCCATTCTTTCCGGCCACCGGAGGCCTGGAGACGGTCTCTCTGACGCTCGCAACCAAGATCGCGGCAGCAGGTCACATGTGTACCGTAGTCACCGAGACCCTTGCCGATGAGACCGCTCGCCAGAGCTTCCCCTTCGTGATCGAACGAGCGCCTGGCGCGCGGAAACGTCTCGCGCTGGCTCGAGCGGCGGACATCGTGCACTCGAACGGTGCCAGCTTGGCACTCTTCCCGTATGCCGTGCTTGCGCGAAGACCATTTCTGTGGACTCACGCGGGATATCAAATGATCACGGTGGACGGCCAGGGCTGGCTCGATGGGGAACCAGCGCCCTTCAGTCCGTTGGCCTCGTTGCGGTTCCACGCCCGCAAACGGGGTCTTCGACGGGCGAGCGTCGAGGCCTTCAAACTTGGCGTGCGGCGGGCGGTCGGTCATCACGTCGACAAGAACGTCGCCATCACGAACTGGGTTGCCAAACGCCAACCACTCCCCAATCAGATCGTCATCTATAACCCTTTCCCGCTGGATCGCTTCAAGCGGTCGGACTCGACGACGTCCGCCGACTCTTACGATTTTCTGTTCGTGGGTCGGCTCGTCGGCGAAAAAGGGGTTGGCACCCTATTGAAGGCGCTGGCGTCCGTGAACCAGCGACCGGGGCGCCCGCCCGCAACATTGCTCATCGTCGGTGACGGCGGGCAGCGTCCGACGCTTGAACGACTGACGGCGGCGCTGGGACTCACGGCTCACGTTCACTTCGCGGGTCAGAAACGTGACCAGCATCTTCTGGACGCCATCGCTCAGGGCCGTATCGCGGTCGTTCCCTCAGAGTTGGAAGAGCCGATGGGCGGCGTCGCCCTTGAGCTCCTGGCCGCGGGGCTTCCCCTCATCGTCGCGGAGCGCGGCGGGCTGGCAGAGTGCACGAGCGACGCCGCGTGGACCTTTCCGAACGGGGATCATCTGGCCCTCGCGAAGCAGATGGCCTCTCTGCTGCAGGACGAGACGCTTCGAAACTCGAAGCTCGCGCGGGCACGCGAGGTGGTCGCCCTCTTCGACGAGACCAAGTTGACCCGACAGTATCTCGACCTCTATGCGGAGATCCTCGCGCGACGGCGCCGAGGCTGACTCGCACGAGAAGGCCGTCACGACGCGAGCGCGCGCACGAGAGCCTCGTCCGCATGGCGCCAGGTCCAACGTTCCGCATGAGCGCGCGCGGCTTGGCCCATGGCGAACACCCGATCGCGATTTGCGGCGCTAAAGCGAAGCCGTTCGACCATCGCATCGATGTCGCGCGGGGGCACGATCCAACCGTCGACGCCATCCTCGATGCACTCGGGGCCGCCGCCACAAGGCGTCGTGATGACGGACGTCCCGCTGCACATGGCTTCCTGGATGACCAACCCAAATCCATCTCCGAGCGTGGGAAACATCACCACGTCCGCCGCTGCATAGAGCTCGCCCAGCTCGACCTTGGGAACGTGGGGGATATGCCGGAACAGCCCGGCGTATCCGTCGAGGAACGACTTGGACAGACGCATCGACCCGACGAGCAGCAACTCGGCATCGGGAATGGCGGCCCTCTTCCATGCCTCTAGCAAGTACGGCGTCCCTTTCCGCAGATCGTGCGTGCCGACAGCGAGCGCCGTGAACCGACCGCGGGGCGGCGCGCATCGAGCGGGAAAGGCGTCGACGGGAAATCCATACGGGACCACGACGACGGGCGCGTCGATCCCGAGGGGTTCGACAGAACGCTTCGTGAACGCGGAAGCCACGGAGACCTTGGTCGCCAGGCTCAGCTCCTCGTCCTTGCGTCTCCTCTTCCACACGGGCTCGCTGTGGGGCGGAAAATCAATCGCTCCCGGCCAGCGCTGGGCTTCAACACGCCACAGCTCCTCGATCGCGCGATAGTGCGGCAAGGGCAAGTCCCAGACGCGCGCGATCCCGCTGCGCGCCGCGCGCCGAAAGGTCAAGAGAGCCCCGTCTTCGTACGCATAGACCAACGTCGTCGCGCGCGGCCAGGACAGACGAGACACGACCGCGTCGTGCAGCACGAAGAGCGCATCGTACTGTTTGATGGGAAGGCCCACGCGGGACAAGCCCAGCGCCGCCGCGCGGGCCCCGAGCTCGACGAGCGGGAGAGCGCGGAGGGTCCCGACAGGCAGGTCGGACAAGATCCGGTTTTGGAGCACCGGACGGTGGACAGCGAGCCTTCGTGCGACGGCACCGGAGCAGGTCTGCTCCCGGACGGCCACCCCTGTGACGAAGGCCGCCAGCTCGCCCGCTCGCGCCAGACTCGCCGCGAAGCCACAGGAAACGGCGGCTGCATGGGGATGACTGAGGAGAACGGCGCCCATATGCGCGGCCCAATGTATCCCATCCGAGCGACGGATCGGCGGCGCGGAATCTTCCTGCTCGCTCACGGCGAGGGGCCGCCTGGGGGTATAGATCGTCGTCATGAGCTCAACGGCGACCCCGACGACCAAGCGAGCGGCCTTCCTTGCGGCGGCCACGTTCACCCTGCTCCTCGGCGGCGCCGCGTCGGCGGCCGACACGATCGTGCAGATTCCGCTGACGGGCTTGCTCGACGGACGCACCGTCGCGACGCTCACGGGCGGCGTGGTCGTGCCGTGGCAGCTGGGCTGGGGCGTCGACGGCGGCGGCAGCGGCAATGGTTACATGACGGCGGCCGCGTCGAAGTCTCTCGGGCAGAACGTCAAGGCGCTGCCCGACGACGGAAAATTTACCGCAAACGCGCAGCACCCCGACGTCGTGCTGCACTACTCGAACGACGCGTCCGCGACGAGCCCGCAGACCCACGCGGTCCACGGCGCCGGGACGTTCATGTTCGACGTGCCCGTGGCGACGTACTCGAAGTTGTTCCTGTTCGGGACGAGCGCCGAGGGCGGGTCGTCTTTGAAGGTGACGCTCACGTACATGGACGCGACGACGCAGGTCGTGAACATCAGCCTCCCGGACTACTTCAACGGTACGACCGCGCCCGTTTTCATCCTCTACGGCGACATGGCGAAGTGGGGCCACAACAACAACGTCGGTGAGCAGAACCACCACAACCTCGACGGCTTCGAGGTCGACCCGATGCCGACCAAGATGTTGACGAAGGTTCAGGTCGACAAGACGGCGGCCTCCTACCTGGTCTTCTGGGGCGCGACGGGCATCGCGACGAGCGCCGTCGCGGGCCTCCCCGACGCGGGCACCGACGCGGGCGCGACGGGCGCCGCGGGGACCACGGGCGCCGCCGGAACCACGGGCGCCGCGGGGACTACGGGCGCCGCCGGAACCACCGGCGCCGCGGGAACCACGGGCGCCGCCGGCACGACGGGCGCCGCGGGAATCACGGGCGCCGCCGGAACTACCGGCGCGGCGGGGACCACGGGCGCCGCCGGAACCACGGGCGCCGCGGGAACCACGGGCACCGCGGGAACCACGGGCACCGCCGGAACCACCGCCGGTAACGGAGGCGGATGTGGTTGTCGGCTGGACGCGACGGCTGGCGGCAGCGCGCGCGCGCCGTGGCTCGGGCTGGGCGCCCTTGCCACCTGGTGCCTCGGCCGCAGGCGCCGACGCGCGCCGACCCTGAGCAGAGCTACAGGATCATCTCGTCGGTGACGTCGTGCGCGATGGCCATCGCGGGCGCGCCCGACAGGCGCGCCACGAGGCGAGAGTCCTTGGGAGACCAGGCGGCGGCCTTGTCCCAGAGCGCCTGGCCGCCCACGCGATCGGCGAGCTTGTGCGCGCGGATGTCGCCCGCGGCGATCCAGAAGCCGCAGGCCGCGGCGGGCGTCGTCTCGGGATCCTCGGCGAGCGCCGCGAGCAGCGCGAGCGCGTCCTCCCAGCGCTTCTCCGTGACGGCGAGCGCGCCGAGGATCTCGCGCGCGAGGTACGCCTCGCGCGCAGAGGGCGGTGACGTCGCGACGGCGAGCTCCACCGCCTCGGTGGCGCGCGCGACGATGCGATCGCGCCGCGCCGGCTCGATGCCGACGAGCAGCCGCGGCTCGGCGCGCATGGCGGACCAGCTCTCGGCAACGTCGCGGATGCCGACGTCGGGCGAGAAGCCGCCGCCGCGCGTGACGACCATCGCGAGGCGCGCCGTCGCCTGCGCGCGCTCGGCGATGTGCAGCTCGGCGAGCGCGGAGCGCACGAACAAGGCGGCCCTCTGCGCCGGCTCGAGCGCCGCGCCGTGGCGCTCGAGCAGCGCCTCGGTCGCCTTCCAGGCGTTGTCCCACTGGTCCTTGTCGAAGCAGATCTCCGACAGGCGCTCGAGCGTCGGGCGGTACGTCGTGTCGCGCGCGTACGAGCGCGAGTAGAGCACTAGCGCGCGATCGATCTGGCGCTCGCCCTCGGCCGCCGCGGCCGCGCGGTGGTAGCGCTCGGCGGCGTCGGCGGGGACGGCGCCCACGACGGCCAGGCGATCGAGCGCCTGCACGGCCGCCTCCCAGCG
>JBBQJG010000074.1:0-20373 GCA_038325725.1 Polyangia bacterium | reverse complement strand
ACGCTGGGGTGCGGGGGCGGGCCGGCGCCCGCGCCGATCTTTCGGGGGGCCGTGGGGGCGGCCGCGGTGGGCGCCTCCCCCGCCGCCGTGGCGGCGCTAGCGCGCGCGGGCAACGGCGTCGCGCACGCGCAGGATCTCGCGACCGACCTCTCGGCCGCGCGCGCGCACCTCGCGCTGCCCATCGGCGCGACCGCGCTCGGCATCGCGCCCGACGACGAGCCTCGCTACGTCGCGGCCATGACCGCCGCGACGATCGCCGTCGCGTCGCTCAACCGCGCCGCCGCCGAAGAACAACTCGCGGCGCTCGCTTTGGCCTTCCCGGCGAGCGCCGGTCGCCAGGTCGTCGCGTGCGAGGTCGCCGCGCTCGCGAAGAACCCGCGCGAGACGCGCGCGCGTTGCGAGGCCGCGCTCGGCAAGGATCCCGACGCGACCGGCGCGCGCCTCACGCTCGGCCGCCTCGAGGCGCGCGCCAAGAACACGCCCGCCGCCGAGAAGCACTTCCGCCGCGTCATGCTCGTCGATCCGAAGAGCCCCGATGGCTGGCGTGAGCTCGGGCGCCTTTACCTCGACGCCGGCTCATCGACCCAGCACACGCAGCTCGCCCGGCAATACGAGTCGCTGTTCTCGGCGCCGCTGCCGCGCTAGTTGCCCAAGCGGGTCGGTCGTTCGATGAACGTCATGAGCTCCGAGAGCGCACGATTGTGGGGTTGCGACAGGTGCATGACGAGGCCCATGTGGTCCTCACCCGGGATCTCCGCGGCCGTCACGTCGCCGCCCGCGCGCCGCAGCGCCGCCACCATCGATTGCTGCTCAGCGCGCATCGACGTGTCCTCGTCCCCGACGAGGAGCAAGAGGGGCGGGTGCTCCGCGCGAACGTGGCGCTCGGGCGAGAACCGTTGCACGTCTTCGTCGCTCACGGAGCTTCTGACCTTCGCGGCGAGGCTGGCGTCGGGGAACGTCATCAGCCGCCCGAGATCGTAGGGACCGGCGAGCAGCGCGAACCCGCTGACCTGCTCGGCGCGAACGCCGGCACGCGCGAGGGGCTCGGGCTGTACGGCGAGCAGCGCGGTCATGAAGGCTCCCGCGGAATGCCCGACGACGAACACGCGCGTCGGGTCTCCGCCCTCGCGGCCGATGTTGTCGATGACGTAGCGGACCGCGCGCGCGACGTCGTCAAGCGCGTCCTGGATCGATGCGGCCTCGGGGCGCTGCCGATAGCTGACGACGGCGGTCGCGACGCCTCGGTTCGCGAGCGCGACGCCGACGCACCCGTGCAGCCCCGTGAATGGCTGAAAGAGCCGGCGATCGAACGGCCGCCAGAACCCGCCGTGCACGAACACGACGACGGGCCACGGCCGCGCGCCCGTCGTCGGCAGGTAGAGATCCAACTGGTGCTTCGGGTCGGCGCTGTTCGGAACGTAGCGCTGGTCCTCGACGATGCGCACCGTCCGTCGGGGCAAATAATAGTTACGCCACGACGGCGCCAACACGACGCCCGCGAGCCCGAGCACGCCGAGCACACCGCCGAACCAACGACCGAGCTTGCGCAGACGTGGCGTGGCGACCGCCGGTCGAGGAGAAGGCACGTCGCTCGGACAACGAGACCGCGCTCAGGTTCCGAACGATCGCACCACTACGGACGCGCCCCCGCGGATGGATGCAGGAGTCGTCCGCCGACCTGACGCGCATGTGCGCGCTGGCCTGAGCGCCGTCAGGTCACTTCAGGCTCTTCCAGAAGTTCCACACGACCTTGCCGGCACTGCCCGGCCAGCCGTGGGTGCTGTTGCCGTCGAAGCCCGGCACGCCGTGCTCGCACCACGTGACGGGCGAATCGCCGCAACCCTGATACGCGTTGCACGTGATGGGGCCATCGAACTGACCCGCGGGCGCGTTGTTGACCATCGTCGTCGTCGTCGTCCCGCAGCCGTTGCGGCCGATCCACGCGTCGCGCGTGAGCTTGGCGTCAGCGAAGGGAATCCAGCGCCCCAGGGGATTGGCGCCCGTGACGACGCCGTCTTTGTTGCCGTGGATCATGAGGACGGACGGGTGGCCCTTGCAGCCCGACATGTCGAGCGTCTTGAGGCAGATGTTCGCCGGGTTCTCCATGCCGGACGCGGGCGCGGCCTGCGGCGACGAACCGGCGGCGGGCGCGACGGTGTTGGGCATGCATCCCGAGACGGACGCCACGCTGCGGAGCTGATCGCCCATCCAACACCCGACGTACATCGAGAAGTCGGCCCCCGAGCTGAGGCCGACCGTGTAGATGCGGTGCGTGTCGATGCAGTAGGTGGCCTCGAGTTGCGCCAAGGCTTGCTTGAAGAGCTCGAGGTTGTTGTCGCGCTCGTCCTTGAGCTCCCAGCCCAGGCCGATTTGCTTCATGAACGCGATGACCGCCGTCGCGTGTCCCTCGCTGGCGATCCCTTGGCAATCGCCGTTCATGCAATCGAATTCGGTGCGCGTGCGCGGCGCGAACGCGACGGCGAGCGGGTAGGGCTTCGTGCTGTCGTTCTTGTACGTCGGCGGGATCGTCACGACGTACTCGGTCGCCTTGCCGTTGATCGTGATGTTGACCTTCGCGTAGTACTGGCCGTTCACGCCCTTGGTCGGGTCGTGCGCCATCGCGCAGCCGGCGCTCGGCGCCGGGGTGAGGTCGACGCCGATGGGCGCCGTGCCGCCCGCGCCGCCGACGGCCGCGCCGCCCGCGCCCGCGACGCCGGACGCGCCCGCGGCGCTCGAACCGGCCGCGCTCGAGCCCGCCGTGGCCGCGCCGCCGCCGCCGCCCGTGCCCGCGACGCCGCTTCCCGCGGCGCTCGAGCCGCCCGCCGAAGACCCCGCGGCGCCCGCGGAGCCGGTGGTTCCGCTCGGCCCCGAGCCCGCGCCCGCCGTTTCACCGCCCGCGCCGACGCCCGCGCTGCCGGTCTGCCCTGCGGAGCCGCCGGGCTTGGCCGAGGTCGAACAACCGAGGAGAAGCGCGAGTCCGAGGCAAGTCGCGAGGCGGGATTTGGAGGTCGAAGTCATGGGCGCGGATGGTACCGACTTTCCCGCCCCGGGTGATGCAACTGGACCCCCGTTCGCGCCTCCCGACGGGCGGCGTCAGGAACGGGAAAAGAGGACGCGCGCGAGCGCGACGATGACCACCACGGGCACCGCGAGCGCCGCCACGCACGCCACGGCCGCGCCGATCAGCACCAGCGTGTCGGAGCGGCGCGCCTGAATTTGTCCCCCGTCGGCGCGCGCTTGCAGCAAGGCGAGGTTCCGCGTGTGCGCGCGGAAGAAGAAGTCCCAGATGTCTCCAAGGATCGGGATCGAGCCGCCCAACGCGTCGACGGCGAGGTTGAGCAGCATCCGCGCGAGCAACGCCTTGGGCGCGCGGCGACGCCACGCGAGGATCACCGGATAGACCCCGAGCGCGGAGCTCAGCAGATCGCCGACGCCGGGCAGCAGCAGCCCGAGCACGGGATCGAGGAAGCGCCCATCGAGCCAACGCGCGAGCACGACCGCCGCCGCGAGCGCGGGATCATCCGGCGCCGCCGGCGCCAGCGCGTGTTCGGGGTCTCCCACGCCGTGAGTGTAGTTCAGCGCAGGAGATCGGGGCGGCGCATCGTCTCGGCAGCGGCCATTGCGACATATTGCCGCACTCAATTGGCGGTAACCGGGGTTACTGTATTGGCCTTCAACTCGAGGAGGACACCATGCGCACCCAGAGCTCCGCCCTGTGCCACCGCTTCTGTCGCCCCGGCTTCGGTCTCGCCCTCGCCCTCGCTTCGTCGTTCTCGCTCGCCGCCTGCGGCGTCGACGACGCCGACGCCCCCGCAATCGAATTGGCGACGGGCGCTCTGTCGACCGGCCAGACCTACCTCGTGTCTTTCCCAGGCGGGTCGATCCCGTCGAACGCCGCGGACATCGTCGCGGCTGGGCACGGCACGATCGTCGCGCGCTACGACAACGTCGGCCTCGTGCTCGCGAGCGGCGACTCCGGCTTCGTGACCACGCTGCGCGCCGATGCGCGCGTCGACGCCGTCGGCCTCGCGAGCGTCGTCTCGTCGGTCCTCGCGCCGATGCACCCCAAGGGGACGCAGCCTCCCAAGATCAACAAGGCCAAGGGCCCCGACCCGCTGTCGAACCGTCAGTGGGACATGGATCAGATCCACGCGCCGCAGGCGCGCGCGATCTCGGGCGGGAGATCCTCGGTCCTCGTCGGCGTGCTCGATTCGGGCATCGATCCCACGCATCCCGACCTCGTCGGTCAGGTCAACGCCGGGGCCAGCGCGTCGTGCATCGGCGGCATCGTCGACACCGACCCCGCGGTCTGGTCGAACGACGTCATCGGCCACGGCACGCACGTCGCGGGCGTGATCGCGGGCGCGAAGAATGGCGTCGGCATCGTGGGCGTCGCCCCCGGCGTCAAGCTCGCGGCCGTCAAGCTCGCCGTCGACAACCCCGACGATCCGAACTTCGGTCTCGTCTTCGCCGACGCCATGGTGTGCGCGCTCGATTGGGCCATCGGCCACAACTTCGACGTCATGAACGCGAGCCTCACGATCGATCCCTTCACGGCGCCGATCGACGACGTCTTCTGCAGCGATCAGCCGGACCGCGCCGCGATCGTCAAGATGGTGCGCCAGGCCGTCACGAAGACGAACGCGAAGAAGATCCCCCTCGTCGCCTCGACGGGCAACTTCTTCACCGACCTCGCGACGGTCAAGGGCTCGACGACGGGCGGCTCGACCAAGGGGAGCAACTGCAAGGTCATCCCCGTGCAGTTGCCGAAGGTCATCGGCGTCAGCGCCGTCGGGGTCACGAAGCGGCTGTCGTGGTTCTCGAACTACGGCTTCGGCGCCGTCGACGTCGCGGGCCCGGGCGGCGACAGCCTCATCGCCAATCCGCTCGTGACCGACACGACGGCCTCGGGCCAGGTGTTGTCGAGCGTGCCGCCGAACAGCCTCTACTACCAGTTCGCCGCCGACTGGAACGGGCAGGTGCAGGATTGCTCGTCGGGCACGTGCTCGACGTACGCGTACCTGCAGGGGACGTCGCAGGCGGCCCCGCACGTCACGGGCGTCGCGGCGCTCGCGATCAGCCACTACGGAAAAATGTCGCCGGACGCGCTGCTCGCGCTGCTGAGCCTCACGGCGACGCCGCTGCGCTGCCCCGCGGGCCCCTACGATCCGGGCGCGACGGGCCAGCCGGCGACGTGCAAGGGCCCGGCCCTGTACAACAACTTCTACGGCGCGGGCGAGATCGACGCGCTCGCCGTCTCGCGGTAGCGCTTCACTTCAAATCCGGTTTCACGCGCGCGGGCCGAGGCAACTCGGTCCGCGCGTTTCCGTTTCGGACGGCGAAGAAGTCAACGTGCGACAAACCGCCGCAGATTTCGGGCCGCCGATCCGAAATGTGTCGCCGCGAGCCCGTCGCCGAAGAATGCGCGGCCTGTAACGTATCCAGCCCAACATCGGTCCCGCGTCGAATGATTTTCGGATTCGTGGATTGACGATCGCGATCGCGATCGCGTATCTCAACCGACCTCTGCACCTTGCGAGGGTGTGGAACGAAAGGGCCGAATTATGTCCAATGAGCTGAAGTCCACGGGATACGTGTGTCTGGGATCCAAGCGCGCCGCCGGCGCGCTCGCGCTGTCGCTGTCGATCGTCATGAGCCTGGCCGCCGCCGGCTGCGGTGAGTCCGCCGACGTCATCGAGACCGCGCAGGGCGCGACGACGTCGACGGTGGTCGTCGCCTCCGACGACATCCTCGGCTTCGAGAAGACGCCGGGCTGGACGTGGACGTCGACGGGGCAGCGCCTGTCCGAGCGCCGCACGACGGGGCTTCAGTCGTTCGCGCTCGATGCGCCCGCGTTCGAGACGCACCTCACGAGCCAGAAAGTTTCCTCGACGGCGAAGGGCCTCGCGAACCTCGCCGACGCGAGCTCGCAGTTCGCGCTCGACATCATGCTGGGCGAGACCGTCAAGAACCCGACGGCGACGTCGTACGTGCAGCTCAAGGTCAAGTCGGCCGCGCGCGGCCTCGCGCAGACCGACCTCGGCAAGATCAGCCTCAAGGATCTCCCGCCGGGCGTCTTCAAGACGGTCAAGTGGGCCATCCCCGCGAGCGTGCGCAGCAAGCTCGGCGGCGCGACGTACACCGACCTCATCTTCGACCTGTACATCCACCCGTTCGATTGCCCCTCGGACACGATCCGCATCGACAGCTTGCGCGTGAAGTCGCCGACGGCGGCGCCCGCGGGCGCGGGCGTGTCGCTCGACCTCATCGCGCAGCGCACGTATGGCCCCGAGGTCTCGTTCCCCGGCGAGTCGCACTTCGCGGCGGGCGTCGTGCAGATCCCGCAGAGCTTCCACGTCAAGCTCGGCAAGTCGGGGCCGGCGACGAACACGACCAAGCTCGAGCTCGGCTACGGCAAGACGATCGCGTACAGCTGCACGTACGCCGCCGGCAACGTGGGCGGCACCGGCAAGTCGTACGACTTCAAGTCGTGCACGGGCGGCGGCAAGGTCGGCGACCTCGTGACGGCCGACTTCGCGCGCCTCACGATCGTCAAGGGCGACGCGACCGCGGGCACGACGAAGATCCGCGCGCAGCTCGCCGGCAACCCGCTCGGCGACGAATCGGGCCGCGGGCTCGTCCCGGCCATGCCGACCTTCTGGGGCGACGTCCCCGCCGAGATCAACCAGATCATCAACGACTACTCGACGGCGCTGAACGCCCCGAAGAAGACGCAGGAGCGCTACATCGCGTTCCCCGTCCCCGAGTTCGCGTTGCAGCACGGCGACGGCTCGCCGCGCGACATGCTCGATCCGAACCTGCCCCCGATCCCGAACGATCCGCCGTTCAACAAAGAGGGGCACATGAACCCCGGCAGCGGCACGTGGGACGCGTGGTGGGCTCTCGCCGGCAACCTGACCTTCGACGGCGCGAACAACCACAACACGTCGCGCCTCGAAGCGAACCTGAGCGGCAACGTCCTCGTGTGGGGCTTCCCCGTCACGGTCGCGGCGATGCAGCTCGTCGTCGACACCGACAGCGGTCAGATCACGAGCAGCGGGCTGGGGACGCCGACGTCGCACGGCAGCCTGCACATGTTCCTCTTCGGCGCCGAGCTGCCGGGCGGCGGCGAGACTACGGCGCAGACGGGCTTCGTCTACGCGCTTGGTGACAGCCGCACGTACAACGCGCCGACGATCCACGCCTGGATCTTCTCGATCACGGCGGGCGTGTTCGCGGGAGCGGGCGTCACGTCGACGGGCGATCTCCGCCTCGACGGCTTCCACGTCGCCGTGCGGCCGTACCTGAACGTCGGCGCGCACCTCGCGGGCGGCATCGACCTCGGCATCGCGAGCGGCGGCGTCGACGTGAAGATCTACCTCCTCGACGTTCACGCGCCGATTGATGCGTCACTCACCTGGACGATCCACACGCAGCCGACCGACTGCAACGCCTACCTCGACTTCTTGTTGAAGGCGGACCTGCAGCTCACGGCGCTCGGCGGCAGCGCCGACCTGTACGCCACCTTCGGCCCGTGCCCGTTCTGCGATCACGAGAGCTGGAACCTTCTGCGCTGGAAGGGCACCGACCTCGGGACGCAGGAGCTCTTCAACTTCCCGATGACGGCGGCGAAGTTCCCGCTGCCGGACGTCTCGGCCTGCCACCAGAACCTTCGCGTCGAGGTGACGGCGCCGTCGGCTGGTGCGGGTTTCTTCACGGGCTCGAAGGTCGTCCTCGGCGGCATGGCGGCGCGGCCCGACGGCGTCTCGTCGGGGCAGGGCGGCGGCGGTCCGAACGGCGGCCCGGGCGGCATCAACGACCTCAACACCGACCAGCCGGTGCCCTGCCAGTACTGGACGTGGACGTCGAACAACGCGTCCGACCTCGGCTTCCCGGCGACGGGGTGCAACCCGGTCGTCACGATGGGCGACACGGTGGGACAGCGCACCATCAGCCTCGTGGTCGTCAATGAGAACGGCGAGGCCGGCTCGAGCAACGTGAACATCAACGTCGTCCAGGCGACGCCCGGTCCATTGCCGGTCATCCTCTCGCCGACGCCGCACCAGATCTTCGTCAAGAACGAAGTCATCACCCTCGTGGGCGACTACGTGAAGGGCACGGAGCCCGTCGATCTCGTGTGGACCGAGACCATCGCCGGCGTCGACGTCGAGATTGGTCACGGCAACAACCTCACGACGACGTCGCCCGGCGTCGACTCGGTACTGACGTTGACGGCCACGGACGCCAACGGCACGCACTTCGCTTCGGTCCACATCACGGGCCTGGCGATCGCGAAGTAACTGCCCGTAGAAGGAAGCCGGCCCATGGGGATGAAGCGATCGACCTTGGTCGCGGCCCTCGTGTTGGCCGGCGTCGGGATGGGCGTGGGAGCGTTCGCGCTCCTGCGTCCCCGCCCGCGTCTCGAAAGGGAGGCGGGCGAGG
Source organism: Polyangia bacterium (assembly GCA_038325725.1). Lineage (GTDB taxonomy): Bacteria > Myxococcota_A > Polyangia > Fen-1088 > Fen-1088 > DASZFV01. Next base: position 11,931 of record JBBQJG010000074.1, on the reverse strand, counting down.
TCGGCACCGGCTCGTTGCGCGCCGGTGCTGTTTCTTCACCGGGCGCACAGCGGCGCTGGAAGCTGACCTTCGACGCGCGCCTCACCGAGCGCCGTTCGGGCGGCCCCGAGCCCGTGACGATGACGATGACCGGCGAGTGGGTCGTGACGACCGTCGCCGCGCGCGCCGACGGCTACGACGTCGCGTGCGAGGTCGTCAAGCCGCGCGTCACGGGTGGTGGCGTCCCCGACGTGAAGAGCGAAGAGGTCGCGGCGCTCGAGCGCCGGATGGGACAGCGGTTCTTCGTGAGCTATCGCGCCGACGGCGCGGCCCTGCAGATTCATTTTCCGCACGCGGTCGATCCCGGCGCGCGCAACCTCTTGCAGCTCATCGTGACGGACACGCAGCTCGTGCGCCCCGCGGCGCCGGCGACGCAGTGGACGGCCATGGAGCACGACGGCACGGGCACCTACCTGGCCGCGTATCACGAGACGGCGCCGCACCAGCTGTCGAAGCACAAGCTCAAGTACGTCTCGGTCGACGTCGCGCCGGGCGGCGCGAAGCCGGGTGAGCGCGCGCCCGTCGTCGAGGTCGCCGTCGACGCGTCGGCGCGCCAACTCACGCTCGACGACGCGGGTGGCATCCTGACCTTCGAGGGCGGCGACACGATGCGCATCGATCTGCCGATGAGCGACGGCGCGATCTCGATGCGCGTCTCGGCGCGCCTATCGGACGTGCACAGCGGTCGTGCCCCCGAGCTGATTGGCGCGCTCGAGCGCGAGCGCGCGACGCTCGACACGAGCGGCATCGTGACCCACGCGCCCGACCCGGCAGAGGAGGAGGCGCGAAAGGATCGCGAGCTGGTCGCGGGCGCGAGCCTCGACGGGCTGCTGAGTGGCGTGCGCGCCAAGAGCGACGACACCGCCGTGCGCGCCAAGCTGGAATCGTGGCTGCGCCTGCACGCCGACGCGAGCGCGCCCACGACCGCCGCCGTGCGCGCGGCGCCCGCCGGTCCCGTGACGAAGGCGCTCACCGAGGCGCTCGGCCGCGCCGGCACCACGTCGGCGCAGCTCGCCCTGTGCGCGCTCGCGCGCGAGGACGGCCTTCCGGCGCCCAAGCGCTCGGACGCGCTCGTCGGCCTCATGCTCGTCAAGCACCCGGCCGTCGAGACGACGCGCGCCGTGATGGCCCTGCTCGACGTCGGCGACCCGGTCGTGCGTCAGGCCGCTCGCTTCGTCGCCGGCACGCTCGCGCGCGGCGTGCGCCAAGCGTCGCCGCGCGAAGGTGAAGCGCTCGACCGCGCGCTGGCCAACCGCTACGCCGCCGCCAAGGACGTCGCGCCGCGCGTCGAGCTGCTGGGCGCCATCGGCAACAGCGCTGGTCCCCTCGTGTTCCCCGCCGTGCGCGCGGGACTCGGCGATCGCGACGCCACCGTGCGCGGCGCCGCGATGCGCGCGCTCCGCCTGTACGAGGACGACGCCGCGCGAGAGCTCCTCGCGGGCGCGATCACGAAAGACGCTGACGCCACCGTCCGCGCCACCGCGATCTTCGCCGCGGGCTTCAGCGAAACTCTCGAGCCCTTCCTCGACCAACTCCAAAAGGCCGCCGTGCAGGACGCGAGCGAGTTCGTCCGCAACGACGCCGTCACGCTGCTCGCGCGCCACCGCAACGATTCGCCCGAGCTCACGGAGCGCATCGACCCGACGCTCGCGCGCGTCGCCGCCAAGGACCCGAAGCCCGGCGTCCGTCGCCTCGCGCGCGCCGCCCTCGACGGCGCGGCGCGCTGAACCCCTGTCCCTCGCACCGCCGTCGGTGCCCCCGTCGAGCTCGTCGCCCGCGGCGCCAGTCCCGGCGGCGTCGTCTCCAAGATCCTGACCGTCGGCGCCGCGCCCCAGCCGGCGGACTTCAGACGCGTCCGTCGCCAACGGACCTTCGGCCGCAAGTTCCCCAAGACCGCCTGAGTACATGTTGCCGCGTTGCATTCGTTGGGCGAGAGACATCGTTGCAGTCGTAATTGTCAGGCGCCGCAACGATGTTCTGTCGCGCGGCAAGCAGCCAAGCAGCATTGAAGAGCTTGAAGTTTCGAAACCGAAACTCCGAAAATGTTTACAAACGCCCATCGAAGCTCAGGCCGAGTGAGTACGTTGTGCCCGCGCCCCCGCGGCCCACGCTGATCAAAATGCGGGGTGGTGTGCAAGCGTGGTCGCCCGTTCTCGAGCATCGGCGTTACAGTGTTGCGAAGTGGGCGCAGCAAGAGTCGTGAGAGAGCCGTTGCGAGTTCTGCTGGTCGATGACTCCACCGACGACGCGGCCTTGGTCGTGCGTAGCCTCGAGCGGGACGGACGAGAGCTCATCTGGGAGCGCGTCGAGACCGGCCTCGCTTTGCGCGAGGCGCTCAAGCGGCCCTGGGACGTCGTGATCTCGGATTGGCAGATGCCTTCGTTCTCGGGCGAAGAGGCGCTGCAGGTCGTGAAGACCCTGGGCGTCGAGATTCCGTTCATCATCATTTCGGGGACGGTCACGGAGGAGACCGCCGTGCGCGCCATGCGCGCGGGCGCCCGTGACTGCGTTCTCAAGGGCAAGCTCGTGCGGCTGTTGCCCGCCGTCGAGAGGGAGCTCAAGGAGTTCGCCGATCGAAAGCGTGCCGCCGAGGCGCTGCGGAACAGCGATGCGCAACTGAGGCAGGCTCAAAAGATGGAAGCGATCGGCGGCCTCGCCGCGGGCGTCGCGCACGACTTCAACAATCTGCTCTCCGTGATCCTGGGCCACGCCGAGCTGTTGCGAGGCGACCTCAATCCCGCGGATCCCATGTTCGAGAGCATGGACGAGATCAAGGGAGCTGCCGAGCGGGCCGCGGAGCTGACGCGTCGGCTGCTCGCGTTCAGCCGGCAACAGGTCCTCGAGCCGCGCGTCGCCGACCTCAACGAGATCATGGAGGGCATCCAAAAGATGCTTCGCCGCATCATTGGGGAGGACATCGATCTCAAGGTCATCGCCGCGCCGGATCTCGGGAAGGTCGTCGTCGACCCTGGGCAAATCGAACAGGTCATCTTGAACCTCGTCGTCAACGCGCGCGACGCGATGCCGAACGGCGGCAAAATCACGATCGAGACGCGGAACATCGAGATCGACGGGACTTATGCGGCCGAGCACGTCGGCGCGCAGGCCGGTCCGCACGTACTCCTCGCCGTGAGTGACACGGGCGTCGGGATGGACGAGGCCACGAAGACCCGCATCTTCGAGCCCTTCTTCACGACGAAGGAACCGGGACGCGGAACGGGGCTCGGGCTCGCGACGGTGTTCGGGATCGTCCGCCAGAGCGGCGGCACGATTTGGACGTACAGCGAGGTCGGACGGGGCACGACGTTCAAAATCTACTTGCCGCGCGCCGACGCCAAGGATGCGGTTCGCCGCGCGCGGGCGATGACGGGGACGTTTCCGGCTCAGACGTTGCGTGGGACGGAGACGATCTTGCTCGTCGAGGACGACGAGAGCGTGCGGTCCGTCGAAAGAACGATCTTGCGGCGCTACGGCTACCACGTCCTCGACGTTCCGAACGGGGGCGAAGCGCTGCTCGTCTGCGAGAAGTACGTGAACCGGATTCATCTGCTGTTGACCGACGTCGTCATGCCGCGCATGAGCGGTCGAGAGCTCGCGCAGCGCTTGTCGGCGGTGCGCTCGGACATGAAGATCCTGTTCCTTTCGGGCTATACGGACGGCGCGATCGAGCATCACGGCATCCTCGAGCCGGGGACGGCCTTTTTGCAGAAGCCCGTGACGCCGGAGGTTCTCGCGCGAAAGGTGCGAGCGGTTCTCGACGACGCGGGTCCCGAAGCGGAGTAATTGTTTCGCCAAGCGTCGGCGAACCGCCGGAGCCACCGGCCTGCCGCCGGGAGCCGACGGTTTCGACCTCGGCAGTGAGAAGAAGCCCGACGGCCTCACGCTTTGAGGTAGGGAAGAACGTCGCCGGCCGTGGCCCAGACGACGTCGGAGTAGGCCTTCGCGTAGTTCGGGCTCACGAACTTCACGGGGTTGGGGTAGCCGGGCAGGCCGTTTTGCTCGTAGTCGGCGCGGGGCAGGCCCATGGCCTGCAGCGCCGTGCCGAGCCACTGCTGCCAGAGGGCAGGTCGCCCGCACGTTCACCTTGCGCTCGAGCTCGGACAGCCGCTGCATGTGGTCGTCGAGCCGGCGGCGATCGTCGCCCGCCAGGCGCGTGCTGCCGCCACGCAGGTGCGCTGGTAGCCGGCGTTGACGCGATCGACGAGGGCCGTCGTGACGCCGCTGGGATCCGGCGCGGCCGTGCCCACGAAGATTTGATTGAAGAGGGCGCGCGCGTCGGTCGAGCCGGCGACCACCTGGGCGAGGCCCGGCGTCTTCGGGGTCGCCGGGTTGGCCCAGTTGTACGAGACGCGCGGACCGACGATGAGCGCCCGTTGCCGGATCGTCGCGAGGTCGCCGTAGAACTTGGGCGACCACGCCATCAGCTGATCGATCGTGGGCGTCGCAAAGGCTTGCATGTACTGGGCGTCGCCGCCGTTGCCGTCGTTGCGCGCGAAGTTGCCGAGGTGAGCCCCCGTGTGGTGGCCGAGGTACCAGGGGACGTCGAGGCCGCGTAGGACGTTCATCTTCGCGGCGAGCGCCGGCGTCAGCAGCGTCGAGGGCCCGCGCAGCACGGGGCTGAGCTGGGCCACGCCCGCTGTCGGGCGCTGCGGCGCGAGCTTGCCGCGCTTGATCGTGCGGCCCGCGTACGTCATCGAATCGGTGAGCGTCGCCGCGTCGGGGTACATGCTCGCGCCCCAGATCGCGCCGTGCTGCGTGCACATCTGCACGAAGCGCTTCTTGGGCGCGGTCGCGGCGCGGGCCTCGCGCGGGTCGACGAGCGAGGGCAGGAACGGCAGCGCGAGCGAGAAGCCGCCGGCCCCGCGCAGGAGCTGCCGCCGGGTCACGCCCGGACGCCTCGCGATCATTTCCTCACGGTGGCGCGCGCGCGGCTCGGAGTCAACGCGACGTCCGCGGTGCTCACATCGTAATGGTGCCTGCGCGCAGGTGTTCGCCAAGCAACTTGTAGGCCTTGGGCTCGGCGTGATGCGCTCTTCGACGATGGGACCTGGACGCGATTTTTGCCTGATGCTAACGATCGGGGATGGCGATTTTTGCGGCGTTTCTTGACGGGCGAACAGGGTGGCGGGCCAGGAGCATTCTCGGCGTGGCGCGGACGCTGCTTGTCGTCGGCTGGAGCCTGGGAGGCTGCGGCGCGGACAACAGCGGCCCCGGCCGTGGCGACGCCGGGACCGACGCGCAGAGCTCCGACACTGCGATGTCGATGACGGATGCGGCCGACGGAGCAACCACGGGGGACGCGTCGTCCGTGTCGGACGCGTCGTCCGTGTCGGATGCGTCGTCCGTGTCGGATGCGTCGTCCGTGTCGGATGCGTCGTCCGTGTCGGACGCGTCGTCCGTGTCGGATGCGTCGTCCGTGTCGGACGCGTCGGACGGCGGCGACGCAAGGGCGGGGCTCGTGTCCTGCGCAAAACCCGTCGTGCTCACGAGCACGGTGGGACAGTTTTGCACCGACATGACCGTCGATGATCAGTTCGTCTACTGGTACGAACCCAACGTGATGGGCGAAGCCATCTTGGCTCGCGTGGCCAAGGTCCCGGTGGATGGCAGTGGGCCTGCGGTCGACCTCTTCAAAGACCATTGCGGAGGCGCAGGCGGCGCTTTCGCAGCTGATGCTCACAACATCTACATCGCCTGCATTCAGCCTGTGGACGCCACGCACCGGGTGGAGATCATGCGGGTCCCCAAGGACGGCACGGCCCCCTCACCCCTGTGGATCAGAGACTACAGCAACCCTGTCACCAGCAACTGCAGCGTCACGGCCCTGGGCGTGGATCACATCAACAGCAAGGTGTACTTCGGCTGCAGTGGCTCCGAATTCTTCTTTTCAATCCCGGGCGCAGGCGGTGCTGAGACGATGCTCTTGGCGGGTCCCCCGTACTCCCCCCTCATCGACGGGTACTCCACCATCACGGCTTTCGGGGCCAAGGTGTACTGGATAGGCTCCAATGGCGGGCTGGCCTCTCTGCTGAGCCTGCCGGCGGCTGGCGGAGATCCCGCGCTCATCGCCAACGACGACTCGCTGTACGGGGGCCAACTCCCCGTCGACGACCTGGTGATCAGCGACGGCTTCTTCTACTGGCGGAATATCGCGCCACCTGCCCCGAGGGCGATCTGGCGCCTGCCGCTGGCGGGCGGCAAGCCGGCCATGGTTGCGACAATCCCGCCGCACGGCTCCGCCGGTGGCCAAATGGAGATCTTCGGCAAGAACATCTACTTCGCCGAATACGACGGATCGCCCGCGCAGAACCTCATCCTCGAGTCCTACCCCCTGCCGAACGCAGCAGACGCGGTCGATGGAGGCGCCGGCGCGACCACCATTATCGCCACGATTCCCCGGCCGTCGGGCTTTGCGTTCACGACCAGAAACCATGTCCTCGCCAACAGCACCCGGCTGTTCATCTCGGATCCAGGCATCTTCAACGACGGACACATCTACCGCTGCGAGTAGATCGGACGGCCCTTGATCCCGCCAGCCGCCTGCTAGAGGAGTCGGAGGAAGCAGGCCCGCTCTCGCGCCCACGCCATCGCGCCGCTCATCCTCAAACGAACTGCCGGCGTTTCCATTTTTTCGGGCAGACTCACCGGCTGGGGTCGGAGCTGGTGTCGAAAGGAGCTCGCCAAATGACGACAGTGGGGAAGGTGGATCTCGCGGGTGATGGTTTCTTCGTTCTGGTGGATCTCTTGGAGGCCGCGAAGGCGGGCCTACCGCAGGAGGTCCCGTCGCCGCTGGACGAACAATTCAGCGAAATGGCCCGCGCTTATCGCAAGGCCGACCCGGCGTTGCGCCAGCAAGTGCGCGAGCAGATTCCCACGGAGTACTGGTTGCCGCTGCTCCAGCTGGGTGACCGCTGCGCTGAATGGGCCTTGGTCGACAAAGATCCCAAGCACCTCGAGGATGGATTGACGGCGTATTGCCTCGAGGATTTTCGCTTTGATGCCCACGAGAACCTGGTTCACCTGAGCCGTCTGTGGTTCGCAGGGAAGACGTTGCACGCCGACAACACCGAGCTTTTCAACCACGTGGGGCAGTGTGCCTCGCCGCAGGGATTGCAGGCGTTGAGCAATTTCTCGGCGCGGCCCGAGGACGCAAAATCTCCTTGGAGCATGGGCCTCGAAAAATACGAGGAGGGGGGCCACATCCGCTTTCGGCCCCGCCACCTCAAGGGGACGGGGTCGCCGGTCACCTGAGGGGGGCGCGCTCGGCGCGCTCGAGACGTCCTACCAGGCCCCCCCGACATGCGCTCGAAGTCCGATCCCGTCGACCAGAGCCCTTGGGTTTGAGGGTACCCTCACGCCCAAGATGAGAAATGTCTAAGGGCTCTGCCACGGTTCGAGCGCCGCTGGCTGTTTCACCGGCTTGGATACAGGTCGCGATTCTCACCTTCGTGGTCGGGTTCGCGATCCTCGGCTATCTCGCCTACCGCGTCTACGCAGAGCATCCGCCTGTGCCGCGATTGACGACCGCGCCGGACGGCACGGTCGTCTTTACGCGAGAAGATGTCTTCGAGGGCCAGCTGCTGTTCGGGGAGTACGGCCTGATGGAGTACGGGACGATCTTCGGTCACGGGGCCTATCTCGGTCCCGACTTTACGGCCGACTACATCGAGCGTGCCCGTGAGTCGATGCGGCGTTACTACTCAGCGCGCGGCGTGGGAGACGTCGACAGGCGCGTCGTCGACGACTTCAAGATGAACCGCTGGGATCCGAAGAGCGACGTCCTGGCCTTCACGCCCGCGCAGGTCGCCGCCCGGCGGGAGCTCGAAGACTATTACCGCCACTGGTTCGGTCCGGCGGAAGGGCAACACGGACTTCGGCGGCCGAGCCTTCCGGCGGAGCGAGTTCCAGCGCTGGTCGCGTACTTCTCTTGGGCCGCGTGGGTGTCGACAGCGAACCGACCTGACAAATCGTATTCCTATACGAACAACTGGCCGCCTGCGCCTGAAGTCGGGAACACGTTGACCGCCGACGCGATCCTCTCGTCGACGCTCTCGCTCATCGCGCTGCTCGGCGGGATCGGCGCGACGCTGTTCGCGTTCGGACGCTTCAAGAACCTGGGCTGGCCGGACGAACCGTCGGGGCAGGCGCGCGGGGTCGTGTTTCGTCAGCCAGGCGAGGTGCGACTCACACCCGGCCAGCGATCAACGGTCTGGTTCTTCCTCGTGGTCACCGGCTTGTTCTTGCTGCAGGGCCTCTGCGGAGGCGCCAACGCGCATTATCACGCCGAGCCGGAGACCTTCTTCGGAGTCGACGTCGCGTCGTGGCTCCCTTATCAACTGACGCGAACCTGGCACCTTCAGTTGGCCCTGTTCTTCGTCGCGACGTCGTATCTAGCGATCGGAATCTTTCTCGCGCCGATGATTGCGGGGAAAGAGCCGCGTCATCAGGGCAAGCTGGCCGCGGCGCTGTTCGGCGCGCTCGTCGTCGTGGTCCTGGGTTCTCTCGTCGGAGAAGCCCTGAGCTACCGCGGCGCGATCAAGTCGCCGATCACGGCCTGGTGGCTGGGCGCGCAGGGATGGGAGTACCTCGACCTCGGGCGGCTCTGGCAGATCGCGCTCACCGCCGGGCTCGTTCTGTGGCTCGTCATCATGGCGCGCGGGCTCGCGTCGAAGCTCCGGGGTCAGCACCTCGGGAGCATGCCGTGGCTGTTCTTCTACGCGTCACTCTCGATCCCGCTGTTTTACGGGGTGGGCATGCTCTTCGGACCCAAGTCGCACTTCGCCGTCATCGATTTTTGGCGCTTCTGGGTCGTTCATCTGTGGGTCGAGGACTTCCTCGAGATCTTCACCACCGTCACGGTCGCGTACATGTTCGTGCTGCTGGGGGTCGTGCCCGAACGGACGGCGACCCGTCTCATCTACCTCGAGATCATTCTTTACTCGGTCGGTGGCGTCGTCGGCTCGATGCACCACCTGTACTTCAGCGGCGCGCCGGCCGTGCACCTGTCACTGGGCGCGTTCTTCTCGGCAATGGAGGTGGTGCCCCTCGTCCTGCTGACCTTCGAAGCGTGGCGCTTCATGCGCCTCGGCGGGGCGAAGCCGGGCGAGACCGTGATCGACACGAGCGATGAACGCTTCCCGCACAAATGGGCCGTGATGTATCTCGCCGCCGTCGGCTTCTGGAACTTCATCGGCGCCGGAGTCTTCGGGTTCCTGATCAACCTCCCGGTGGTGAGCTACTGGGAGATCGGCACTCAGTTCACGGCGAATCATGGCCACGCCGCGATGATGGGCGTCTACGGAATGCTCGCCATCGGGTTCTTCGTCTTCGTTTGTTCCTACTTCGTCCCGCGAGACGCGCGGACCGAACGAGCCATGAAATGGTCGTTCTGGTCCCTCAACGTTGGCCTCGCGTGGATGGTCTTCGCGAATTTGTTTCCCATCGGAGTGCTCCAGCTTCACGACGCGCTCGTGAATGGCTACTGGCACGCGCGGCGCCCTGAATTCTTCGCGCGCCCGATCGTCCGCGCGCTCGAGTGGCTGCGATTGCCTGGAGACGTCCTCTTCATCGTCGGAGGGATCTTGCCCCTCGTGTATCTCGCGCTGCGCATGGTCGCGAACCGCAATCGACCGGGGACGGTTTCCGCTCACGAGCCGGTCGAGCCGCTGACGCGGGCCGGGTCATCCGTGGAAACATTCCCCCACGCTCACTCCTGAAAGTAGCTGAGGACGTCGTTAGGCCCCGCTCGGTGAACGCCGCCGGCTCGACAACAATGCTCCAAACTTGCGTTGCCAATAGTTTGCGAATTACAAATAGATATGGGCGTTGGGAACAGGGGACGCCGCGATGCCGAGGCGAGTGAGCCGCCGCTCACGCGGTCTTCCGCCTGGCTGACGGAAGCGGGGCACAGGCTCGTGGCGAGGTACGGCGTGGCCGCCGTGGTCGTCGCCTGGGCCACGACCCGCCTGGTGATCCTGCTCTTTATCAACAGTAAAAATCCCGCCGCCAGCACCAACCTCCTCGTGGAGGCCGGGCCGTGGTTCGGCGGCGACGTGAGGAACTTCCTCGATTGGTCCGGGGCGTGGCTCGACGGGCGCGTGCCGTATCGAGACTTCGCGATCCAGTATCCGCCGGGAGCCCTCGTCCTGTTCACGATACCCCGGCTGTTCGCGACGACGCTCGAAGGCTATGCCCTGGCGTTCGCGCTCGAAATGCTCGTCTTCGAGGGATTGGCGCTCCTGCTCATCTGGCGACTGGTCGCCCTCGTCGTGGGTCGCCCGGGCGGCCGCGAAGATCTCGCGCGGCCCGCGCAGGTCTTTGCGGCGCTCGGCTACCTGGCGCTGAGCGCGCTTCTGGGTCGGCTCGTGGTTCGCCGCTTCGATGTCGCCGTGGGGATGTTGATCGTCGCCTTCGTTTACAGCCTCATCTCGAACAAGCGTCCGTTACGGACCGAGCTCGTGCTCGCGTTGGGGATCTGGACGAAGCTCATGCCGGCGACGCTCGTGCCGCTCTACCTCGTCGTGCTCCACCGCCGCGAGGCGGGGGACGCGCCGTTCCTGCGTTGGCTGGCGACCAGGGGGTGGCGACCGGCCGCCCGGCTCGCCGTCTTCGTGGCGGCGCTCGGGGCGCCCTTTGCATGGATGGCCCACATCGGGTTCTGGCAGATCCTGGGTTACCAGGCCGATCGAGGGCTCCAGCTCGAGAGCCTCCCGGCGAGCCTGCTCGTGTTCGTGCAATCGCTGCACGCCATCGGGGCCACGTCGGCCGGGGCGCACGGCGCCATCGAGGTCTTTCATCCGCTCGCCGCCGTCCTGACGATCGCGTCTGACGTCTCCGTCGTCGCCGCGGTGCTGGCCATCGCGATGGTGTGCTGGCGCCGCCTAGGTGACGCGAAAGGCGCAGCCGAGGAACACGAGATCTTCATCGCGGGCACCGTCGCCACGCTGCTCTCGGTCATGGGGCTCTCGAAGCTCTTCAGCCCTCAGTACCTCCTGTGGATCGCCGCGCTGTTTCCGCTGACGCAGGCGCGGGGAGCGCGGCGCCCGGTCGTCTTCGCGGCCATCGCCGTCTTCGCGCTCACGGGCTACCTGTACTTGTTCGACTACGCACGCCTGGTCGTCATGAGCCGCTTGCCCGCGTCGATCTTGCTGGTCCGGAACCTCGCGCTCCTCTGGCTCGTCTGGCACCTCGTCGCGCAGGCCGCCAGACCCGAGCCGGAGATCGCGTCCGCCCTGGCGGCCGGTAGGGAGCGCCGCGCCCGCGCCGTCGGAGTGGCGGTGGTGCTCGTCGTGGCGGCGTGGATCGTTGCCGTCAATGTGACTCCCTTGCACGAGCCAGAGCTCTGGTCGGACCTGAACATCGGGCGCGAGATCGTGACCCATCACGCCCTTCCGCACACGGACACAATCACCGTCACGGGCCGCGGCGCCCCCATGACATTTCCGGGCTGGCTGTCCGCGGTGTCGTTCTACGCGCTCATTCGCGTCGCACGCCCCTGGGTGCTGGGCCTGCTTCAGCCGGCTGTGGCCGGCGGGTGCGCGCTCCTCCTGTTCTTCTCCTTGCGCCGCGAGGCGCGCCGCTCGGTCGCGGTGGTCCCCTTCCTGCTTCTGGCGATGCACGTGATCGCGAGCCGGATCGGCGTGCGGCACCAGATGTTCTCGCCGCTGGGGTTGGCCGCGGTCGGTTTCGCGCTCCATCGTTGGCGCCGCTCCGGCCGGCTGCGCGATCTCGCCTGGCTCGTGCCGGTTCAGATCGTGTGGTCGAACCTCACCGGCGGCTCGCTCGCCGCTCCGATCCTCGTGGCGCTCCTGGCCCTCGTCGTGGGCGGCACCGCGTGGGCGCACGGAGGCACATTTTCCGATGGGGAGCGCACGCTGGGCCGGCGGGACGCCT
>JBBQJG010000073.1:0-20593 GCA_038325725.1 Polyangia bacterium | reverse complement strand
AGCGGTGGCTCGACGGGCAGCGCGGGCAACAGCGGCAATGCAGGCTCGACGGGCGTCGGCGGCAGCGGCGGCGACACCGGCGGGGCCGGCTCCATCGGAACGGCTGGGAGTGGTGGCTCGACGGGCGGCGGTGGATCGACGGGCACCGCAGGCAGCGGTGGCTCGACGGGCACCGCAGGCAGCGGTGGCTCGACGGGCGGCGCTGGTTCGACGGGAACTGCTGGGAAGACCGGCACGGGCGGCAGCGGTGGCCATGGCGGCACGACGGGCACGGGCGGCACGGGCGGCACGACAGGCACCGGCGGCACCGGCGGCACCGGCGGCACATGCGGTCCCGTTTGCGCCATCTTCTGCCAGTACGGCAACGTCAAGGACGCGGCCGGATGCCCGACCTGCGTGTGCAACCCCGCGACGTGCGCGATGGCCGAGTGCGCGCCCGAGCCCAACTACCCGGCGATCTTTTGCGCCTCGGGATATCGCTACGTTGCGGCCAGCTGCGCCGCGCGGGCGAGCGACGGCACGTGCCCGTGGACTGCGCCCACCTGCGAGCGCTTGGCTTGTCCCGTGTGCACGGCGGCGGCTGTCTGCCCGGCCGCGGCGGCGGCGAAGGTCGCTCCCGTCCCGGACGTCGCGATCCCGATTTGTCCCGTGTGCCCCTGCGGGCCCGTCGCGACTCAGTAAGCCCGCGCGCTCAGGCGAGCTCGATCATGCGCATCATCGCGCGCGCCGCGCCGGCGCGCACGTCCTCGGGGACGGTGATGCGCTGGTCGGGCGGCTCGTCGCGCAGCGTCGTGTAGACGCTCTCGAGATCGATGGCCTTCATGTATTGGCAGACGCGGCACGGCTTGTAGAACTGTTTGTCGGGGTGGTCGAGCTCCATGCGCACGACGAGCCCGCACTCGGTGAGGATGGCGTAACGCTCGACCTCTGGGTGCGTCTCGACGTACTTCGCCATCTGCGATGTCGAGAGCACCTCATCGGCGAGCTTTTGCAGCTCGGGCCGCACCTCGCCGTGGACGATGACGACGGCGCCCGGATCGTCGCGGCGGATGCGCGTGATGTCGTCGGCCGTCATGCCGTGGTGGACGTGGCACGCGCCTTCCCACGCGAAGACGTTGCCGACGAGGCCCTGGCTCTCGCCTTGCCGAATGAGCGGCTCGACGAGCTCGGCGTACTCCTTGGGATGAAATTTGTTCGGCTCGGGCGGCGGCAGGTACATCCGCCGCGTCTTCATCGCGACCTGATAGGCGAGGTTCTGATCGGGCACGAAGAGGAGGTCGGGCACGCCGAGCTTGTCGGCGATGCGCGCGGCGTTCGAGCTGGTGCAGCAGGTGTCCGAGAGCGCTTTGACGTCGGCGTACGTGTTGACGTACGTCATCGTCGCGAAGCGCCGGCCGGCGGCGCGCAGGAAGTCCTGGCGCTCGGCGACGTCGTCGGCCTCGACCTCGGCGAGCGAACAGAGCGCGCGCAGGTTCGGCAGGTAGACGGGCCGCTCGGGCGCGAGCGTGTAACAACCCTCGGCCATGAAGCGCACGCCGCAGAAGATCACGAGGCGCGCGTCGATGTCGCGCGCGCGCACGGCCAGCTCGAAGCTGTCGCCCACCGTGTCGGCGATCGCCTGCACCTCGGGGACCTGGTAGTTGTGCGCCGGAATGAAGGCGCGCTTATCGGCTTTCAGGCGGCGGATCTCGCCCCAGAGAAACTCGACGCGCGCGGCGTCGCCGTCGGCGACGTGGCCGCCGCGCACGAGGCGATCGACCGTGATGAGCGGCGTGGCGGACATGCCGATCCTTTACCACCATTGCGGGCGATGACGACGTCGCGCAGGATGATCGCATGATCAAGATTGGTGACGCTCTCCCCGACGCGACGCTCACGGAATCGACGGAGTTCGGCGAAGCGTGCCCCGTGAGGCCCGGCAACGTCTCGGTCGCCGACAGCGTGCGCGGCAAGCGCGTCGTGATCTTTGGCTTGCCCGGCGCGTACACGCCGACGTGCTCGGCCAAGCACGTGCCCGGCTACCTCGCGAACCTCGACGCGCTCAAGGCCAAGGGGATCGACGAGGTGTGGTGCGTGTCGGTCAACGACGGCTACGTCATGGCGGCGTGGGGCCGCGAGCAGGGCGCGATCGGGAAGATCCGCATGCTCGGCGACGGCAACGCCGAGCTCACGCGCAAGCTCGGGCTCGAGAATGACGAAGCGAAGGGCGGCATGGGCCTTCGCTCGCGGCGCTACTCGATGCTCGTCGAGGACGGGGTGGTCAAGCAGGTCAATGTCGAGGAGCCGCGCACGTTCGAGGCGAGCACGGCCGAGACGATGCTGCGCCAGCTGGGCTGAGGTCAGCATCTCCGCGGCGGCGCTGACGTGCGACTGCGGCTGGACTGTCGTCCGAATCTCTGCGCGGGCGGCGCGGATGCGCTAGCTTGGCGGCCGTGGAGCGATCGTTCGATCCGGAGATCTGGCGCGAGGTGACGGGCGGCGCCGTCGGCGAGCGCGTCCGCCGGCTCACGCGTGTGACGCCGCTCGTGCCCGCGCCGGCGCTCGGACGCCGCACGGGCGCCGACGTGTGGCTCAAGCTCGAGAACCTGCAGCGCACGGGCTCGTTCAAGCTGCGCGGCGCTGCCGCGCGGCTCGCGGCGCTCGCCGTCGACGCGACGGCGTCGGGCGGAAAGCCCAAGCGCGTCGTCGCGGCCTCGGCCGGCAACCACGGCCTCGGCGTCGCGCTCGCGGCGCAGACGTTCGGGCTCGAGGCGACGGTGCTCGTCTCCGCGCAGACGCCCGAGCTCAAGCGCGCGGGCATCGCGGCGCTCGGCGCGAAGGTCGAGGTCGGCGGCGCGACGTACGACGAAGCGGAGGCCGTCGCGCGCGCGCGCGCAGCCGCGGACGACGAGCTCGTTTTTGTTTCAGCCTTCGACGACGATCACGTCATCGCGGGCAACGGCGGTCTGCTCGCGCGCGAGATCCTCGCGCAGCTCCCCGACGTGCAGGCGCTCGTCGTCCCCGTGGGCGGCGGTGGCCTCGCCGGCGGCCTCGGCGTCGAGGTCGTCCCGCGGGGCATCAAGATCCTCGGCGCGTCTCCGGAGGTGAACTGCGCCATGCGCCGCTCGCTCGACGACGGCCGCGCGTACACGATCTATCCCGACGGTGGCGCGACGCTCGCCGAGGGCCTCGAGGGCGCCGTCAGCGAGCGCACCTTCGCGATGGCGAAGGACTACTTCCCCGAGATCGCGCTCGTGAGCGAGGTCGCGATCCGCCAGGCGATCGTCTACGCCTATCGCACGCTCGGCCTCATCTGCGAGCCGTCGGCTGCCGTCACGATCGCGGCGCTCCTCGACGACGCCGCCGCGATCCGCGGCCGCCGCACCGTCGTCATCATCAGCGGCGGCAACATCGAGCCCGCGCTCCTCGACCAACTCCTCGCCGGACCCGCGCCCGTCAGCGTCTGACTACAACTTCGCGGCCGCAACCTTGCCCGCGGCCTTCGCCTTCGCGAGCGCCTCCGTCCTCAGGGAGCGCCCCGTGGGGCCGTCGCCGAGGCGCTGGCGCGCCGTCATGCCGTGACCGGGCCCGAGGATGTCGCGCAGGTAGGCGTTGTAGTTGAACGTGTCGGAGTGATGCTCGTTGTGGCAGTTCGTGCAGACGGGGGAGGGCGCCTCGCGCAGGATCGCGGCCGGCTCTTCGAGGCCCTTGCCGGCGACGTGCTCGGACCCGGGACCGTGGCAGGTCTCGCACTGCACGTTCTCGAGCTTCTGCGTGTGACCGAGGCTCGTGCCGCCGATCTCGCCGTAGCCCGTGACGTGGCAGCCGATGCACTTGTAGTCGGCCTGCTTGCCGACATCCACGAGCGTCTTCCACGCTTGCGCGTGGATCGTCTTCTTCCAGAAGTAACCGGCGGGCTTGTGGCACGAGACGCACGTCGCCATCCCGACGTACGACGGACGCCCCGCCTCGGGCGGCGGTGGCGGCGCGGCCGCGCTGAGGTTCACCTTCCCGATCTCGCCGTCGAGCTTCTTCATGGCGGCCGCGATCGCGGGATCGCGCGAGAGGCTGCGGCGCATCGGCACGAGGCGGTTCGTGAAGTAGTTGCCCGTCGCGGGCGCGGTCCACGGCGTCGCGACGAGGCGGGCGCGCTCGGCCGCGAGCGCGTCGCGCTCGTGCCGCTTCGACGCGACGAAGGCCGCGTCGGCGGTGGCGCCGCCCTTCGCCCAGCCGGCGAGCTCGCCGTCGAGGCGCTCGAGGGTGCGATCGAGCTCGTCCTTGCGCAACGCCGCGGCTTCGGGACCGCCGGCGTCGACGAGCGCGCCGCCGCCACGCAGGACGACGTCGAGGCGCCCCACGCGCTGGAGCTCGTCGGCGGGCGCGACGATGAACGCGTGCCCGACGGCGTCGGCGCGCGCGGCGCCCGCGCCGACCTGGCGGCCGAGCACGACGAAGTCGACGCCGGCCTCTCGCGCGAGCCGGCGCGCGACGGCGCGATCGACGGGCGCGAGCGCGACGATGAGCTCGGCGCCGCCCTTGCGGAGGCGCTCGGCCTCGCGTTTCGCGGCCGCGACCGGCTCGTCGACCTTCGCGCCCAGGGCCGACGCGAGCGCCGGATCGACGACGCCGAGGATCCCGACCTTCACGCCCCCGGCCGTTTCGACGATCGAAGGCGCGACGGCGCCGCCGCCGCTGACGTTCGTCGCGAGGCGCGCGGGCTGCACGGCGCTCACGCCCGCAGCGAGATCCGTGTCGGCGAGCCCGACGGCGCGCAGCCCCAGCTTGCCGAGCTCGATCGCGAGGAACTTCGCGCGCAGGGCGTTGCCCGCGCGCTCGCGCGCCGACGCGCCCCCCTCGGGGAAGGATATCCCGCCGGCGTCGACCAACAGCGCGTCGCCCCCGCGCCGCGCCGCGCGCACGACGGCGGCGTAGCGCGCGACGTCGCCCAGCGGGTCGCTCGTGCAGCCGCACGGCTCGAGCGTCCCGTGCGTCTCGGCCGTGTAAAAGAGGGTGAAGTGTCGCTCCGCGGCCGCTTTGGGCGCCGCGCCGGCGCCGTGGGCCCCTGCGCTCGCGAGCACGCACGCGAGCGCCATTCCCCAGCGCAGAGCGCTCGCTGATTTCGACCCGTTCGGCGCTTTCGACACGGCCGGCATCATGTCAGAACGCCCCTCACCCTTGCGCCTTGACAGGCCGTCCCGACGCCGGTAGGGTTCGCGACTCGTTTTTCTGAGGAAAACAAGCATGTCTGTCACCATCAGATTGACCCGCGCCGGCAGCAAGAAAGTTCCCTTTTACCGCGTCGTCGCTGCGGACCACCGCAGCCCGCGAGACGGGCGGTTCATCGAGCAGCTCGGCGTCTATGACCCGATTCGCGAGCCGATCGAGTTCCGCGTCGACGAGACGCGCATCGCGCATTGGCTGTCTGTCGGCGCGCAGCCGAGCCAGACGGTGGGCGAGCTCCTGCGTCGCCAGAAGCGCGCCGCCGCTCCGACCACGGCCGCCTAGCTCCGCACTTCGCACATGAGCGACGCCGTCGAGAAAGGCCGGAACCCGGACGCCGCCGTCTGGGAGACGTCCCTCAAGGATCTCGTCGATTTCTTGGCCCGCGGTCTCGTCGATCATCCCGAGCAGGTCGAGGTCGAGGAGATCGAAGAGCCCGACGCCCTCGTCTTCGAGCTGAAGGTCGCCGAAGAAGATCTCGGCAAGGTCATCGGCAAGCAGGGCCGCACCGCGAAGGCGCTGCGAACGATTCTTTCGGCGGCTTCCGCGAAGAGCCGCCGCCGCGTCATCCTCGAGATTTTGGAGTGACGCTCGCGGCTGAGGCCGCGCGTGATGGGAGTGACGCCCGCGGCCCGAGGCTGCGCGCCACGGGAGTGACGGTCGAGGCCGCGCGCCGTGAGTAACGCTCGTGGCCGACGCCGCGGACGTTTGAACGACGCCCCCCCGCGACCGCCCGGGCCGGGGCCTGCGCCGTACGATCCCGAGACCGTCGTCCTCGGCGTCGCGGGCCGCCCGCACGGCATCCGGGGCGAGCTGTGGCTGCGCCCACACAACGAGCACGGGCGCTCGTTCGAAGGATTGCGCAGCCTCCTGTTCGTCAAGAAGGGCGGCGTCCGCGAGACGCACCAGATCGCGAGCCTGCGCCCGTCGCCCGACGGTGCCCTCGTCAAGCTGGTGGGCATCGACAGCCGTGAGGCCGCGGCGGCCCTCACGCTCTCCGAGCTTCGCGTGCCCCGCGCGTCGCTGCCGCCGCTCGCGCCCGGCGAGTACTACATCAACGACGTCGTCGGCTGCGCCGTCACGCACGCCGACGGCCGCGCGCTCGGCGTCGTCGCGGGCACGTTCTGGAACGGGGCCCAGGACCTCATGATCGTCAAAGGCGGCGAGAGCGAGGCCGACGAGCGCCTCATCCCGCTCATCACCGAATTCGTCGTGACCGTCGACGTGCCCGGGCGCAAGGTCATCGTGAGCTGGGACGACCCGGAGTGACGCGATGACCGAGCCCGCCGGCAAGCCGGCGATAGAGTTCGAGATCGTCACGATCTTCCCCGAGATCTTCGACGGCCTCGTGGGGGCGACGTTGCTCGGCAAGGCGATCGCCGCGGGTCTCGTCGCCGTGCACCGCACGAGCCCGCGCGACTTCGCGCCGGGCCGTCACCGGCAGGTCGACGACACGCCGTACGGCGGTGGCCCCGGCATGATCATGCGCGTCGAGCCTATTGCAACAGCGATCGACGCGATCGAAACCGCGCGCGGACCCTCGCACCGCATCTTGCTGACGCCGCAGGGACGCGTGTTCGATCAAGCGCGCGCCCACGAGCTCGCGAAGCTCCCGCGCCTCACGTTCGTGTGCGGCCGCTACGAGGGCGTCGACGAGCGCGTCGGCGCGAACGTCTGCCACGAGCAGCTCGGCATCGGCGACTTCGTCCTCGCGGGCGGCGAGCTCGCGGCGGCCGTCATCATCGAGGCCGTCGCGCGCCTCGTCCCGGGGGTCCTCGGCTGCGGCGCCTCGGTCGAGGACGAATCGTTCGCCGCCGGCCGCCTCGAATACCCCCAGTGGACCCGCCCGCTCGCGTGGAACGGTCATACGGTCCCCGACATCTTGTTGTCGGGCGATCACGAGAAGATCCGCCAGTGGCGCCGCCGCGAGGCCATGCGCCGGACGCTCGAACGCCGCCCCGATCTCCTGCTCCGACAGCCCCCCACAGCGGAGGAGCAGCGGGTCATCGACGAGGCGGCCGCGGGCGGTGGGACGGGAAGCGTCCGGACTTGACTCGCGGGGCCGGCCCGACTATTCATAACGGCCCTTTAGGGAAGAAGGTTTTTCGATGAGTCATCCGTTGCTGCGTGAGATCGAGGCCGCCAACCGGCGCAAGGACATCCCGGACTTTCGTTCGGGCGACAGCGTTCGCGTTCACACGCTGATCAAGGAAGGCGACAAAGAGCGCGTCCAGGTGTTCGAGGGCGTCGTCATCGGTCAGCACCGTGGCGGTTCGCGCGCGACGTTCACCGTTCGCAAGATTTCCTACGGCGTTGGTGTCGAGCGCATCTTTCCGCTCCACACGTCGCGTATCGAGAAGATCGAGATCGTGACCAAGGGTCATGTTCGCCGCGCGCGCCTCAACTACCTGCGCGAGCTGCAGGGCAAGGCCGCCCGCATCAAGAGCGAGAAGACCGATCGGGACATCGCCGGCGCTGGCGGTTCCGTGTCGGCCGCGGCCGCGACGCCCGCTTCGTAGGGATCGCCCGTGAGCCGGTCCGACCGGCCTCTTTCCGCCGCGCTGTCGCGTCGTCCTGGTCTGGGGCGGCGCGCCGAGGACCTCGCGGCGGCCGAGCTCGAGCGCGCGGGGCTGAGCATCGTCGTGCGCAACTGGCGCCGCCCCGAGGGCGAGCTCGACATCGTCGCCGACGACGGCGGAACCTGCGTCTTCGTCGAGGTTCGCTCACGCACGGGAGACGAGCTGGGCCACGCCCTCGAGTCGATCACGACCCAAAAGCGAGCGCAGGTGATTCGCGCGGCGCGCCTCTACCTCGCGGAAGTGCCGACGACCGCGACGGGCTTTCGCTTCGACGTCGTCGCCGTGACTTTCGATCCGGCCGGCGAGGCCGCGCCCGTCATCGAGCACATCGCGAACGCGTTCGAGGTCTCCTGAAAAAATAGGTCCTCGTGTTGTCGATCGCCGGACCCATGATTCGTCGTCAGGTCAGAAGGAGATCCGACCATGAGATACATCAGCATTTTCACCAACGAGAACAACGAGAACAACGCTCCGACGCCGCCGAGCCCCGAGATGATGGCCAAGATGGGGGCCCTCATCGAGCAGGGCATGAAGGCTGGCTGGCTCATCGCGACGGAGGGCGTCTGCTTCGGCGAGCGTCCCCTCCGCGTCAGCTCGAGGAAGGGCAAGGTCACCGTCGTCGACGGTCCTTTCTCAGAGGCGAAGGAGGTCCTGGGTGGCTACGCGATCATGGAGGCCAAGGATCGCGAGCACGTCCTCGAGCTCACCCGGCAGTTCCTCGCCGTCGCCGGTGACGGTACGTGCGAGATCCACGAGCTCTACCAGCAGCCCAAGTAAGGAACGGCGAGGGCCTCTCCCCAAACCCCAAGCCCTCTCCCGCAAGCGGGAGAGGAGCCCGACGCCTCAATGGACGTTTTTCAGTGGACGTTGACGCAGGTGCCGCCGGAGCCGGCCATGCAGACGGGGGGGACGGTGAAGGGCGTGCCCGCGACCAAGAAGTCCTTGCAGACGCACATTCGCTTGCAGCAGAAGGGGCCGACCGTCGTCGGGATCGCGCACTTGAAGCCGGTCTGACAGAGTCCCGTGCCGTTCACACCCGTTTGGCCGTCGGCGCAATCGTCGTCCGAGCCACATTCGGATGAGCACAACGACTCGGTCGGCACGGGCCCGTTCGCTTCGGCCGGCCGCAAGCAAAGGCGGGTCGGGCACTCGACGGCCTGCGAGTTGATCGTCGCGCTGACCGCGCCCTCCATCGTGCCACCCGCGCCGCTGATTGCGAGATCGCACTTGCGGCCGATGTGCTTGTCTTCGCAGCCGCTCGTCACGATCCCGGCGAGCGCCACGATGAAGACGACGAGAGCGGGCGCCGCGATTCTGGCGATGAGGCGGGGTCGGGAAGAAACCGTCATGGGGACTCCTTGCCAGAAATGGACGATGCCGGGGTTCGCGGCCGATCCGCTGGTCCTGCGGTCCGCCCGAATTCGAGGATCGGGGGCGTCAGGGCCGCGCCATGTTACCCACCCGACCATACCTGTCAAGGCTCGGGAGCGGGCCTGGGTCGACAGAGCGCAACAGCGCATCGCGCCTCGCAATCCATCGATTTTCCAAGAGGGAAATCGGCGGGCGGTCCTGGTGGTCGCACTTGACACCCCGAAACGCCATTGCGTAGCATGGCCCGGTTTTAGGGTGCGCTTCTCTACGCGACCACACTCCACTGTATGTACGTAGGGACTCGTGTGTGGCTGCGCTGTTTCGTAAGGACGTCGGCGAAATTTTTTAAGCGTCCGGCACTGCTTCCGAATCTGCGTCCGACTCCGCGTCTCGAACCCTGATCGCCTCGAGCCTCGACTAATTAAGTCGTCTCCTTCCGTCTCCCTCCCTCAAACGGCCCCCAAAGAAGAGGTCCCTGAATGAGCCGAAAGCGCGTCCTCGGCATCGCCCTCACCGCTCTTCTCTTCGTCCCCGCGTCCGCCGACATGGCGCAGGCGAAGAAGAAGAAGGCTCCGTCGAAGGACTTCCAGCCGGAGGCTCCGCCCACGGGCGATCAACCTTCGAAGGTGCTCGAGCGCGCCTTCAAGCTGTACGACGGCGAGGACTTCTACTCGTCGTCGATCGAGCTCAACAAGGTCGTCGAGGGCGAGTCGGGCGACACCGAGCCCAACAAGCAGAAGGCCGAGTTCTGGATGGGCAAGGCCCTTTACAACATGAAGTTCTACTCGGCGTCGCTGTCGTACTTCGACCGCATCGTCCAGAAGGGACCGTCGCACGCGTACTACAACGCGACGTTGAAGTGGCTCGCGTCGTTGTCGCGCACGCTGCCCGATTCGACGGGCATCCTCGAGAAGATCGGCAAGTACAACCGCGCCGAGCTGGACCAGCCCGCGCTCGAGAAGGTGCGCGACGAGCTCTACTTCCTGCTCGGCAAGTATTTCTATCAGAAGGGCAGCTTCAAGGAGGCCGTCGAGCTCTTCAGCACGGTGCCGACGACGAGCGAGTTCTACGTCCAGGCGAAGCTGTTCGAGGGCGCGACGCACGTCCGCGAGTACAAGGCGAAGCCCGCCGTCGATGCGTTCAAAGAGGTTTTGCGGGTCTCGGCCGAGAGCCAGGACCCCAAGGTCAAGCCGTTCGAGGATCTCGCGAACCTCTCGCTCGCCCGCACCTTCTACTCGACGGGCCAGTTCGACTACGCCGCGAAGTACTTCGACAAGGTCTCGCAGGACTCCTACGACTGGGCGAACAGCCTCTTCGAGTCGTCTTGGGCGAACTTCATGCTCAAGCAGAAGGGCTACTCGAAGGCGCTCGGCAACATCCACACGATCCAGGCGCCGTTCTTCGAGGACACGATCAAGCCGGAGTCCGTCGCCGAGGGGCTGTCGGTCAAGGCGACGATCTACTTCTACAACTGCCTGTATGACCGGGCCGAAGAGGCCATCGACGAGTTCAACGGGATCTACCCGCAGGTCTTCACCGAGCTCAAGAAGCTCGTCATCACGGAGACCGACAACACGGCCCTCTATGATCTCGCCGTCAAGATCCGCAAGGGCACGTCGGGCTTGCCGACGCAGGTCGAGCGCGCCGCGCGCGGGGTCCTCGGCGACCTTTCTCTCGTCAAGCGCTTCCAGTACGTCGAGGAGCTCGACCGCGAGCTCAAGCAGCACGAGAAGGCCGAGCCGGCCTGGAAGTCGACGAACATCGCGCAGACGGTCTTCGCCGACCTGACGCTGCAGCGCTCGCTCGCCGTCAACGAGGCGGGTGACCTCGCGCGCCGCCGCATCGTGCGTCTCACCGACGAGCTCGCGCAGCTCATCAAGCGCGTCATCAAGATCGAGTACGAAATTCTGCAGGGCCAGCGCGGCGCTCTCGAGCAGGAAGTCATCGAGGAGCAGCAGATTATCAACGGCCCGAACGCGAAGCGCTCCGACGAGATCCGCGTCGACGACGAGCACGAGATGTGGCCCTTCAAGGGCGAGTACTGGCGCGACGAGCTCGGGTACTACCGCGTGCGCATCGGCAACAAGTGCCAGCACAGCGCGCCCGAAGGCGCGCCGTCGACGGGCGAGGCGGCGCCGGCCGCCGCGAGCGCCGAGCCCGCGCCCGTGGCTCCGTAGGTTTTTCCGCACCTCCTTCTCACCGTGGAGACATCACCGATGCACAGTGACCTTCTTGTGATCTCGTCGAACGCGCGTCGGTCGCGTTCTGCATTTAGAACGCTCGTCGCCGGCCTCTTGCTCGGGGCTTCCACTGTTGCGGCTTCGTCGGTCGCGCTGGCGGCCGAGCCCGCGAGCCCCGCGAACAGCGGCAAGGGTCGCTACACGAAGCAAGAGAAGGAGGTCCAGGCGTCCCAGACGTCGCTGACGAAGCCGCAGGCGCCGCCGCCCCCGACGAAAGATGCCGGCCCCGCCATCACCGTCGACGCCTTCATCCATCAGAAGCAGGCTCAGATCCAGAGCCTCGTCGACAATCAGATCGTCAAGATGCGCCGCCTCATCCAGGTCACGCAGGACGACGATCCGCAGAAGCCGGACTTCTGGTTCCGCCTCGCCGAGCTCTACTCGGACAAGCAGCGCTACTATTTCCAGAGCGCGCGCGCCCTCGATCAGAAAATCTTCGACGCGCCCCCCGCCCAGAAGTCCACGCTGCAGAACCAGCAGAAGGGCTACGAGACGACGCAGGGCAAGTGGCTGCTCGAGGCCGTCAAGTCGTACATAACGCGACCAAGTTCAAGAAGTACGAGCGCATGGACGAGGTCCTGTTCAAGCTCGCGTACCTGCTGACGTCGGTGAAGAAGGAGGACCAGGCCCGCGAGTTCTTCCTCCGTCTCATCAAGGATTATCCGAACTCGAAGTACATCCCGGACGCATACCTGTCGTTCGCCGAGTTCTACTTCGACAAGGGCGAGATGGACGCCGCCCTCAAGTTCTACGAGAAGGTCGAGCAGTTCCCGAAGGCCAGCGTCTACCCGTACGCCGTCTACAAAAAGGGTTGGTGCTACGTCAACCTGGGCGACTACAAGACGGCCCTCGAGACCTTCGTCGGCGTCGTCCGCATGACCCAGGAAGGCAAGATCAACGTCAACGCCAACCAGAAGCTGGCGCTCCAGAAGGAAGCGAAGAAGGACATCGTCAAGGCGTACGCCCACGTCGGCGGCCCCGACAAGGCCTGGGAGTTCTTCCAGCGCACGGGCGGCGACTTCGCGCCGAAGATGATGGAAGCCCTCGCCGAGCTCTACTGGGAGCAGGGCAAGTTCACCGACTCGACGCGCGTCTACAAGAAGGTGATCTCCATGAACATGGAGTCGCCGCGCATCTGCGAGTGGCAAAATAAGATCGTCCGCAACACGCTGTCGTCAGGTTCTAAGAAGGACCAGGTCCAGGAGATCGAGCGCCTGGGCGGCGTCTACGACCTCGTCGACAAGATGAAGGGCGTCAAGAAGGACCAGATGGAGGAGTGCCGCAACTCCTTCCACGACACGTCGAAGGAGCTCGCGCTCATCTGGCACAAGGAAGCCCAGCGTACGAAGAACTCCGACACGTACACGCTCGACAAGTACGTCTACAAGGTCTTCCTCGACCACTTCCCGACGGACAAGGACGCGTACGACATGTCCTTCTATTACGGTGAGCTCCTGTGGACGCTCGAGAACTGGAAGGACGCCGCCGAGCAGTACACGCACGTCGTCGAGATGAACCCGAAGGGCAAGTACGTCAAGGACGCCGCCTACGCGGCCGTCCTCGCCTGGAAGAACGCCCTCAACGTCGACGACCACGAGCAGAAGGATCTCGTCGAGAGCGACCGCGCGAAGATGAAGAACAGCGCGAAGCTCGAGCCGCTCAAGATCCCCGAGTACCAGCAGAAGATGATCAACGCGTTCGACACGTACTTGAAGTACGTCCCCGACGCGAAAGAGACGGTCACGATCATGTACCGTCGCGCGCGCATCTTCTACGAGTACAACCACTTCGCCGAGGCGGCGCCGCTGTTCAGCGAGATCGTCGAGAAGCACTGCGACGACGAGCTCGGCGTCTACTCCGCGAACCTGCTGCTCGACTCGCTCAACGCGCTCGGCCGGACGAAGGAGGTCGTCGCGAACGTCGACCGCTTCCTCGAGAAGCAGTGCTTGATGAAGGACCCGGACTTCGGCAAGCAGATGATCTCGCTGCGCTCCGACACGTACGACATGGAGGGCCACGAGTTCGAGAAGCTGCACAACTACAAGGAGTGCGGCCGCTCGATGCTCGCCGCGGCGGACTCGCTGCCCGAGCACGCCAAGCACGCCGAGCGCCTCTGGAACGCCGGTCAGTGCTTCCAGAACGCGCACCTCATTGGCCAGGCCATCAAGGCGCGCCAGCAGCTCATCGCGGCGCACCCGGCGGACCCGCTCGCGCAAAAGGCGCTGTATCGCCTCGCGGCCGGTTACCACCAGCTCGCGTACTACACGAAGGCCTCCGACCTCTACGAGGACTTCGCCAAGAAGTTCCCTGGCGAGAAGAAGGCGACCGACGCGCTCGGCAACGCGACGACGTTCCGCATCGGCCTCGACGAGAGCGAGAAGGCGCTCGCCGACATGAAGTCGTTCGTCGAGTTCTACGGCAAGCGGAAGCCGCAGGACGCCGCCGGCGTCTACTTCCAGATGGCGGACGTCTACGAGAAGGGCAAGCGCTACGACGAGCTCGCCAAACACCTCGAGAGCTACCTCAAGCTCTGGGGCGCGCAGGGCGGTCCCGATCGCCAGGTGCTCGCTCACTTCCGCCTCGGCGAGCTCGCCTGGAGGAATTCGTGCCCCAAGGCGTCTGAAGACGGCGCCTGCCTCGAGATCAAGCGCGTCGCCGCGACGGGCCGCCAGAAGGTCCTCGCCGACCTCAACAAGAAGCTCAAGAAGGGCAAGAAGCTCCGCGAGAAGTCGCGCACGCAGTGCGGACCTCCCACGAAGTCGAAGATCGTCCTTTACGACCGCAACAAGCCGCAGGCGTCCAAGGCGCAGGAGCACTTTGCGGCCGTCCTCAAGATCTGGAACAAGGGCGCCGCCGCCTCGAAGATCACGGGCAAGGACGTCGAGGCGCGCGCGGGCCTCGCCGCCTACGCCGTCGCGGGCGCGGGCTTCTACATCGCCGAGGTTCAGTACGAAAACTTCCTCCGCATCAAGTTCCCGGAGGGCCTCGACTTCCAGCAGCCGAGCTCCTACGACACGCCCAAGAAGGCGGCTGCCAAGAAGAAGAAGGCGGAGGAGTCCGGCAAGAAGTTCTCGGTGTACCTCGACGAGAAGGCCAAAGCGCTCGACAAGGCGCGCACGCAGTACCTCGACGTCTTCGGCATGAAGCAGGCGCAGTGGACGATCGCCTCGGCGGCCCGCGTCGGCCAGATCTACAGCGACTTCGCCGGCCAGCTTTACACGGCGGAGATCCCCAAGGACCTCAAAGAGGTCGACGAGTGGGGCAACCAGCCGAAGCAGATCTTCTGCGACGCGCTCGAAGACAAGGCCGAGCCCATCGAGTCGAAGGCCGTCGACGGCTTCGAGAAGTGCCTCAAGGCCGCTACCGAGCAATCTTGGTACAACGAGTGGTCGCGGCTGTGCGAGCGCGAGCTCAATCAGATGAAGCCGTCCGACTACCCGCTGTCGTCCGAGATGAAGCCCGAGGCGGGCTACGTCTCGACGACGATGTCGGCCACCCCTGTCGTCTCGGAGCTCTCCGAGACCGTCGCGAAGACCAAGTAGATGAGGCCCTCCAAAATGACCTCTACGACGATCAAGGTGACGACCATGCGCAAGTCTTCCCACCGCTCCTTCACGGCGCTCGCGCTCCTCTCGCTGGGCTTCGGCGCGATGGGCCTCGGCGCCTGCGCGACGAGCTCGGCTCCGTCGAGCGCCAACGACGAGCCGCTCCTCGGCGAGAGCAAGCCGGGCGCGGCCGCGATCATCCCCAAGGAAGAGAAACGCCAGATCAGCGCCGACGCCCGCGCCGACTTCGCGAAGGCGTCGGAGCGTTACGCCGCCGCGAAGAAGTCGGGCGGGAGCCTATCGACGCTCGAGTGTCACAGCGTCGCGGGCGCGTTCAAGGACGCGGCCGACGAGAACCCGGCGCTCACCGAGGCGCGCTTCAACCAGGGCGCTGTGCTCGCGGAGTGCGGCAACGAGGACGACGCCGTCAAGATCTGGGAAGGCCTGCCCAAGTACGGCCCGGCCGTCGCGAACCTGGGCTACATCGCCTGGAAGAACGGCGACCTGGCCAAGGCCGAGAGCCTATTTTCGAGGGCGATCGAGGTCGACCCGCTCCACACCGTCGAAGCGCGCAACAACCGCGCCCTCATCTTGCGCGACAAGGCCCACCGTGCCGACGATTCGTCGTCGAAGAAGCAGTACGTCGGCCAGGCCGTCAGTGATCTGCGCTCCGTGCTCGCCCTGGACAGCAACAACCTCCAGGCGTTCGCGACGCTCGCGTACATCTACTACGACATGAACATGCTCGACATGGCCAAGCTCGTCGGGAACCAGGCCATCCGCAAAGCGGACGAGATCGCGACCGGCAAGTTCGAGGAGGAGAAGGTCGAAGAGGCCGCCGACGCGAAGGCCGGCAAAACGAAGGGCGCGAAGAAGGCCAAGGGCAAGGACGCTGACAAGGCCGACGACGACGGCAAGCTCGCCAAAGAGGTCAACGTTCGCGAGGCGGGCACGGGCGTCACGCCCGAGATGAAGAAGCAGCTCGCCGTGGTCTACAACACCCTCGGTCTCGTCGAGCTCAAGAAGAAGAACATCAGCCCCGCCATCAAGCAGTTCAAGCAGGCGGTCGCGCTCGACGGCGGCTTCGCCGAGGCGCGCCTCAATCTGGCGGCGCTCTCGCTCAACAACCGCGACTACGCCACGGCGGAAGAGAACTTCCGCGAGGCGCTCAAGATGCAGCCGAAGAACTACGAGGCCGCCATCGGCCTTGGCGTCGCGCTGCGCGGCAACAAGAAGATCGAGGACGCGGAGTCGCAGTACAAGGCCGCCCAGAAGCTCGACTCGGACAACCCGTCGAGCTACTTCAACCTCGGCCTCCTATATCAGGACTACAAGGACGGCCAGAAGCCCTCGCTCCACCAGGCGCAGGACTATTACCGCCAGTTCCTCTCGCACTCGAAGGGCTCGACGCCCGAGGGGCTGAAGAAGGACGCCGAGAAGCGCATCAAGGACATCGACGAAATTTACGTCGCCCTCGACGAAGCCGCGAAGATGCAGGCCGAGTCCGAGGAGATGCAGAAGAAGGCCGAAGAGCAGCAGAAGCAGATGGAAGAGCAGATGAAGAAGCAGGAGGCCCAGGAGAAAGCTGATAAGGCCGCTGCTGACGGAGCCAAGGGCAAGGACATGGCCCCCGGATCCGACAAGGGCGCCCCTGCGGGCACCGCGCCCCCGGCGGCTGATGCCCCGCCGTCCCCGGGCACGGACAAGGCCGCCAAGCCCGACAAAAAGTCGAAGAAGAAATGACCGTCCGCCCTGGGGGGGCTAACCCTGGGGTGCCAAATTCGGTAAGATTCTGCGAACCGGGAGGAACACCATGAAGCTCGTACTCGGATTGGCTCTGTTTGGGCTCCTTGGAGCGTCCAATGTCGCGCTCGCTGAAACCGCCAAGGCACCGGCCGCCGGCGCCGAAGGCGACGGCGTTCAGTACAAGGCGAAGACCGTCTACGACTTCGAGGACGACATGGTCGAAGGCGACCTGCAGCGTCCCGATGGCGAGCTGGTCAACTCCCTCAAGAAGACCGAGCACTCCAGCCTCATCGAAATCCGGAAGGACTTCATTCCGGAGATGCTGAAGTCCCTCGAAGACGTCTAGTTCGGTTTCCGTCTGATCGCCTGTTTCATTTGAATTGAAGGGCTCGCCCGCGTCACGCGCGGCGGGCCCTTTTCGCGTGGTTCGCCCCTGACCGGGGCCCGTCCGTCGAATCCCTGAGATTTTTGGGAACCGAGTGGCCTGTCGGTTGTCTGACCACCCGCAGGACTTCAACCCCGAAGTCCCGAACACCGTGAGGAGCAGCCCATGGCCGATGTGAAGGTCCCCATCAAGTTCGAGATCTACAAAGGGGACGCGCTCGTTCGCGAAGAGGTCCTCACCCAGGACGTCATCAAGGTCGGCAAGCTCGCGTCGTCGCACTTGCGGATCGACGACGAGACGGTGTCGCGGATGCACGCCGTCATCGAGGTGACGGGCGCCGACGAGATTCACATCATCGATCTCGGCTCGACGCGCGGAACGCTCGTCAACGGCGAGCGCATCAGCAAGACGCGGCTCCAGTCGGGTGACGAGGTCATGTTCGGCGACAGCCGGGTCGTCGTGACCTTCCTCGAGGCGCAGGCCGCGCTCACGCCGCCGCCCCAGGCGGTTGCGCCCCGCGTTCAGCAGAAGACCGCCCTCGGCATGGCGCCGCCCCCGGGTGGTTGGGTTGCCGCCGCGGCGGCGCCGCCCCCGGCTTCGTCGTTTGCGCCGCCGCCCACGGCCTTCGCGCCCGCGCAGGCACCCGCCTACGCGGCGCCCGCCTTCGGCGGTGGCAACGCCGCGAGCGCCGAGGTCGAGATGATGGACGGCTCGCGCGCCATGGAGGTCCAGACGGTCTTCCGCGGCGTCGTCACGGGCACGCGCCACCTCTTCAACCCCGAGGGCAAGAGCACGCACAGCCAGGGCACGACGATGATGTACGCGGGCATGGCCGCCGCGCTCATCGGCATCCTCTCGTTCGTGACGCTCGCGATCGACATCGGTCACGAGCAGGCGGCGTTCGAGGCGTGGACGACGTCGGGGCAGGAAGCCAAGGCCTTCCCGTGGAAGTCGCGCTCGAACGCGACGGCCGGCCTGTTCTTCGGCGGCCTCATCCTGGGCATCGTGTTGCCGTACATGGGACTCAAGCGCCGCGGCAAGACGAGCCCGAACTTCATCATCGGCTCGGACGCCGAGGTCGACGCGCCCGTCTCGCCCGAGTACGTGCCGTCGCCGTCGCACCCGCTCGTCTCCGCCCAGGGCGGCGACTACACGGTGAACGTCACGCCGCGCATGACGGGTGAGGTCTTCATCGACAACCAGCTCTACCCGCTGCAGCAGTTCATCGGGCAGCGCGGATCGAGCTTCTCGCTGCCGCAGGGCGCGCGCGCGAAGCTCGACTGCGGCGAGACGTCGTTCCTCGTGGCCGCGACGGCGCGGCCGCGCGCCATCGAGGTTCCGTTCCTCACGTGGCGCTGGGACGAGCAGGTCTACACGGTCGGCTCGGCCGTCGCGCTGCTGCTGTTCCTCCTCATGATCTTCTCTGTTCCCCCGGACCCGAAGTCGCTTTCCCTCGATCTATTCAACTCGGACAACCGCTTCGTGAAGTTCCTCATCAAGCCGCCCGAGGAGAAGGAAGAGGAGATTCCCGATTGGCTCAAGTCCAACAAGAAGGAAGAGCAGGGCGGCAAGGGCAAGCGCCACAAGGGCGAAGAAGGCAAGATGGGCAAGAAGACCTCCAAGAACAAGGAGGGTCTGTACGGCCTCAAGGGTCCGAAGGACAACCCGGATCCGCACCTCGCCAAGAAGCTCGCTGAGGAGCAGGCCAAGAACGCCGGCATCCTCGGCGTCCTCAAGATGAACGAGGGCTCGCACATCGCGTCTATCTTCGGTCGTGATTCGGCGCTCGGCTCGGATGCCGAGGACGTTCTGGGTGGCCTCATCGGCAACCAGATCGGCGAGGCCTACGGCGTCGGTGGTCTCGGCCTCGTCGGCACCGGCTCGGGCGGCGGCGGCACGGGCGAAGGCACGATCGGCCTCGGCAACCTCGGCACGATTGGCAAGGGCGGCGGCGGCGGCAACGGCTCCGGCTACGGCCGCGGGGCCGGCGGCCTCGGCGGTCGTCGCGCCCACGCGCCCGACGTCATCCCTGGCGTGGCGAACGTTCGAGGATCTCTCGACAAGGAGATCATCCGCCGCATCATTCGTCGCCACATCAACGAGGTGAAGTACTGCTATGAGCAGGAGCTGACGAAGAAGCCCGAGCTCGGTGGTCGCATCATGGTGCAGTTCACCATCGCGGCGTCCGGCCAGGTGATCGCGTCGGTGCTCCAGAACTCGACGATGGGCAACGCCCGCGTCGAGAACTGCACGGTCCAAGCGGTTCGCCGCTGGGAGTTCCCGAAGCCCCTCGGTGGCGGTATCGTCATCGTCTCGTATCCGTTCGTCCTGACGCCCGCGGGCGGTGGAGAGTAGCCATGTCGAAGGCCATGTCGAAGAACGTCGGCAGCACCATTAACCCGCTCGCGATCGTCCTGACGATCTCCTGCGTGCTCCCGGCCTGCGAAGGCTTCGTCTGCAGCCAGGAGCGCATCAAGGCGATCGAATACGCCAACAAGGGCGCCGACGAGTTCAAGAACAACCTGTACGACTCGGCCGAGAAGGACCTGAAGCAGGCGATGGCGACCGATCCGACGTACGAGATCGCCTACTACAATCTGGGCAAGGTCTATCAGAAGCAGCGCAAGTGGGACAAAGCCGCCGAGCAGTTCGAAGCGGCCGTGTCGCGCGCTCCGAACAACGCGAACTACCAGTACGACCTCGGTGAGGCGTACCTCGAGTCGAAGAAGGTCGACCAGGCGGAGAAGGCCCTCAAGGCAGCGACCGTCGCCGACCCGAAGCTCTTCAAGTCGTGGTGGCGCCTCGGCCTCGTCTACAAGATGCTCGATCGCCCCAAGGAGGCCGATGAGGCGCTCCGCCACGCGATCGAGGACAACACGCGCTTTTCGAAGTCGTACGTCGCGCTCGGGTACCTGTACCTCGACTACGACTTCAACAAGGAGGCCGCGCAGGTCTTCCAGGGCTGCGTGACCGCCAAGGAAGACGACGGTGAGTGCCACAACGGCTATGGGCTCGCGCTCAAGAACCTCAAGCAGTTCGAGCAGGCGACCGCCGAGTTCAAAAAGGCGATCGACCTCGACCCCGAGCTGTACGACGCCCTCTACAACGCGGGCATGGCCTACAGCGATTGGTACGACGAGGCCCACGGCAACGACCAGAAGGACAAGGCGCGGGACTACCTGCAGAAGTTCGTGACGAACAGCGGGAAAGCGTCCGACCCGAACTACGTCAAGGCGGCGAACGACAAGCTCTACGCGTTGTCGGGCGCTTAGGCGCCGCCGACCGCTCGCTCGCTTCGCTACGCTCGCTCGCATCGGGCCCGGGGGCTTCAAGCCACCCGGGCCTTTTTTTTGCCTGCCGGGTTGTCGACGCTCGCTCGCTACGCTCGCATCAGGCCCGGGGGGCGTGGTCGTCGCTCGCTCGCTACGCTCGCATCGGACCTCCACTCGCGTCTGGCTACCGCGCGGCCTGCGGCGCCCCCGAACCTCGGGCGCCCAGGGCCGCTTGCTAACTTTTCGCCACCGAGGG
>JBBQJG010000072.1:0-20629 GCA_038325725.1 Polyangia bacterium | reverse complement strand
GGCGTCGGTTCCGCCGGCACCAGGGGGAACGCGGGCAGCGTTGGTTCGACGGGCGGCGCGGGCATCGCCGGTGGCGCCGGCTCGACGGGCAGCGCGGGCCATCCCGCGGGTGGCGCCACGGGCGCGGCGGGGGCCGCTGGCGGCGCGACCGGCACGGCGGGCGCTGGCGGCGCCGCGGGAACGACCTTGGGCGCCGGCGGCGCGGGCGGGCGGCCCCTCGGCTCTTGCACCGACACGGTGCTGCGGACGGCCCCTCCCGCAGGCAAGGAGACCTTCAAGGTCGATCCGATCGATCAAAAGCTGCCGTTCAGCTCGCACTGGATCGGCACGCTCGGCGGCAACCTCGCCATCGGCATTACGGGGATGGCGGACTTCGACCACGACGGCGATCTCGATTTCTCGTCGGGCCAGCGCGGCGGTCCGATGTACTGGTGGGAGTACTGCACCGCGGACCATTGGGTGCAGCACATGGTCGGCACGGGGCACGCCTCGCCCGGCGGTGGCAACGCGAGCGACGTCGACGACGACGGTTGGGTCGACGTCATCGCCGGTGATTCCTGGTACCGGAACCCGAAGCTGACGTCGACGGCGCGCACGGGCACGTGGACCCGCTTTCCGACGGGCGTCGCGGGCGGGGCCGAGGACGTATCGGTCGGCGACGTCACGGGCGACGGCAAGCCCGACATGCTTTTCGTCTGGAACTCGTACAGCCCGCAGTGGCGCGCGCCGGGCGTCGACCCGACGATGCCGTGGCCGCTCGGCGCGTCCTTGCAGAACGTGCAGACGCAGGGCGGAGCCTTCGGCGATCTCGACGGCGACAAGGACAACGACATCGTCGTCGGCAATCAGTGATGGTACCGGAACGTGGACGGCAAGGGAAAGCAGTGGGAGGCCGTCCACATCACAACGGGCTTCGACGATTCGCCGCTCGTGAACGTAGGCGACGTCGACGGGGACGGCGATCTGGACCTCGTCATGTGCACGCACTTCGGCGGGCGCGCCGCCTGGGTCGAGAACGGCGGCGGCCAGGCGACGACGTGGACGCTGCACATCCTCGCGACGGGAAAGAACAAGCTGCACGCGATCTACGCGTTCGACTTCGACAACGACGGCGACCTGGACATCTACGGCGGCGAGAGCTCTGGCAACGCGTGGATCTGGGAGAACACCGACGGCAAGGGCACCTTCACGGAGCACGCGATCTCGAAGGTCGCGCGCGGGCACGACGCGCGCGTGGGCGACGTCGACTGCGACGGTGATCTCGACATCGTCGGCAAGCCCTGGGACGACGCGCCCTCCGACCACATCTACTTGCAGAACATGACCGTCGAGCGGGGTGGCAAGGCGGTCTTCAAGCGCCCCGCGGGCGAGGTCTGGCGGGCGGGTCAGACCGCGACGGGTTGCCCCTGAGGAGCGGAGGCTCGCGTCGCTTCGCTCGCTCGCACGGCAGAGGCGGAGCTCGCGTCGCGGACTCGCTCGCCGGATCAGAGTGGGAGCCGGAAGGTCGCGTCAGCTACCGCGCGGCTTCACCGCCACACCAATTTCGGCGTCGCGGGCCGCTTACTAACTTTTCGTCGCCGAGGGGCATCCGCGTCCGGCTCCGAATAGGGCTCGCCGGAGGGTCGCGGTCTCGGGGTGTTCGACGGCGAGCGGATGCCCCTCGGCGGCGAAAAGTCCTGGTGGCAGAGGTGGTGTAAGGCGAGACCGCGGCCCGGAGGGAGCAAACAAGCGGTGGAAGCGTCGAATTGGCGGTGTGGGTGAAGCCGCGCGTAGCCAGACGCGAATGGAGACCCGATGCGAGCCGAAGGCGAGCGGGCATGACACCGAAGTGTGGCTGCCTGGTCCGGCTCCGGGTCTGACGAGCGAGCGAAGCGACGCGAGCTCCGGCGAGCGACGCGAGCTCCGGCGAGCGAAGCGACGTGAGCTCCGGCGAGCGAGCGAAGCGACGGTTACCGGCGCGGGAAAATTGCCGAGTGGCGCAGGCCCGCCTTCGCGAGCAGGTACTTGCCCAGGCAGGTCAGCGTCGCGAACGCGTAGATCGCGGCGGCGCGGAGCGAGATCGACGTGTGCTCCGAGAAGTAGTCCGCGTCGACGGGGACCTCGGCGACGCGCTGGCCAAAGTAGGCCGCCTGCGCGAGCACTTCGAAGCTGAACAGGTGGTTGGGCGAGTTCGCCTCGAGCGGCATCGTCTCGACGAAGGACTTCGAGTAGACGCGGAAGCCCGAGTGGAACTCGCTCAGCGGGAGGCCGAGCACGCGCTTCGAGATCGCGCTCAGGCACCGGTTGGCGATGAGTCGGAGCCATGGCATGCCGTTGCGGCGCGCGCCCCCGCGCTCGATGAAGCGAGAGCCCATGATGAACGGGACGCCGTCGTTCATCATCGGGATCGCCGCGGCGATCGCCCGTGGGTTGAACTGGGCGCCGTCGCCGTGGATCTCGACGACGTACTCGGCGCCGCAGTCGCGCACGGCGCGCGTGAGGCCGCGGCGCAGATTGCCGCCGTAGCCGAGGTTTCGTTCGTTGCGAAAGACGGGGACGCCCAGCCGGCGCGCCTCGGCGAACGTGCCGTCCGTCGAGCCGTCGTCCATGACGAAGATCTCGTCGACGAGGTCCGCGGGGATCTTCCGCAGGGCCTTGCCCAGCATGCCCTCGACGTTGTGCGCGAGCACGACGGCGACGACGCGCGGTCGCTCGCGCCGGGCGTCATCACCCGGCGCGGGTTCGAGGTCGAGGACGAAGGCGGTGCTCATGAGACGCCGGCCGCGGCCCGAAACGAATCGTCTCGGACGCGGCCTTGGGAGTCGGAGTTACGGCGTCGGGATGACCGGCTGCCAGGTGCTGTTGTTGCTGGTCTCTTGCACGTGCAAGTACTTCGGGTCCTTGCCGTCCATGACCTGGACGCCCTGGATCGACGAGAAGATCGTCGGGTCCTGCTTCCAGAACCACACCAGCGCGCCCGTGGGATCGAACTCGAGAACCTGGAGACCGTTGCCACCGTTGCCGGTGCCGTGGCCCTGCCAGTTCGAGCAGAAGATGTTGCCGTTGGGGAGGATCTCGAACTCCGAGAAGAAGTTCGGGCGAACCGTGGCGGGCACCGGGACGGTAATGCCGAAGCGGAACCCGACCTTGTGGGTGACCTTGTCGATGACGTCGCAAGACTTGCCGAACGCGTTGCAGAGCAGCGTGTCACCGTCGTTCCACTTTCCGCCGCCAACCGGGGGCCCGAGGAGCAACGGTTCCCAGATATGTCCCCATCCGGCGCCGCCCGAGGCCTTCCACAAGACGTTGCCTTTGGAGTCGCCCTCGAAGACGGTCTGGTCCGCAGGCACCAAGAAGGTGCCGTTGCGGGTCGGCCGCGCCACGCGAACGTAGCCATAGCCCGGGTAGGAGATCTGGTGCGACAGCGCGTCGTTCTTGTCGAGGAACTTGAGCACCGTGCCGCTGGTCGTCAGCATGGTCTCGCCGTTGGCCAGACGATAGGCCGACTGCGTGTTTCCGAAGCTCTTCACAGACTTGACGATCGTGCCGCTCGTGTAGTCGAAGACCTCGTAGCCGTCGGCGCGACCACCGAGGATCTGGTTGTTGCCGATGAGCTGAGCCGCGCGCGCCCAGCCGCCACCCGCGACCGTCTTCCACTGCATGATGGGCGTCTTCGAGAGATCGATCATGACGACGTGGGGGTCGCCTTCGTCGCGGAGCAACATCTTGCGCATGGCCGGCGGGTACTTGGTCTCGGTCCAGGTGGTGCTGTTGATGATGTTCACGTAGCCACCGTCGGTCACGCCCGTTGACACGGGCCCGTCGCTCTCGCCGCCGTCCATCTGCGTGATGACGGCCGGCGTGTAGCCGGGGCCGCAGGGGGCGCTCTTGTTGGCGGCGTGCGGGCAGTGCATGGCCTGGGCACCCGCCGCGCTCCCGAAGGCGTTGACGAAGAGGTGGTACGCGCGGCAGTCGCTCGTGTCGATCGTGTTGTCGGCGGCCGTGCCCGGCGTGTAGTTGGCGCTGTAGATGCCGGGTTTTGCGGGATCGACCTCGTGGCCCCAGCCTCCGCAGTCGGTCAGGCACTCGTCGACCGAGGCGTAGAGCGCGGCGCCAGCGTACCCGCCGGCCGCCGAACAGTAGGTCGTGGCGACGCCGCAGAAGATGTCGCACTCGGAGCCGCAGGTGCCGAAGCCCATCGGGCCAGCGGCCCAGCATCCCATGGGATTCGCGGCGGCCGTCTTGGCCGCGTTGTTGCGGCAGCCGACGGTGTTGCCCGTGGCGTCCGTCGCCGTGCCCGCGGGCAGCTTCGAGCAGACCTTCAAACAGTTGGCCTTGTCCGCGTACTGCGCCTTCGGGCCGGTGCAGTTTGCCGTGATGTTCGTGCAGTACGTATCGCACTGGGCGGCGGTCCCGCCCATCGTCCCTCCCGTGGGCGTCCCGGTGGTGCCGCCGGTCGCCGACATGCCCCCGGTTCCGGCCGTGGGCGTCCCGGTGGTGCCGCCGGTCTGAGTCCCGGTGGTGCCGCCGTTGCCGACGCCGGCCGAGCCTGTCGTCCCGGCGTTTCCGGGGGTAGCGCCACCGCCGCCGCCGCAGGCGACGAGCGTCAGCATTGCGGGGAGCAGCAAGGCTGCGAGGGTTGAGAGGGAGGACCGGTGGTCAACGTTGAGCATGGATGAACTCCTGACGGCTCAGAGTAGGGATCTTCGAAAAGCCGAATTTCCCGCGGCGCGAGGTTTACACCCTACGCGCATACGGCTTTATTGGTTCCAGAACGTGGATGTTCCCACGCCCCTTCGACGACGCTGTGGCATTTTCTCCGACAGCGATGCACCTGTGCAAAGGGCACTCCTCCGCTGGTGCGCACCCTGAGGTCCGGATGCGACGTCGTGCCCAAAATTCAGTTGCTACGAGCCAGCGCGGCACGGTATTGACCGCGCACCGAATGGGCGATCGCGAGGGTTGGAGGGACGGCAGAGGGCGAAGCGGCGTAACCGCGATCGCCATCGCCACGCTGTCGATGTTGACCGTAAACGTCGCCGCTGCGGCGACTGTCGAAGGCCCCCCGGAGCCCGCGGCTGAACCGGCGGCGCCCCCGAACACGAAGACGGAGAGCCCGCCTGCTTCGGCTCCTGCGGCAAAATCGCCGGCGCCGCTGAGCTCGGGCGAGCCGGGTTGGCAGATGGGCTTTTACGGGTGGGTCGAGCTCGACGCCATCCACGATTCGACCCAGAGCTTCTCCGAGACCATCCTCGATCAGAACATCGCGCGTCCGAACACGATCGCGGGCGACAACCCGCGCTTCCAGGCCACGCCGAAGGACTCGCGCCTCGGTTACAAGGTGGCCGCGCCCGCTTTCGGTGATCTGAAGACCTCGGCCCAGTTCGAGGCCGACTTCTTCGGCGTCGTGGCGTCGAACGCCACGCAGGATCAGAGCTACACCTACGCGTCGATTCGCCTGCGCCAGTACTTCGCCAAGCTCGAGACGCCGGTCGTCGATCTTCTCGTCGGTCAGACGTTCGATCTGTTCGGCTGGGGCGGGCAGGGGTTCTTCCCCAGCACGCCGCACTTCCTCGGCGTCATGGGCGAGGTTTTTCACCGCAACGTGCAGCTCCGCCTCTCGCACGTCTTCGAGACCCAGCCCCTCAACATCGAGATCGCGGCGGCGGGTGTTCGTCCGGCGACGCGGGACTCGGGCACGCCCGACCTACAGGCAGGACTCAAGCTCACGTTCAACGGCTGGCAGGGCGCCTCGGCGCAAGGTCCGCGGCCGGCCAAGTCGGCCCCGGCGGCGCTCGGTCTGTCGGCGGTCGGGCGGCGTCTCGCCGTCACCGACTTCCAGTCCCTCGCGGGCGATCCGCAGATCGCGCACGGCTATGGCGCGGTGGTCTCGCTCTTCCTCCCGATCATTCCCGCACGAGGGAAAAATCTCAGCAACACGCTGTCGGTAACCGGCGAGGTCTCGACGGGAACGGGCATCGCGGACTTGTACCTGACGCTCAACGGCGGCGTCCTGTTTCCGTCGCTGCCGAATCCGAAGAACGTGCTGCCGGCGCCGACGTATACGCCGAACATCGACAACGGCATCGTCACCTTCGACGTCGACGGCAAGCTGCGCACGATCAACTGGCAAGGGATGATGGTCAACGCGCACTATCATCTGCCCTTCCGCGACGGGAAGATGCTCTCGCTGTCGGGGACGTACTCGCAGGTCCGGTCGACGAACGCGATGTCGCTGACGCCCCGGCAAGGGCGGTACTTCGTGTGGGACAAGGGCCACAACATCGATGGCACCTTGTGGTGGTCGATCACGCCGTCCTTCCAGATGGCGCTGTCGTATTCGATGATGCAGCAGACCTATGGCGACGGGGTCATCGCGAAGAACAACCGCGCCGAGGCTGCCTGGTGGTTCTTCTTTTGAGACGGGAGGCGAGGGGCAACGTGCAGGTGCAGGTGCAGGTGCAGGTGCAGCTGGATGTCGACGCCGACGTGGACGCCAAGAGGGAGGTCCTCTCCGGAGGCCGTCTCCGACGCGTGGCGCGTCTGACGCTGGGCCTCGGCGCGCTCGGGCTGCTCGGGTGCGGCGCCGGCGCGAAGGGCGATTGCCCCGCGCTGGACAGTTGCACCGGGAATCCCACGGGGAACTGGAAGGTCACGAGCGTGGCCGACTCTTGCCAGGTTCCGGTCGTTCGTCCGAACCAGCCTGTCGACGTGACGGAGTTCACCAGCCACACGGGAACGCCGCAGTCGCCAACGATCGCCCCGCCGCAGCCGAACCCGGTCGTCTTGCAGCAGCCGACGAGCGGCGATTGGTGCCTCAGCCTCGTCTTGAATCCGGACGACACCGTCACGAACGCCAACCTGTGGCACGAGACGCCCGAGCTGATCGACGGCACGTTCAAGCTCTTCGACGCCGATCACTCGTACACGACCCAGCTCATCTTCTCGACCAAGAATTTCTCCGCGGAGAGCAACACGACGCACTTCGCGCCGCGCTGCTTGCTCGCCAGCGGCGGCGGCCATCCGGACGACAAGACCGGCCTGCCCGGGCCCGGAATCTGCGACGTCCTCGCGACGGGCTTGACCAAGTACTACATCCCCCTGCTCATGACGGTGCCGCCCAGCTTCGCTGGCCTCGACGGCGGCGCCATCAAGTGCACCTTGGCCGCGGACGCGGGCTGCGATTGCGTCGCCGCCTACACCGTTCAGATCGACGACGCGGGCACCTGGGCCCTTCCCGTGGGAGAGCCGGGCACGCTCCTCCAGGAGAGCGGGCTCGGCGTCTTCATGTACAACGGCATCTCGAGCAGCTCGCAGGCGCCGGCGATGACGATGCGCGCCTCGTACTGCGCTGCCGGCAACCGGCTCCAGCTGACCGGCCCCAATGGGGGCAGCCTGTTCACCATTCAGGGGCTGCGCACGATCGTGCTCTCGCCCATGTAGGGTTGGGGGGCGAGGGCGCACGACGATGAACACGCGACGGCTTGCGAACCTGAGTCTGCCTGGCGCGGCGCTGGCTGCGGCGGCGCTGTTTTTGTCCGGCTGCAAGGCCAAGGGCGCGACGGGCGGCTGTGACGTCGTCGGCGCCTGCGGCGGCGATCCGACGGGCGCGTGGATGATCGAGCCGGCCCTGAGCTGCACCTTCGAGACGGTCACGCGGATGGCGCAGAACTACGCCAACAACGCGCCGTACTACGAACCCGAGTCGGGCGCCGCGCGGCCGGCGGTGACGAGCGGGACGCAGTGCTGGGATCTGACATTCGACAAGGACGGGAACCTGGCGACGCCCAAGACGCCGGTGCCGAACCCGGACCACGTCATTTCAGGCATCGTGACGTTCTTCCCCGACCACACCTATACGTACGGCCTCACGGCGATTTCCGAGACGGCCGTCCACCTCGCGCGCTCGTGCCTGGGTGTCAACGGCGCGAACCTGGGGCCGAACGGGACGCCCACGACGTGCGCCATCCTCGCCGACAAGATGAACCTCTCGATCCCAGCGTCGACGACGACGTACATGAGCCTCGATGGCACGCCGTCATTCCGCTGCGTGGAGGGGGGCGACGGCTGCGACTGCTTGTTCAACTACACCGAGACCGACACGAATTCCGTGGGCGACAAGGGCACATGGACGGTGGAGCCAGGCAGCAGCATCATCCATCACTACAGCATCGCCGGCCAAGGCAACTTCTACGAGACGAATCCCTCGCGGCGCACGGTGCGAGACGCGACCTTCTGCGTGAGTCCCGACGGGCAGACGTTGCAGCTGGCGGGCACGAACGGCACGGCGCTGGCGTTGAAGGCCGGGACGCGCAGCTTGACGTTGAGCCGCATTCCCCCCGAGCCTGACGCGGGCTCGGGCGGAGCCGGAGGCGGCGCGGGTGGAGACATCGGTGCCGCCGGAGCTGGTGGCGCTGGCGGAGACATCGGTGCCGGCGGCGCTGGTGGAGATGTCGGCAGCGACGGTGGCTCGCAGACCGTCGACGCGGACGCCGCGGACGCCGCGGGCGACGCGATCGCCGATTAGCCGTCGGTTGGCCGTCGTCTTGCGGGGGCCAGTTACGGGACCCAGCCGTCCGGGAGCGCCTTCACGGGACGCTCCTTCTCGCCGATCCGGATCAGCTCCACGTCGATTCTCCCGCTGGCTGCGTAGAGGGGAACGGTCGAGCGTCGATCCTGGTAGCCCTCGGCCCTCGTGATGATGACGAGGTCCTTGTCGCTCTTGGGCACCGAAATCACCAACGGCGCGATCCCGATCAGCCCGCCATCGGCGTTGAACACGGACGCCCCCACGGGATCCGAGACGACGTCGACGTTCGTCATGGGCGGCCCGGGCGGGTCGGAGGCTCGCCCCCCCTCGCCCGCATGCACGACGATCGCAATGACGGCCGCGACGACGATCAACGCTCCCACGACCATCAAGAAGCCGGAACGCGCGGGCTTGGACTTGGTCGGTTCGGGCATGCTGCGGCGAACGTACGACGCGCGGGTCCAGCGGTCCAGCGTGCGGTGCTTGTTTTCCAGCAGGAGGCGCGGCATTTTTGCAGGCGGGGCGGCAGGAAGTTGAGCGACCACGCAATGTCCCGGCGCGCGCAACGGGGGGCTTCGCGGGCCGGTTCGGAAGGGCTCGCACCGCGAGCCAACTCCGAAAGGCTCGCACCGCGAGCCGCCGCCGAAGGGCTGTCCCGGCGCACGCTGTTCGGCTTGTTCGCCCTCGCGTTCGCGCTGCGCCTGCTCCACATCCTCGCGATGCGCGGCTCGTTGTACTTCGATCATCCGATCATCGACGCCGAGACCTACGACGTCGCCGCGCGCGCCATCGCCGCCGGCCGCGGCCATCCCGACGCCGTATTTTGGCAGCCGCCTGGGTATCCGTACTTCCTCGCGCTCTGCCGCGTCGTCTCCGACGGAAGCTTTCTCTTTCCGCGCCTGATGCAGGCGCTTGCCGGGGCCTCGTCCGTGTGCTTGACGGCCTGGCTGGGCGCGCGCCTCTTTGGGCGCGGCGTCGGGCTCGCGGCCGGCGTCGCCACCGCGTTCCAGGCGATGCTCATCTACTTCGACGGCGAGCTCTTGACGCCGACGCTGACGATCACGCTTCAGCTCGCGGCGCTCGCGATCGCGCACGCGGCCGACAAGTCGAGGTGGCGCTGGG
Source organism: Polyangia bacterium (assembly GCA_038325725.1). Lineage (GTDB taxonomy): Bacteria > Myxococcota_A > Polyangia > Fen-1088 > Fen-1088 > DASZFV01. Next base: position 10,998 of record JBBQJG010000072.1, on the reverse strand, counting down.
GACTGGCCGGCTGTTTGGCGGGAGCGGCGTCGATCGTCACGGCCACGTCGCTGCTGCTGGCCGTGGCGCTGGCCCTTTTTGCGCGCCGGCGCGCGGGCTTCGTCCTGCTCGGGGTCGCGCTCGTGCTCGCCCCGGTGACCTTGCGCAACCTCATCAAAGGCGACGAGCTGGTCGTCATCTCGGTGAACGGCGGCATCAATCTATATCTCGGCAACAACCCGCACTACGACGCGACCGTGGCGCTGCGCCCCGACCGCCAGTGGAAGCGGCTCTCTGACGAGCCCGTGCGCGCCGGGGTCAGGGGCGACGCCGCGGCTTCGAGCTATTTCGTCGGCAAGGTCTTCGACTTCGCGCGCGCCCAGCCGGCCGCCTTTGTCGCCCTCCAGGCGCGCAAGCTGCGACTGCTCGCGGGCGGAGGCGAGATCGGTCGCAACCAAGCCATCTATCCCGCGCGCGCGGACTCACCCGTGTTGCGGCTGTTGTTGTGGAAGATCCCCATCCTCTCTTTTCCGTTTGGGGCCCTCCTTCCGCTCGCGGTCGTCGGTCTCGTGGTGGGGGCGCGCCGGGCGCCCCTGCTCGCCGCGTGGGTGGCCCTGTCGGCCGCGGGCGTCGTCGCCTTCTTCGTCACCTCGGGATATCGCATGCCGCTCGTGCCTCCCCTCGTCATCTTCGGGGCCGAAGGTGTCCGCTGGCTCGCGACGGAGGCATCGCGCCGGGGCCGCCTCATCGCGTTGGGGGGCGGCGCAGCGGTCTGGGCGCTCGCGAATCTCGGCCAGGGCGGGTTGGCCGATCCCTGGGTGGGCGACGGGTGCCGCGGCACGACCCCGCAGCAGGCCTCCTGGAACCCGTTCGCCGTGCCGTGCGCCCGCATGAACACCGACGCCGCGTACAGCCTCGCCGTGGAGCTGAGCAACGAGGGCCGCACCGACGAGGCGCTGGACCTCTACGAGGAGGCCCTCGCGCTCAAGCCCGACTACGGGGAGGCGTGGGTGAACAGCGGTGTCCTTCTGGCGCAGCGCAACCGGCTCGCCGATGCCGAGCGCGCCTTTCGGCGCGCGCTCACGCTCGATCCGGAAGACACGTCCGCGATGGTCAACCTCGCGACCCTGCGGGCCGCCGCGGGCGCGCTCGACGAGGCGATCGCGCTCGACGAGGCGGCGCTCGCGAGGGACCCGGCCGACGCCGTGACCAGCGGAAATCTCGCGATCTTGCGCGCCCGCGTGGCCGCGCCGGCCACAAAGGCCCCCCCTGAGCCCTTGCGGATGTTCCGAGCGAGACCCAACTAAGAAGCGAGGCACACGCATGAACCGCAGAACAATCCGCGCGATCGCCGCGACGACGATGCTCACCCTGGGGTCGGGCTCCGTCGGATGCGGGTATCTCCTTTACCCGGAACGGCGAGGGAACCGCGGCGGCAACATCGACGCAGGGACGATGGTGATGGACCTGCTCTGGCTCCTGCCGGGGCTCATCCCCGGAGTCGTGGCGCTGATCGTCGACTTCTCGAGCGGCGCCATGTACCGGGGAGGCCGCGTGGGGCTCGTCGTGTCACCCGACAGCCGCGTCGCCGTGCGGCTCCCGCGGTCCTCCAAGCCCATGCAGCTCGAGTTTCGTTTGGTGACCGCCTCTCATCGCGTCCTCGCGCACGAAACGGCCGTCATCGGACCGTCGACGCCCGAGGGGACGTCCGTCCAGCTGGACGTCGGCGGAGCGATGCAGCCCGACATCTCCCGCGCGTCTCGCGCGCCTCGCGCGGCCACCGCGGCCGGCGAGGCGATCTATCTCGAGGTCCAGACGGACGGCGGCGCCACGGCCCGCTTTCCGACGTCCTTGGAGGCCGCCTGACCTCGGCCCCCCTCGCCAGCCCCCTCGGAACGTTGAGAGTGGAGCGACGGAGAGAGCAATTCGTTCGTTAACGACGGAGGGGAGACGGTCCGGACTCCATCGGTTGACGACTTGATTCCGTTCCGTCGACGACGGTGGTAAAAGATGCCGTCGTTACGGGTGGGCTGTCCGCACGTTCAATATCGAGGAGCCGAAAATGCTGAAGCGAGACTTGCTGTCGTCGTTGGTGGTCGGAACTTTTTTGGTCGCGGCGGTGGCCGTCGGCTGTGATAGCGGAAGCGCCAAAAAGGCCGACGGAGGCGCCGGCAATGGCGGCCACGCGGCGGGCACGACCGGTTCGGCGGGCAGCACGGCGGGCACCACGGGCGCGGCGGGCGATACCGGCTCGGGCGGTGGTGGCTCGGGCGGCACCGAGGTTGCGGGCTCGGGTGGCGGCGGAGTTGGTGGCAGCGCGGCGGGCGCGGACGGTGGCGCGGGCGCCGCGGGCGCGACGGCAGGCACCACGGGCGCGGCCGGCGCGGCGGGCGCCCCTCCTCCTCCGACCCCGACGGCGACGACGGCCATTCTCGAGATCGACAACGTCATCGTCTCGCTGAAGCCGGGCGTCGACGGGGGCGTGGACGCGGAGGCCGATGCGGCCGCCGTTGACGCGGCGGCGAGCGACGCCGGTGGCGTCGACGCGGGCGACGCGGGCACCGTGTCGCAGGCGGTCTCGTACAAGTTCAACACGGCCATCGACGGCTGGCACTACACGTCCTACGGTTCGACGCCCCCGGGCGCGCCGTCGGCCGACAACTACGCGACGACCTCGATGCTGGCGTGGAACAGCGCGGACGACGCGGACGGCGTGACGACGTCCGGCTCGCTCAAGGGCACCGTGCCCTTCAGGCTCGAAGGCGATCAGATCGACTTCCAGGCGTTCAGCAACGGCGCCGGGATGTACGACTGGACGGGCTACATCATCAACGCGAAGATCAAGCTCGTCTCGGGCGGCAACCTCAAGAACGGCTGCCCGATGTACGCGGTCCTCTACGTCTCCGACAACAACAACTACATGACGCGACTCTCGGGGCAGGTGAACCTCGAGGTCGGCAAGTGGGAGTCGGTTGCCTTCGACATGGCGGACGTGAGCTCGATGATCAACGTCGCCGGCATCTCGCAGATGGGCCTGCAGGTCAACGCGGGTCCTTCCTGCACGGCGATCCCGGTTCCGGACGCCGGCACGGACGCTCCCGCTGATGGCGCCGCCGACGGTGGCACCACCACGGACGCGCCCGTTGACGTCGCTGTTACCACCGACGCGGGCGTCGACGCGGCCGCGGACGTCGCGACCGGTCAGTAGTCCCGTCCCAAAGCGCGGCGCCTCACGGTGCCGCTAGACTCTGCAAACGGCGCCTCAGGGCGCCGTTTGCTTTTGCGGCGGCGCCTCAAGGCGCCGTTCGCTTTTCGCCCTCAACGTGAGCGCGGTCGCACGGGGGCGCGCTGGGCGATGCGGCGCTCGGCCTCCTTGAACGCAGCTTGCACCGCCCGGAAGGCGCTCGGATCGCCGCCGCGGTCGGGGTGCGTCGCGAGCGCCCGCTGCCTGAAGGCGCGCTTGAGCTCGACGGCCGTCGCGCGCGACGTGATGCCGAGCGTCTCCCAGATCGAGGGCGCGCTCGTCGCGGTCGCCTTTGAAGGCGGCGCGCTGGTGCGAGCCGTTCGCGCGCGGGCGCCGCTGGCGTTCGCGAGCTCGCGCGCGGTCCAGGGCGCCTGACCAACCAGCACCCGCGCCCACGCGCGCGCCCAACGCGGCTCGGTCTCGACGAGGGGCATAGGCGCGGCGGCGCGCGCTTGCGCCAGCGCCTCGTCGTGGCTGCGCGCCCCGCCCGCGAAAGCATCCGGCTTGCGAAACGGCAGCCTCACGGGCGGCGCGGTCCACCACGCCGCCCACAGAAAGCGCCGCCGCCGCGTCGTCGTAACCGAGCACGAGGCGACGAACAACCCGGTGCCGGCGGACGCGTCGTCGTTCTTCGTGCCAGTCAGAGCGCGCGAAGCGTAGCCGCATCGCGCGCCCGTCGCTCGAAATTGGTCGTCGCCGGGACGGAGCCTGTGGATAGCTCGCGAGGCGGTGACGCACCATTCTCTCAACCGTCACGCGATGCGATACGAGAAGCGAGTAAATGAACGCATGAAGAAAACCGCTTTGTTGGCGATTCTGGCGCTGGGCAGCGTCGGGCTTGGCTGCAGCAATCTGGCGAGCGACATCGACACGGCCAACAATGGCGCCGAGAACCTCGGCAGCGTCCACTTCGCGCTGAGCCTCGCGCAAAGTGGCGTGACGATCTCGACGGCGAGCTACGCGATCTCGGGACCCGCTTCTTACACCCGGAGCGGAACTCTGAGCGCCGTGGCGGGCACAGGGCCGCTGTCGGGGTTGCTCGGCGGCATTCCCGCGGGCAAGGGCTACATCATCACCCTCAACGGGGCGGCGGCCGACGGCAGCGCGACCTGCCAAGGCTCGGCGAGCTTCGACGTCACGACCCACGCGACGACGCCCGTGAGCGTCCCCTTCGTGTGTCTCGAGACGCTCTCGGGCGGGAGCGCCAGTATCACCAACACGACCAACGTCTGTCCGGTCGTCGACGGCGTCGCGGCGTCCCCGACGGTGGCCGAGAGCGGCGGCTCCATCGCGCTCACGGGCGTCACGCACGACAAGGACAACGGGCCCGCCGCGCTCGCCCCTCACTGGACCGCGACCGCCGGGACCTTCGACACGGCGGCCGCTCAGAATCCCACCTTCACGTGTCCAACGACGGTGACGCCCGTGACGGTGACGATCACCCTGACGATCACCGACGGTGGTCCCGGTTGCAGCGACTCGATGTCGCTCACGGTGACGTGCGGCTAGCGGCTCGCTCGTCGATCTCGGCGAGCGTCGCGCCCTCAGGGCGCGTGGCCGCCTTCGAGCTCGTCGGTGCGGCGGGCGGCTTCGAGGAGCAGCATCATCGTGGGTGCGCCGATCTCGTCGTCGAGCGCGGCCGTGTCGGCTTGGGTGAAGGCGAAGCGGCCCTCGGCCCAGGAGAGCATCTCGTAGACGGCCGGCTTGCGCGTGCGGCGCGAGCCCTCGATGCGCGCGCGGATGACGCGGCCTCGGTGGAGCCACAGGCGACCGACCCCCGCGGGCACGAGGAGAACGAGCTCGCCCGAGCGGCGCTCGAGATCGAGGAACGTGAGCACCGTGGCGAGCCCGAACTGCGCGAGGCGGCCGCGCAGGCCGACCTCGGTGCCGCCTTCTGAAGGGCGAGTCCCTGCGATTGACATGACCTGAGTTGACCTCGCCCCGCCCGCGACCGCAAAAAAGCGCGCGGATCGCTTTGGGTCGAAGCGGCGACATTCAGGGAATACGAAAAGGGCCACCGGGAAAGAACCGTTGCGGCGCTGAATCTTGGCTTCCGTCCGCGGCTCGGGGTGGTTACGTTCGGGGCATGAGCGGCGACACGATTCACGAGGGCGGCTGTCAGTGCGGCAAGGTCCGCTACCGCGTGTCGATCGATCTCACCGCGCCCGTCATCGCGTGCAACTGCTCGATGTGCGGCCGCAGCGGCACGATGCTCTCGTTCGTGCCCGCGGCGCAGTTCACGTTGGTGAGCGGCGAAGACGCGCTCACCGACTACCAGTTCAACAAGCACGCCATCCACCACCTGTTCTGCGCCGCCTGCGGCATCAAGTCCTTCGCGTGCGGCAAGGGCCGCGACGGCGGAGACACCGTCGCCATCAACGTGCGCTGCCTCGACGGCGTCGAGCTCGACAGCCTGAACGTCACGAAGTTCGACGGGCGCAGCCGGTAGGAGCGCCCGGAGACTGCCCCGCGGGCAAGCACGGCACGCCGCGGACGAACGGGGTGCTCAACGGCGTATGCCTGGCGAACGGCCCCGTCAGTCGTCGAGGACGATGACGGTGGTCGCCGACTTCACGAGCGTGTGATCGTCGAAGGTGTAGACGACACGTTGGTCTCGCGTGACCTCGAAGGCGTGGACGCCGGCGCCGCCGCCCGCGCCCACCCAGTTGGTGACGAAGAGGTTGCCGCTCTTGAGCACCTGAACGTTGCAGACCCAGGCGAGCCCGAGCTTGGCCGCCACGGCGGCGTCGAGCTCCCACGCGACCTGTCCCTGCGGCGTGACCTCGACGACGCGCTTCGACTGGCCGCCGCCGATCAACGTGTTGCCGTTCGGCAGTCGGAGGGCGTCGTGCACGCTCGCGAGACCCTTGTACTCCCAGACCGTCGCGCCGGTCGCGTCGATCTCGCGGACGGCGCCCTCGCCCTCGAGCGCGGCGAGGACGTGGCCGTTGTCGAGCCTGTGCACGTGACGGACCTGCCCGTGCGCCGCCGCGAAGCTCGTCGGCACGGCGATCGAGCGGACCACCTGCTTGCCGGGCCCGAGCTCGAGGGCGAGCGCGGGGCCGCCCTGTCCGAGCAGCGTGTTGCCGTTGGCGAGGCGCTCCCCGCCGAGCAGCTCGCCCGCCGTGCTCGCGTAGCTCCACACGACCGTGTGGTTGCGGTCGACCTCCTCGGCGCCGGGGGTGGGCGCGCCGTGCGGATAGAACACGTTGCCGTTCGGGAGCACCGTGAACATCACCGATAACGTCGGCGTCTTGTGCTCCCAGACCAGCTTGCCCTCGGCCGAGACCTCCATGATGCGCCCCGGGTACTCGGAGACCATCAGGCGGTGCCGTGGCGGGCCGGCATCGACATCGACCTCGACGGACGCCTCGCGCGCGTCAGCGAGGTAGACGTCGGTCGATCGATCGACGGCCGGCCCGTCTGGCGCCGCGTCGGAGATCGACGCGTCTGGGAGCGAGCCGTCGAGAACGACGACGTCGCCGGCGCCTTCGATTTTCGCGTCCGTGTCCGAGCCGCCGCCTGTCCCCGCCGCGGCGTCACGCGCGCCGGCGCCGCCGCCCGCGCCCGCGGCGCCGGGCTTGGAGGATTCGCCGCCGCCGGCGCTGCACCCGCACGCGAGGGCCGCCAACACCCAAGCGACGACGCGAAGACGTCCGCTCATGTCTTCAAGAAAGGGAAGGGGCTCGACGTCTCGCCGCCGTTGAAGCCGTAGCTCGGCACGTTGATGCCGACGGCGCGCAGGCACGTCAGGTGAGCGCGCGCGAGGTTGCCCGCCTCCTCGCGAACGTGCCAGCCGGTGTCGAGCGCGCCGCCCGCCTTGCCCGCCATGATGACGGGCGTCTCCGTGTTGCTGTGCGTGTAGCCCTCGCCGTACTCGGAGATGCCGAGGATGCACGAGTTGTCGAGCAGCGTCTGACCGTTGACGTCCTTGTCGGCCGTCATCTTGTCGAGCAGCTTGGCGTACGCCGTCAGGTTCAGCTTCGTGAAGGCGATGATGATGTCTCGCTCGCCGCCGTGGCAGGCGTCGTGAAGCTGGTGCGCGCCCGGTCCGTTGATGACGCCCGCGCCGTTCATCTGCAGGAGCGATGCGCCCGTCGTGAACGCGATCGAGAACACGCGCGTCAGGTCGCAGCGGAGCGCGGCCACGAGGATGTCGGCCATGACGTCGAGCTTGTCGAGCACGGCCGGCTCGCCGTCGAACGTGCTTGCCGGCCGCGTCGGTGAGGTGCAGGCGGCCTGCGCCACCTTGAGCCGCCGCTCGATCTCGTTGATGTGGGTCAGGTGCTCGTCGAGCCGCTGCTTGTCGCGCGCGCCCAGCTTGAGCTCGAGCCGGCGCGCGTCCTCGGCGACGACATCGAGCACGCTCGCCCGGCGCGTGACCTCGGCCAGCTCGGGACGAACCGCGAAGACCTGGTCGAAGAACGTCTGCGGGTTCCGGATGGGGAGGTTGAGGGAGTTCGGACCGTTGTGCGACACCGCGGTCCACGTCCCGAAGTTGTGCAGCACCGCCTGGCTCATGCCGATCTCGAGCGAGCGAAAGCGCGGCGCGCCGTCCGTGTAGAACTGCGGGCTCTTCGCGATGACCTGATCGAGCGTCGCGCGGTTGACGGCGAAGATGTGCGGGTCGTGATCGAAGCCCATCGGCTGGATCATGTCGGCCGTGAGCGAGACGCAGATGCCGCGCATGTGGCCGTCGGACAAGCCGGCGGGCGTGCCGGGGATCGTCGTCTTCGGCTGCAGGCCCGTGACGACGTTGATGTTGGCCTTGTGTCGCTCGAGCGGCTTGAGCGTCTCGGTCATGGCCCACGTCGTGCCCGTGGTCGTCGGCGTGTACGTGTCGGCGAGTGAATCCGGCAGATCGTGCGTGACGCCGGGCGAGACGACGTCCGTGCTGCCGCGGCTCCGCCAGGTCCACGGCAGCCCGTTGCCCCAGAAAAAGAGACCGTAGCGCTTCGGCAAGGCGGACCCGACGGCCAGCGCCGTTCCGTTTTCGTTGAGCATCTGCTCGAAGAGCGGCAGGCCCAACGAGAAGGCGGCGCCGCCCCAGAGTCCCCGAAGAACGGCCCGACGCGAGATCATGGTGCCTCCGGCTTCATCGTGCGAAACCCGTCGCTCGTCACGAGCGAGAGCAACAGTGGCTTGAGCAGGTAGCCGTTTTCCGCGAACGACTTCGTGAGCCCGTCGAGCACGATCGCCTCGCCGTCCGATTCGCGGCGCGACGACGCGTACCGAAAGAGCTGTTTGACGAGGCAGGTCGTCGTCCTCGGATCCTGCGCGAGCAGCGCGCCGAGATCCTTGGCGCCTTTGAAGGGGGCGCCGTCGAGGTCCCCGCCGTCGTCGACGACCTGACCGGTGTCGTAGGTCGTGCGGTGCTGGCCAAACTGATCGAAGTCCTCCATTCCGAGGCCGATCGGATCCATCAGCTGGTGGCACGCGTTGCACGTCGCGTTCGTGCGATGGAGCTCGAGCTTTTCGCGGATCGTCTTGGGCGGACCCGCGTCGTTCTCGCTGATGGGCGGGATGCCCGCGGGCGGCGGGGGCACCGTCCCGCAGAGCAGGCGCTGGCGAACGAAGAACCCGCGAATCGTCGGCGAGGTCCGGTTCGGTCGGTTGTTGAGCGTGAGGAGGGCGCCCGTCGTGAGGAGCCCCGCGCGGGATCCATCCGTGGGCAGGTCGGCAGGCTGCAGCGCAATCCCGACCGCGGGGGGCAGGCCGTACAGCGCGGCGAGGTCGGCGTTGACCGCCGTCGTGCGCGTCGTAAAGAGCGTCCGCATGTCCGCGGGCTCGCGGAGCCCGACGCGCGTCACGAGGTCCTCGACCTCGCTCTCCATCGACGCGGCCATCGTCCCCTTGGGATCCATCGCCTTGGGGAACACGACGTCCGCGAGCAGCGGCAGGTCGAGGTACTCTTGGTAGAGGCGCTTGATCATCTGCTCGGTGGGCGCGACGTCGTTCAAGAGCCGGTTGGCCTGTTCGAGGATCCCGGCCGTCGTCGTCAGGTCACCGCGCGCGGCGGCCGCGAACAGATCTTTGTCGGGGAAGCTGTTGCGCATGAGGAACGACAGGCGCGCCGCCATCTCGTAGCTCGTGTAGCGCATCCAGCCCGCGTGGTCCGGATCGGGCTCGCCCAGCTCGACCCGGTAGAGGAAGTGCGGTGACTGCAGCATCGCCGCGGTCACGTACGCGAGGGCCTTCCACGGATCACCCAGGCCGATCATCGCGCCCAGCGCCTGGTAGCGCGCGACCTCGGAGGCGTCGACCGGGCGCCGCCACGCGCGGAGGCCGAAGTCGCTGATGAAGCTGCCGAGGCACGCGGCGCCGAGCGTCGCCGCGACGGGGCACGGCACGAGCGCGGCCCGGCGCGTGGTGTCGGCGAACGCCGTGTTCGCGATCGTGTGCGCGGCCTGCGTGTACAGGTCGACGCCGTGCTCGGAGACGGTCGTCGTCGAGGCGCCGATGACCGAGAACAGGTAGGGGCGCGTGTCGGCCTCGAGCTCGGGAACCTGGACCGCGGTCCCGAAGAGATCGCCCATGACCTTCGTGTACTGAGCGTCCGTGAGCCGGGCGAAGGCCGGCGCCGCCGGCTCGAAGGGGGCAATGACCGCGGGGGTTGTTCCGCCGCCGAGGCTGCCCGCGCTGCCCGCTGTGCCAAGGCTCCCGGTGCCACCGCTCCCGGCGACGGTGCCGGCAGCGCCCGATTGACCGCCGCCTTGTACCGATCGGCGCGACGTGATCTCTCCGGTGCACGCGCCGGTCAGGCCCAATCCCGCGGCGACTCCGGCCGCGAGCAGCGCCGCGCTCCGCCGTCGCGCCGCTCGAGTCAGACCGGATGGGGGGCTCTCTCGCATACGACCTCCGCTTCTGGAGTCGTTCGGCCGCCTGCGCACAGGACAGAAAAGTTCGCGGCGTGCCTCTATTTCCGCCGTTCCGCCGCGCGCTCAACGCGCCGGGAGCGCGGACCACGCGGCGCCGACGATGACGCCGTCGAGACGATTCGGGCCGCTGTCGATGGCGACGACGCCGGTCCCTTCGTCGAGGTGCCACAGCGCGAGCGTCGCGTCGTCCGACGTCAGGCGTCGCTGCGGCGCGAAGTCGGAAGGGTAGCGATCGATCGAGGAGAGGCGTACGTCGGCGATGGCGCCCTGCATCGGCGGCCACCACCGCTCGCCCGCGTCCACCACGTCGAAGGGGTGCTCGGTCCGGGCGGTCGCGCCGATGAAGACAGGCTTCGGAGCGTTCGCGACGGGGTCGTTCCCCGGCGCGCTGGCCCAGCGCGTCCCATCGACGTACAGCTTGAGGCTGCCGCCGCCGTACGACATCGCGAGGTGATGCCACGCTCCTACGGAGGGAAGGGTGCGGGAGTACGCCGAGATCCAAGCGCCGCCGTTGGCGCCCAGATAGGCCCAAGCGGCGAGCGTGTGTGACGGAACGGGATCCTGGGCGGGGAGCTCGGCCGCGGGGAGGGCCTCGGGGACGCCGAACGTCAGCTGCAAATCACCCACCGCGTTCTGCCAGCGGTTGAAGACGCCGTGACCACCCTCGTAGTGGTCGACGAACACCCACGCCTCGACGGCGAAGTCGCGTGGGACGTCGAGAAAAGGAGAGCTCGCCACCTCGACGCGATCGAAGCTGCCCGCGAAGCGGAGCGCCGTCGCGTCGCGCTGTCCGTCGCCGGGGAGGAGCTTGACGCCCACCTGGTTGCTGCAAGCGACAGACAAAGACAAGACGGAGACGGAGCCGACGAGCGCGCGCGCGGCTCGGTTCACGGCGCG